>NZ_BAABWV010000011.1:0-174593 GCF_040365005.1 Aquicoccus sp. SU-CL01552 | reverse complement strand
ATAGACGGCAGGAGCGTCACGCCAGCGCAAGCCATTGCGGTTGATGAATATTATTCCACTCAGTACGCGCTTGTCGTCAACACGTGGCTTCCCGTGCGACTTTGGAAAGAAGGGCTTCAGACGCGCCATCTGCTCATCAGTCAGCCAGAAAAGATCGCTCATGTCACAGCTCCATTTTCGGAACCGTGAATCATGCAGTGCGACCGAAATCAATGCATCCTGACCCTAGTCCGATCCAAAATACACTCAATGGCTCGGATTCAGGTAGACGTCGAAGTACTTGGTTTCGAAATCTTCCGTTGACCAGCTCTCGATTACAGACTGCGTGATTTGTGAGCCAAAGCGTCCTTCGCTCGCTGGACTCGGGTTTGCGTTCCGGAACACGAGAGCGACATCAACTTGCCCCAAGCGCGATTGGACCACCCGATCAAATGGCCCGACCTCTGTGTTGAGCGGCCAATCCATTCCTATTGGATTTCGACCGTCGAAAATCGTATTATACAAAGGCCAGTTAGGCAGAACTACAAGGTTCTCTCCAAATTTGGACCTTAGGATCTTTAGCTCCCGAAGTTCATCTGCTTTAGTAGCAGAGACCCATATTCCACGAAGAGCTGGAAACTCAGGTCCGATACTCACGGTCACATCAGAGCGCCTTACGGGTCCTTCAAGAGAGTACAGAAACTGGCTTCCGAAAAAGAAAGTGCTAGCTGCTGCCACTGATGCAATAGTTGAGGCTGCCAACTGAGTGCGGCTTCCCTTTATGAGTTCCATGCCGACGATTGTGATCGTGATGATGGATGGTGCAGAAAAAAGTGCGACAGTTGTATAGCCCCAGCTGATCGATGCTGCCCAAGAGACTCCATGGAGTGCGGTCAGCACCAGCCAGGTAATCTTCCTTGTTCTGATAGCTTCAATAGTTGAAACCAAAGCCGTGATCGTAAACAAAGTGTCGAACAGCGATCTCGGACTGACCCAGCGGTCAGTAAACACAAACACCTGAAGAAAACTGATCATATAGATGGTTACTGATAATATCAGTGCGAACCGCAAGTAGGCGGGCGCAACAAGCGCCCTCCCAGAGGCTCTCCCAAAGGCCCAAATAAGAAGGACGCTCGCTAAAGGGCCGACAGTGATTATGCTGCGTAAACTGTACCAGTCTTGCGCATAGTTCAGTACGCCCGCTGATACTAGATCACGGGCGCTGGTCTGTGAGACTATTGCATTTAACATCCCATTGATATCAAGAAATGACGTCAGCGAAATCCACAACAAGACCCCGCCGAGAAAAGTCGCTATAACAGTGATGCCCAGCTTCCGAAGTGAGAGAGGATATGAGGCGATAACTCCGACCAGAATTGGGGTGATATAGAAGGGTTGCTTGCTCAGTGCGGCTAAAAGTCCCAATAAAGAGGCTAATAACAATTTGATGAATTTCGTTGATGTGGCGCCAGCTTGGGCTTTCACCGAAAAAAATATGGCAAGAACGGAAAAAAATATTCCATCCACTGTATGCCATGCCATCGGCGGAAAGTTGTGCGCGTTAAATATAAAGCAAGCGGAAGCCAGGAGTAGCAGTCCGATGGAATTCAGTTTCAAGTAGTTGGCAAACAAGGTGGCGGTTGCGGCTGAGTAAATTCCAATTTGAACAAAATACACGATTCTGCTTGAAAGTACCGGAGCGACACCAAGGGGGGAGGTGAAGTTGATAGAGTGAAAGATGATTGATGCGGGTGGCCGAATATAAATAATGTCATCATAAATGCCTGCGCCCTCTGAGAATTGATGCGAAAGCCCAAGTAAAAAGCCGCCATCATTGTTCTCGAGTCCGTATGGGGCGTAAATCGCGCAGTAAAGTATAATCAGCGCCCCATACACAAACGAAAGCCCCATTTTTTCCAGTGCCAACGCCGAAGCTTTCATATCTTCATCCTCTTGAACATCCGTTCCGGAATGCACCGAATGACCATCATGATGACCCGCCAGACCGGCCGCACGTAGATCACGTCCGTCTTGCGCTCGACGGCGCGCACGATGGCATCGGCGACCTCGCCGGGCTCCGCGGTCAGTTTCGCGGGCAGGTCCATGTCTTCGGTCATTTGCGTCGCGACGAAACCCGGAAGGACCGTCACGACATGGACCCCGCGTTTGGAGAGCCGGTTGCGCAGGCCTGACAGGAAGGCCGTGAAGCCTGCCTTTGCCGCGCCATAAACGTAGTTGGTCGCGCAACCGCGCTCGCCTGCGACCGAACTGATGCCGACGAGGGTGCCGCTGTCCTGCGCATCGAAGTCGTGCAGGGCGACTGACACCGCATGGCGCAGCTCCATGTCGACCTTGTCTGCCTCAAGATCGGCCGCGTTGCGGGCGGCCAGCTGGATCGGATGGCCAAGCGAGGCAAACCTGTGCGCGACAGCCTTGCCGATGTCGGATCGGGCGCCGAGGATGAGGACGGGGGGCTTCGTCATAGGGCCAGTCTTTCGGATTGGGCCGACCTGAGCCGGCCTGCGTACCCATGGCTGTCGCGGTGGGGATTACGTTAATTCATAAGCTTCTCGAAAATAAACTGATGCATTGGGAATGGTCTCTCAATTGCAGCGCTTCCAAAAGGGGCGAGAAGGCAAAACACGAGCAAGGGGGTATTCCAACGCGAACCTGACCGACCTGTTTGCGTGACATAGATCAAAGAAATAAGAATCCCCATATCTGCACTCAATGCAATCCAGCGATAATAGTCTGTAGCGACTAGTGCCGCAAGAAGAGGCGCGAGAACTGCCATGAGAATAGCTGCAAATTCCATTCGCCCTTCCGAGTAGGTCCATAGCCTTGCGATAAGGAGAACGACATAAGTGAGTGGAACTACTAACCAAACGAACCCTGTCTGAACCTCTGTTGCTAGATTCTGAATATCGCCCACTGAATTCTGGTCAGTCGCGGAGGCAATCTCAAAGTACCCACTCCAGAGGCCATGCTGACCTTCAGCGATCGGAATCTTTTGTCGCATGACCTGCTCTACAGCTTCCTTCGACATATCGACTGTACCAAAGAGTGTCATTGCGATGACCGCAACAGTGAAAGCAAAGGCAGGAAAAACAAGGGATTTGACCGAATGAGAGTCCCAAGCATTACCATTGCGCATTAATTTGGCAAGGACTTGAGCGGGAACTGAAAATATGAAAAGTTCGTGCGTCAGTATCCCGAAGATTATAACAATAGAGAAAGTTACTGAATTCCTGACAAGAAGAATATTAAGTGCGGAAAGAATGACAACAAACACGTCAAGTGAACCGGTGCTGTAGCCAGAGTGTATAATCAAAGCTGGCGAGAAGGCGATCGATGTTAAAAAAGGAGGATCAAAAATCTTTCTCGAAATACAGTAATACGCAACGGTGCTGCTAAGAACTGCAATCGCGATATGGTGAACGGCAAGGGCGAAGAAATATTCGTTCTCGAACAAGGAGTTCAAACCACTTTCAGTGACGATCGTTCCCAAAAGGGCGCGGCGAACAAATCCGAAATCCGAGTATGAAATATAAAACTGCCAAACTCTTCCGTAAGACAAAAGGCCAATATCCGTGACCAGCCACCTGTTCAATACGACGAAAGCGGCCAAAGATGCCGCCAGAAAGATTCCGGATACTAGAACAAATCCCCTTTGGTCACTCATTATATCTTCATCCCCTTGAACATCCGTTCCGGAATGCACCGAATGACCATCATGATGACCCGCCAGACCGGTCGCACGTAGATCACGTCCGTCTTGCGTTCGACGGCGCGCACGATGGCATCGGCGACCTCGCCGGGCTCCGCGGTCAGTTTCGCGGGCAGGTCCATGCCTTCGGTCATTTGCGTCGCGACGAAACCCGGAAGGACCGTCACGACATGGACCCCGCGCTTGGAGAGGCGGTTGCGCAGGCCTGACAGGAAGGCCGTGAAGCCTGCCTTTGCCGCGCCATAAACGTAGTTGGTCGCGCGGCCGCGCTCGCCTGCGACCGAACTGATGCCGACGAGGGTGCCGCTACCCTGCGCCTCGAAGCTGTTGGCCAGTACCGCCAGGATGCTGGCCGGCCCCTCGAAATTGCTGCGCATCACGCGGCAAGCGGCCTGGATGTCCCGCTCGTTTTCCGCTTGCTGGCCCATCAGGCCAACCGCGCAGACCGCGACTTGGGGCAGCTGCGGAAGGGCTGCGACGAAGGCTTCGTGGTCTTTGGTCGCCAGCGCATCGAAGTCGTGCAGGGTGACTGACACCGCATGGCGCAGTTCCATGTCGATCTTGTCTGCCTCAAGATCGGCCGCGTTGCGGGCGGCCAGCTGGATCGGATGGCCAAGCGAGGCAAACCGGTGCGCGACAGCCTTGCCGATGTCGGATCGGGCGCCGAGGATGAGGACGGGGGGCTTTGTCATAGGGCCAGTCTTTCGGATTGGGCCGACCTGAACCGGCCGGCGTACCCATGGCTGTCGCGGTGGGCGTGGAAATCAGTGCTGCGTGGGTCCGAGGAGCGCAGCGTCGCGGCGCTCATCCGGCTGTCTTTCGCGAGGTAGAAACGCCCGCCGTGGTCGATGGTGATCCGGTCCAGCCGATCCAGCAGCGCGAGCGTCTTCTTCGTGACCGGGAAATCCAGCGCCAACGTGTAGCCTTGCGTCGGAAAGGAGAAGGCGCTGTCCTGCTTGCCGAAGCGTTTCAGAACCGCGAGGAAGGATCCGGACCCGGCCTTCGCGGTCTCGGCCAGGAGCGCCGTCAACCCGGCCTCGGATCGGTCCAGGGGTAGAACGCACTGGAACTGGGTAAAACCCTTGCGTCCATAGATCCGGTTCCAACCCAGGATCGCGTCGAGCGGATAGAAGTAGCTCTCCCAATCCACGAGGTCATCGGTGGTCTTGCGCGCGCCGGCCTGGTAGTAGAGGGCGTTGAAGGCACGGACAGTCAGGCGGTTCAGCGCGAAGGCCGGGGCGTCGATCGAGACCGAAAGCTTTCGCTTGGGCCTGATCCGGAAAGGGGCCTGAACCTTGTCCGGCGACAGATCGCTTCGCATCGCATGCTCTCCGAGCATCACCAGTGAGCGACCGAGATTATCACCTCTGCCGAGGCAATCGATCCAGGCCACCGAATAGGTCGCGTCCTGAGACGTCTCAAAGGTGGCCATCGCGGCCTCGAGATTGGGTGCTGCGACGGTCGTCTGGCGGATCCAGGCCGTTTCGACCGATCGCAGACGGATGGCCGCGCGCAGGATGATACCCGTCAGCCCCATGCCGCCCAGGGTGTGGTCAAAAAGGGACGCATCCTCCCGTGGAGAGCAACGGCGGATTTCACCCTCTGGCCCCATGACATCGATCCAGTCGACGCAGGCTCGGAAACTGCCGTCCTTGTGGTGGTTCTTGCCGTGGACATCCGCCGCAATGGCACCGCCAAGCGTGACGAACTTTGTCCCTGGCGTGACCAGGGGGAACCAGCCGCGCGGCAGGAAGGCGGCGATGATGTCGCCCAGCAGCACGCCGGCTTCAGCGACCAGCTGACCGGAGCCTGGATCGAACGCGATCATCCGGTTGAGGTGTCGGGTCTCGATGGTCGCGGACGTGTTGATGGCGCTGTCACCATAGGCGCGGCCATTGCCACGGGCTATGAGGCTCGGCTCGGACAGGACCAACTGCCGTAGCGCCTCAACGCTGCGCGGCTGATGCGTCCGTGCTTCCAGCACCGGATATCGCCCCCATCCAGACAGCTTCATGTGGACGCGGCCCATTGTCGGCCGGTGAACACGAAGCGGCGGTCGAGGTTGTACTTCACGACATAGCCGATGGAGAGTCCCAGGATCGCGCTCAACTCGCGCATCATGTCGTCCTTCCAGATCAGCCAGAAGGTTGTCTCGGTACCCCAGAAGATCGCCGTCGTGATCAGCCCCATGACTGTATATCGCCAGAACTTCCGGCCGTGGTTCTTCATGCCAGTTTCGAGATCATGGAAGATCCAGCGCTTGTCGAGCACGTACTTGATGCCGAGGCCAAGAAGGGTCCCCGCGCCCACCGCGGCGGCGAAGTATGGGCCCGTGTCTCCGAACTGGAAAACGGCCCGCTGCATTGCAAGGTTCGCAATTGTCGCGATCACGGCGAAAGCGGCGTAGCGCAAGATCAGGGTCTGGAGCGTCATGCCATTGCCCCACCGACAACAAAGACCAGTATGATCAGCAGGCACATCTGGCTGATCCGGTCCTTGGCCGCATAAACGACCGGATCGTCATGCATATGCCCGCGATGCGCGACCATGACGGTGCGGGTGATCCAATAAAGCAGCACGCCGCAGACGCCCCACATGGCTTTCGGATGCGCGTAGAGCTGCATGACGGCAGGAGAATTGACGTAGAGGGTCATCACCAGCACGGAAACATACCCGGCGCCGACCGCGATCATTGCGATAATCGGGAGGTCCTCCACGTGGTAGCCGCGTCCGCTGGCCTTGAGGCTGCCGCGATCAGCGCTGTCGATAAGCTCGGCCTGACGCTTGACCGCGGCCAACGACAAGAAGAA
The DNA here is from genome assembly GCF_040365005.1 of Aquicoccus sp. SU-CL01552. NCBI lineage: Bacteria > Pseudomonadati > Pseudomonadota > Alphaproteobacteria > Rhodobacterales > Paracoccaceae > Aquicoccus > Aquicoccus sp. SU-CL01552. The sequence continues at coordinate 168,077 of NZ_BAABWV010000011.1, read as the reverse complement.
AAACACCGAGAACGCGAGCAGCCAGACCGACAACGGAATGCCTGTGGCGACACCGCCCGCAACGATCCGGGCCGTGTAGAGGTCGGCCAGCACGCAGATGTCGATGACGATCCGGCGTTTGAGATGCAGGGAATAAGCGGTGGTCAGCAGGTAGTAGGTGCTCATCGCCAGCAGGAATGATGGGCTAATGCCGATTGCAAGCAGACTGCCCAGAACAAGCAGGCCGGCGGCCATCCATGTACCGTGGGCAATCGGGATGCTGCCAGAAGCAAATGGACGGTTTTTCTTGCGCGGGTGGGCGCGGTCCGCCGCGAGATCGAGAAGGTCGTTCAACACATAGACGCTCGACGCCACTAGGCTGAAGCAGACGAAGGCGAGCAACGACATGAGGAAAGTCCGACTGTCCAGCTGATGCGCCACCAACATGGGCAAGAAGACGAGAACGTTTTTCAGCCACTGATGCGGACGCAGCGCCTTGATGTAGGGCTTGACCGATCTGGCATCGGTGACGAGATGCTCGACGCTTTCACAGACGCGCTCAGCTTCCTGCCGAAGTGCGGCCGGGCTATTCACGGTGATCGCTTTGGCGGCGCGTTTCCAGACCGGCAGATCAGCCTTCGCATCGCCCATGTAGGCGAAGCGCTTCGCCCCGAACCTCTCCTCCAGGAACTGCCCTTTGCGATCGCCCTTGAGGTTCTGCTTGCCGTCCGATCCGTGCACCTCGTCGAAAATGCCCAGATGAGCAGAGATCGCTTCGGCGAAATCGCGATCGCTGGCGGTTACGAGCGCCGTTCTTCCACCAGACGCGCGCCACTCTTGCACGAACGCGATCACCTTGGGATCGTAGGGGAGAGTGGCGGCCTCGACGGCTGAGGTCGCGGCCAGATGGCGTTTGAGCGATGCCCGACCACCAGTCAGCGCAGCCAACGAAAGGAAAGGAACGCGCCAGTCCCGCCCGAAGGCCGACCAGAAGCTCTCGAAGAGCATGTCGCTGCGCAGCAGCGTCCCGTCCAGGTCGACAACGAGGATTTCACCGGCTTCGGTAAACAAGATTATTCCACTCCTCGTTGAAATATAGCGCGCATCCTTAAAAAGTCTCATAATGATAGCATTAGGATGTTGGGCGCACCAGTCGTTGTAGGCCGGTTTCGGAGGAAAATTCGCCTCCGCGCTCGATCGTGCAAGGCAGGCCCAAAGGCTGGGCACCCTTGATGAAGGGATCGGCCCAGGGTGCGAAATGGGGTGCAGAGAGCTGTGGTTCGTTTGGCCGCACAACCAATTGACGTATAGCACGACGGCCAAAGTTCTTACCCCGCTCTCAGCGCGCGGGATATCGAAGCGACCCTACGGAGTTGAAAACTGCGCGGGAGAGAGAAGGGCGCGTGGATCATCTCGGCCACCACCATCCCGTCATGAACCAGTGACGCTGCCCTGATCAGTATGAATTTTTCATTTTCCGTACGGGGCTGTGTGACGCGACCGAACCCCATCGACGCGGCGCCTGCCCGAAACTGGGCTCAGAATGCCCCTCGGTTTCAGTTTGGGCGAACCTGGCCTGCGCCATCCGACGCGCAATCTCTCACCATGATGCTGTGTCTGCGGCAACTCTGAAGGAGGACACACATGCAAAAGGGTGTTCTACCAACCCATGACGCCTATGAACCCGCGCTTCGCGCGGATTTTCGTGATCGGATTCTGACCCGTGCGATCGACAAATTGCCGGGCCTAAACACCTGTATGCGGGGCGAATTCAAGCTGAATGATCTCATCAATCACGCCATGGGGCTCGATGACATCAACACGGCGTTTGACCTGATGCACGCGGGGAAAAGTCTGCGCGCGGTCATTCATTTCGACAAGGAACGCGACCGCGGTTGAAGGGCTGCGCCGCCGATGGCGCAGCCAACACAAAGGGGGTCGCCTTGGGTCAGTCGTCCGCTGCCGCCCGTTCCACCAGCTTCAGGCACAGGTTGGTGGCAGCGCCCATATCCTGCACCGAGATCCATTCCAGCGGGCCGTGGATGTTCTGCATGCCGGTAAAGAGGTTGGGGCAGGGCACCCCCATCTCGGTCAGGCGCGACCCGTCGGTGCCGCCCCGGATCGGGACCGACACCGGGTCGAGCCCGAGGTCGCGGCAGGCATCCTGTGCCAGTTTCACCGGCGTCATGTCCTGTTCCAGCCAATAACGCATGTTGCGGTATTGCGGGCGGATGTCACAGGCGATGGTCGCGCGCGGCTCGGTCGCCTGCACCGCCGCGCAGACCGCGCGCAGCATCTCGCCCTTCTGTTCCAGCCCCTCCATCTCGAAATCGCGCAGGATGAGCTTGATCTTCATCTGCGATGAACCGCCGGTCATCTCGGTGGCGTGCCAGAACCCCTCGCGCGCCTCGGTTACCTCGGGCGTCATGGTGGCCTGCGGCAGGCAGTCGATGATCCTGGCGGCAAGGTGGATGGCGTTGACCATCTTGCCCTTGGCGAAACCGGGATGGATCGACACCCCGGTGATGGACACCTCGGCGGCATCGGCGGAAAAGGTCTCGTACTCGATCTCGCCGACCCTGCCACCGTCGAAGGTATAGGCGAAATCGGCGCCCAGATCCTTGGGGAGCCGCTCATCCACGCCGCGCCCGATCTCCTCGTCCGGGGTAAAGGCGATGCGGATCGGCCCGTGTTCGATCTGGCGGTTCTCCAGCAGGTGCCGCGCGGCGGTCATGATGATCGCAACCCCGGCCTTGTCATCCGCCCCCAGCAGCGTCAGGCCCGAGGCGGTGACGATGTCATGGCCGATCTTGTCGGCCAGATAGGGCGAGGCCTCGGGCGAGAGTACCAGCGCGGGATCGTCGGGATAGGTGATCTCGCCCCCGTTGTAACCCTTGATCACCCGCGGTTTCACGCCGCTGGCGTTGAACTGCGGTGCGGTGTCCACATGCGCCAGCAGCCCGACGGTGGGGCCGGGGACGGTGCCGGGGATCGTTGCCAGAACGGTGCCATAGTCGGTGAGCGTCACGTCCTGCGCGCCGATTTCCTGCAACTCGGTCTCCAGCAGCCGCAGCATGTCGAACTGGATCTCGGTGCTGGGCGAGCCCGGCGACTCCTCGTCGCTCTGGCTGTCGATGGCGGCATAGCGGGTCAGGCGCGCTTCCAGTTCCTGGTCGAATGGGGTGTGCATCGGGCCTCCTGTCTGTTGCGCGAAAGAAGGGCGGCCACGGCGGGGGAAGTCAACCCCACCGCGACCCCTGCCGCGTCGGCTCCTCCCGTTTGCTGTTGAATCCGGCCCCCGGGCATCCGGTGCGCCGCTCACACCATCCGGATCACGTCCTTCTCGATCGCCAGCATGTAGCCGCGCCGCGCGATGTTCTTGACCAGAAGCTCACTGACCATCTGGTTGCCCAGCGTGTCGCGCAGCCGCTTGATCCGCGTTGCCCCGGCGGCCTCTTCGCAATCGGTGGCCTCGCGCCCCGAGATCATCGCCTCGATCTCGACGCCCGAGAGCACCTCGTCATCCAGCCGCGCCTCGGCCAGAACCGAGAGCGTCTCCATCGCCGCCGCCGTCAGCTTGAAGTCCATGTTGTTGAGATAGACGGTGTTTTCCTCGCGGCTGATCAGCAGCGAATTGACCTGGATGCCGGCGCGTTCGATCTGGGCCATGCGGCGGTTCAGCCCGGCCAGCAGCACCAGGAACACCAGCGCCGCCACCATCATCGCGGTGGCAAAGACCAGCAGCACGAAGATCACCATGCGGTAGCTGGCCAGCGTGTCGGCAAAGGCGGTGCCCGATTGCGCCAGGATCTCCAGCAGCTTGATCTCGGTGCCGCTGGTCAGGTCGCTCTCGACGAACAGCCGCTCCACCCGCGCGTTGAAGGCATTGGCGTCGGGCAACGTCAAAAGCAGTACGGCACCGGCAACGCCAAGGATCGCCACGATCGCCGCGATCCCGATCCCGACGATCCGGGCACCGGGGCGGCGCGGTTCAGAACCGGAGATAGAAGTGTCCGGCATTGGCCCTCCTCCCCGCAAGCCCCTCGGGGCCGAACACCGACATCACGTTCAGCAGCTTCCAGCCGTTTTGCTGCAGCCGGGCCGACACCTCGGCCCGCGCCGATTGGCGGTCGCAGCCGCCGCGCAATTGCATGACGCCGTAATGCAGCTTCAGCGGGTTGTCGCGCTTGGCCTTGTAATCGGCGTAGCACTCCGCCGCCGAGGCTGGCGCGGCCGCCATGAGACCGGCGATCAGGGCGATGGAAAGCAGGAACTGTTTCATGGGGCCATCCTGACCGCAGCGCGCCGGTTATTCAATAACCACAGGGCTTTGGGGCGGATGTTATTCGATATCAACCGCCCGTTATTGCCTGTCTGGATGGGTCGGGGCGAGGGTGGCTGCATCCCGCTGCGGCCTTCCCCCGCCGCGACCCAACCCCGAAAGGAAACACACAATGACCCGCAAGATCGTCTCGCACCGCTCCTTCATCACGCTGATTTCCGGCCTCGCGCTGGTGGTGGCCATCACCGGTGCCACCGCCGCCCCGGCCCGCGCCGACAACGACGATGCCGCGCGCTTCTTTGCCGGGCTGGTCGGGCTGGCCATCCTCGGCGCCGCCATCGAAGGCAGCCGCAACGACCACGGCACCGTCGTGCATCAGCGCAAGGTCGTGGTGCAGCAGCCGCCGCGCCACGTTTATCACCCGCAGCGCACCTACAAACCGCAGTACCACGCCCCCCGCGTTCAACAGCCGCCGCGCGCCCATCAGCCCCATGTTCAGCGCGCGCCCCAGCGCCAAGTGAAAGTCATCCGCAAGAAGGTCGTCAACAAGCGCGTCGTGCACGTTCACCGCTGATACCGGGGAAAATCCCTACCCGACTCAGAGGGCGGCCATCAGGTCCGCCCTTTTTTCGTTTGGGGGAGTTGCAACCCGCGCCTCTATCGCCTTTTATGCGCCGATCCTAATCCGGACAGGACCCCGCTTGGCTGTCGCGTCATTTTCGACGCCCCAGCGGGGCCGCGCGCTAGATCGCCCGCGACCGACGTTACCCAATTCGGGTGACGCGGGGCCCTGCCCATTCAACCTCGACATGCATGGGCCCGCATATGAAACCCAAGATTCTGACGACGCTGCAAACCTACACGATGCCCGATTTCGGCATCGATGTTCTGGCCGGTATCACCGTGGCGATGGTGGCGCTGCCGCTCAGCCTGGCCATCGCGATCGCCTCGGGGGCCGATCCGGCCGCCGGGCTGGTGACGGCCATCGTGGCCGGCTTCCTGATCTCGGCTTTCGGCGGCAGCCGGGTGCAGATCGGCGGGCCGACCGGCGCCTTCATCGTGGTGGTTTACGGGGTGATCGCGGATCACGGCTATGACGGGTTGGTGCTGGCCACCCTGATGGCGGGGATGATGTTGCTGGTCGCGGGCTACCTGCGCGCGGGCAACCTGATCTCCTACGTTCCGGAACCGGTGATCAACGGGTTCACCATCGGCATCGGGGTGATCATCGGCACCAGCCAGCTCAAGGATTTCTTCGGTCTCTCGATGGAGGAGGTGCCCGCCGATTTCGTCGAGAAGATCCCCGCGCTCTGGGCGGCGCGCGACACGGTCAGCTGGGAAAGCCTCGGCATCGGGGCCTTCACGCTGGTGGCCATCGTGGCGCTGCGGCGGCTGTTCCCGCGCTTTCCCGGTCTGATCGTCGCGGTCGGGGCCGGCTCGGCCATCGCTGCCGTGCTGACCCTGCCGGTGGATTCGATCTTTTCCCGATTCGGCGCCTTGCCCGATCACCTGCCGATGCCCAAGCTGCCCGAGCTGTCCTATGCAAGGGTGATCGAACTGCTGCCCTCGGCGGCTGTCATCGCCTTTCTGGCCGGAGTTGAATCGCTGCTCTCTGCGATGGTGTCTGACCGGATGATCGGCGGCAAGCACCGCCCCAACGCCGAAATCCGCGCGCAGGGCCTGGCCAATATCGGCTCGGCGTTCTTCGGCGGGCTGCCGGCGACCGGGGCGATTGCCCGGACCGCGACCAACGTGCGCGCCGGCGGCAAGACGCCGGTGGCCGGGCTGGTGCACGCGCTGACCATCCTCGTGGTGATGATGCTGGCGGCGCCGCTGGCGGGCTATCTCGCGATGCCGGCGCTGGCCGCGTTGCTGATGCTGACCGCCTGGAACATGAGCGAGCCGGACAAGTGGCGCATCTACATGCAGGCGCGGATGTCCGACCGCATCCTGCTGCTGCTGACGCTGGTGCTGACGGTGGTGACCGACCTGACCGTCGCCATCGGCACCGGCGTGGCTATCGGCCTGGCGCTGCGGCTGCGTCGGCGCGACGTGCCGCCGGCCGAGTGGCACACCCCGGATCGCTGAAACGCCCTTGCGCTGCCCCGCTCGGCGGGGCAGCAAGGCAGCCATGAACACAGCCGACGACAGCCTGGAACGGGAATTGCGGGCGCAGGGGTTCCTGCGCATCGCCGGTGTCGATGAGGTCGGCCGCGGCCCGATCGCCGGCCCGGTCACCGCCGCCGCCGTGATCCTGGATCCGCAAGCGACGCCCGAGGGGCTGAACGATTCCAAGAAACTCACCGCGCGCCGCCGCGAGGCCCTCGAACAGGCGCTCTCGGGCTGCGCCGAGATCGCCATCGCCCATGCCAGCGTCGCGGAGATCGACGAGATCAACATCCTGCGCGCCAGCCACCTGGCGATGGAGCGCGCCGTTGCCGCACTCGATCCGCCGCCCGATTTCCTGCTGATCGACGGCAACATGATCCCCGCCGGGCTGAGCCTCCCGTCGCGCGCCGTGATCGGTGGCGACGCGCGTTCGGTGTCGATTTCGGCGGCCTCGATCATGGCCAAGACCTGCCGCGACAGGCTGATGGTGGATTTGGCGCAACAGCATCCCGGTTATGGCTGGGAGAGCAACGCCGGATACCCGACGAAAAGCCACAAGACGGCGCTCCGAAATCTTGGTGTCACCCCACACCATAGACGTTCCTTCAAACCGGTACACAATATCTTGTATCAAGACAAATCCGTAAGTGACTGATTCAAAAAAGAAATTGACGGCGAATCGGGTTTGACTCATCCTTGTCTCCATAAAACGAGCGCGCCAAAGCGCCGGATAGAGGCAGAAAATGACGAAAACCAAATCCAAGGGCGCCGCGGCGCTCCCGTTGAATTCTATTCTGGATGGTGACTGCATCGAGGTGATGAACAGTCTGCCGGAGAGCAGTGTCGATCTTATCTTTGCCGACCCGCCCTACAACCTGCAACTCAAGGGCCAGTTGCACCGCCCCGACAACAGCCAGGTCGACGCGGTGGATGATCACTGGGACCAGTTCGATTCCTTTGCCGCCTATGACAAGTTCACCCGCGACTGGCTCGCCGCCGCGCGCCGGCTGCTGAAACCGAACGGCGCGATCTGGGTGATCGGCAGTTACCACAACATCTTCCGTGTCGGCTCGGCGCTGCAGAACGCGGGATTCTGGATTCTCAACGACGTGGTCTGGCGCAAGTCGAACCCGATGCCGAATTTCCGGGGCAAGCGGTTCACCAACGCCCATGAGACGATGATCTGGGCCTCAAAATCCGAGGGTGGAAAATACACCTTCAACTACGAGGCGCTCAAGGCTCTGAACGAGGGCATCCAGATGCGCTCGGACTGGGTGCTGCCGATCTGCACCGGGCACGAGCGGCTCAAGGACGACAACGGCGACAAGGCACATCCCACGCAAAAGCCGGAATCGCTGCTGCACCGGGTGCTGGTGGGGTCCACCAACCCCGGCGACGTGGTGCTCGACCCGTTCTTCGGCACCGGCACCACCGGCGCCGTGGCCAAGATGCTGGGCCGCGAGTTCATCGGGATCGAGCGCGAGGAAGCCTATCGCAAGGTGGCCGAGAAACGCATCTCCCGCGTGCGCAAGTTCGACCGCGACGCGCTGCAGGTCAGCGCCAGCAAGCGGGCCGAACCGCGCGTGCCCTTCGGCCAGCTGGTCGAACGCGGCATGCTGCGCCCGGGCGAAGAGCTGTTCTCGATGAACAAGCGCTACAAGGCCAAGGTCCGCGCCGATGGCACTCTGGTCGGCGGCGAGGTGCGCGGATCCATCCACCAGGTCGGCGCCGCGCTCGAAGGCGCCCCATCCTGCAACGGCTGGACCTACTGGTGTTTCAAGAAAGAAGGCAAGACCGTGCCGATCGACGTGCTGCGCCAGCAGATCCGCTCGGAAATGCGCGAGAATTAATCCTCCAGACAAACCGGATGACCGCCGGTGCCCGCGGGATCGCGCGCGGCACCGCACCTTGCCCCGCCGTCATGGCGGGGCTTTTTTCTTCCGGATTGCTTTGCCTTGGGGCAGGGCGACCCGCTAGGAAGGGGGCGCCGCGAAACCCTGCATGGACCGCACCCACATGAGTGAAAACGCATCCCGCCGGCTTCGCTCTCCCCGGGCACTCATGGCGGATCTCGATCCGGCCGGGGACACGCCCGGCAAGTATACCGAGGCCGCGCTGCTTCGCCACAAATGCGAGGGCATGGACCTTGCCGTGCGCGCCCGATGGGTGGCGCTGGCGGTGATCGCCGTCTTCCTGGTCTTTCTCACCCCCAGCCGAGAGGTGCTGTTCTACCACGGCTTCCTCGCCCTTCTGGCGCTCAATGGCTGGCTGTTGCGGCGCGTCGCGCGGGTGGGGCAATCGCGCGCCGAACTGGCGCTGATCTTTGCCGACCTGGCGATCATGACCCTCGGCATCGTCATGCCCAACCCGCTCAGCGACGAACATCTGCCGCTGGCCATGCAATACCGCAATGGCAACTTCCTCTACCTGTTCGTGATCCTCGCCGCCGGCACGCTGGCGTTTTCCTGGCGCACGGTGATCGGCATCGGGCTCTGGACCGCCGCGATCTGGACGGGCGCGCTGATCGTGGCATGGTGGTCCTCTCCCCCGTTTCCGGAGCTGTCACAGGCCGCGCAGACGGCCTTTGCCGGCCAGTCCGACCTGGCGGCGCGGCTGGACCCGAACGCCTTTCAGGTGCGGCTGCGCCTTCAGGAGGTCGTGGTCTTCCTGATTGTCGCGGTGACACTGGGTGTCTCGGCCCGGCGGTTCAACCGCCTGCTGATCGACAACGCGGCGCTGGAACGCGAACGCGCCAACCTGTCGCGCTATTTCTCGCCCAACGTGGTCGAGGAGCTGTCACAGAACGACGAACCGCTCAAACAGGTGCGCCGGCAGGAGATCGCGGTTCTGTTCGTGGACATCGTCGGCTTTACCCGGTTTTCCGCCGATCGGGACCCCTACGAGGTGATCGAGGTTCTGCGCGGGTTCCACGCCCGGATGGAGGCCGAGGTCTTCAACCACGAAGGCACGCTGGACAAGTACCTAGGCGACGGGCTGATGGCGACTTTCGGCACGCCGCTGGCGGGCGCGCGGGACGCCACCAACGCGCTGGCCTGTGCCCGCGCCATGGTCCGGGTGATCGACGACTGGAACCTCGAGCGGCGTCAGCGCGGTGAGGATACGATCTGCGCCGGGATCGGCGTGCATTATGGCACCGCCGTTCTGGGCGACATCGGCGCCAACCGGTTGGAGTTCGCTGTCATCGGCACCGCCGTCAACGTGGCCAGCCGGCTGGAGGCGCTGACCCGGCCGCTCTCGGTGCGGCTGGCGATCAGCGATGCGCTGCGGACCCGGGTTCTGTCGGAATCCGGTGATACGGCGCCCTTGCTCGACGGGTTCACCCGCCACGCCGATCAGCCCATTCGCGGGATCGAAGAGCCGATGACGATCTGGACCTATCGCTGAGCGACCTATCGGGACCCGCTTCCCTTCGGCATCGGGTTGGTGGCCTTGGTATAGGGGGTCCAGTCGGTGATCTCGGGGTAATACATCGCCCGCCACTGCCGCACGCGCGGGTTCATCACCCGCCGCCACAGCGGCGGGATCATCGCCGCCATCGTCATGATCGGATAGCCATGCGGCAGCTGCGGCGCCTCGGCGGCGGTATAATTCTGCAACAGCGGAAACCGCCGGTCGGGCTTGTAGTGATGATCCGAATGGCGCTGCAGGTTGATCAGCAGCCAGTTGGTGGCCTTCTGCGCCGCGTTCCAGGAATGCTGCGGCAAGACATGTTCGTACCTGCCATCGCCCAGGTATTTCCGCGTCAGCCCGTAGTGTTCGACATAGTTGACCAGCTCCAACTGCCAGATCGCCGTCCCGGCCTGAATCAGGAACAGCCCGACCCCGGCCCAACCGCCAAGCAGGAAGGCCAGAACCAGCATCGCGCCCTGAAACCCCCAGTAGCGCCAGAACGGGTTCTTCGCGTCGGTCCAGGGCCGGTCCTTGCGCGCGAGCCGGGCCTTTTCCGCCCGAAACGCCGAGACCAGGCTTTCGCGCAACACGCGCGGATAGAAACGGTGAAACCCCTCGTTGTACCGCGCCGTCACCGCGTCGCGCGGGGTGCCGACGTAGCGGTGATGCACCAGCAGGTGTTCGGACCGGAAATGCGAATAAAGCACCATCGCCAGCAAAACATCGCCCAACAGCCGCTCAAGCCGGTTCTTCTGGTGCATCAACTCGTGGCTGTAGTTGATCCCGATGGTGCCGGTGATCACCCCGATCCCGAAGAACAGCACGATCTTCTCCAGTACCGACAGGTGCCCCGAATGGGTCACGTACCAGATCGTGCCGAACAGGGTGACGAATTGCAGCGGCACCCAAAGGCTGGTCAGCAGCCGGTACCAGGTCAGATCCTCCGGCGGTGTCTCCGGGTCGGCATTCTCGAGGTTCAGCCCGGTCAACCCGTCCAGCGCGGTGAACAGGTACCAAGTGATCAGCGGCGGCAGGATCACATACCAGCCACCCTGCACCGCGCTCAGCCAGGCGACCGGGATCAGCAGGAAAGAGCCCCAGAAGGGCAGCGCGCTTTGCCAGCGGGCCAGCTTGTCTGCGGGGATCATCGGCGACCTCGTCGGGTTGTACGAAACGGGGCGGATTCTACCCAATTCGTAGCACCTTGCCCATGGGTCACGCGGTCCCGTCGCGCCAGAGGTCATAGGCCTTGCGCATCACCGTCGGCAGGTCTCCGGGCCGGAACATGGCGCGCGGGATCACTTGGCCCAGCTCGGGAAGGACGCCTTCCGGCAAGGGTGCGCATTTGATCGTCAGGATCAGGTGGAAATGGGTGAAGGTATGGCGCACCTCTGCCGGCAGGGTGACCCAGTCGGCAGCAAACGGCGGCTTTTCCTCGGGCGCCTCCGACCAGTCAGACCCGGGCCAGCCCAGCATGCCACCCAACAGCCCCTTGTCGGGCCGCCGTTCCAGCAGCACCGCGCCATCGTCCCGTTGCGCCAGATAGACGATGCCGCGCCTTGTGGGCTTGGGTTTCTTCGGCGTCTTCTTCGGCAGTTCGGGCGCGGTTCCCGCTGCCCTTGCGCGGCAGGGGCTCCGCAACGGGCAGATGCCGCAGGCGGGGGATTTCGGCGTGCAGATCGTGGCGCCCAGGTCCATCACCGCCTGCGCGTAATCGCCGGGCCGCGTACCCGGCGTCAGGGCGGCGGCCTGCGCCTTCAACTCCGGCTTGGCGGCGGGCAGGGGGGTGTGGATGTCATGCAGCCGCGCCATGACCCGTTCCACGTTGCCGTCCATCACCGTTTCCGGCCTGTCAAATGCGATGGCGGAAATCGCCGCGGCGGTATAGGGGCCGACGCCGGGCAGCTCCAACAGCGCGTCATGGTGTTCGGGAAAGCGCCCGTCCAGCTCATCCGCGACGAAGCGCGCGCATTTCAACAGGTTGCGCGCCCGGGCATAGTATCCAAGCCCGGCCCATTCGCCCATCACCGCGCCGTCCTCGGCCGCCGCCAACGCATTCACGTCGGGCCAGAGCGTGGTGAAGCGGTGGAAATAGTCGCGCACGGCGGCCACCGTGGTCTGTTGCAGCATCACCTCGGACAGCCATACGCGATAGGGATCGGGCCGTACCCCCGCCGCCCGCGCCGCCGGGCTGACCCGCCAGGGCAGATCGCGGGCATGCACATCGTACCAACCCAGCAGATCGCCGGCGATGGGCCCTGGCCCGGTTTCGAACTCTGAATCACGCAATCTTTATCCGCCCTGCATTCGGGTTTCGCTGGTACTTGCTGCCCCGTGACATAGAATACCCCGCAGCAGATGGGAATCCACGCATGGCACCGCGCCGATCGACAACCCGGGGGTTCAAGCGTACCGCGACGCTGTTGAACGAGCAGATCCGCCGCGCGGGCGAAAGCCGGGGCTTTGCCGTGACCCGGGTCCTGACCCATTGGGCCGAGATCGCCGGCCCCGAGATCGCCGCCATCGCCCGTCCGGTCAAGATCGGCTACGGGCGCTCCGGGCTTGGCGCCACGCTGACCGTGCTGACCACCGGCGCGCAGGCGCCGATGCTAGAAATGCAGAAGGACCGGCTGCGCGAGCGGGTGAACGCGGCCTATGGCTACAACGCCATCAGCCGGGTGCGCATCACCCAGACCGCGCCCACCGGCTTTGCCGACGGGCAGGCCCGGTTCGAGGCCCCCGCGCCCAAACCGCGCCCCGAGCCGAACCCCGAGGTCTGCCGCGACGCGACAAAAACCGCCGACGGCATCGCCGACGAGGGGCTGCGCGCGGCCCTTGAACGTCTGGGCCGCAACGTTCTATCCAAGCAACGAAACTGAGAAAGGGGTTCAGATGACCCGAATTATCCCCGCGCTGTTCGCGGCAATCCTGCTGACGGCGGGCGCATTCCTGTTCACCGGCCGGTCCGGTGACCTGTCTGGACCGCTGCTGATCGGCGCGGCACAGGCGCAGGAGGCCGGCGAGGTCGATACCTCCTCGATCGTCGACATGGTCCAGGGCGCTGAGGATGCGCCGGTGACGATCATCGAGTATGCCTCTTACACCTGCCCGCATTGTGCGAACTTCCACGAAGGCCCGTACAAGAAACTCAAGGCGGATTACATCGACACCGGCAAGGTGCGCTTCATCTACCGCGAGGTGTATTTCGACCGCTACGGCCTCTGGGCCTCGATGATCGCGCGCTGCGGCGGCGAGGAGAAGTTCTTTGGCATCTCCGACCTGATCTTCAAGGGGCAGTCGGATTGGGTGCGCGCCGGCGGACCGACCGAGATCGTCGATGCCCTGCGCAAGATCGGCCGTCTGGCCGGGCTGGAGAGCGACACGCTGGAGGCCTGCCTGCAGGACGGAGAAAAGGCTCAGACGCTGGTCGCCTGGTATCAGGAGAACGCGGAAAAGGACGGCGTCGAAGCGACCCCCAGCTTTATCGTCAACGGTGAAAAGGTCTCGAACCAACCCTATGAGGACTTCAAGACCTTGATCGAGGCGGAGCTGGCCAAGCAATGACCGCACCGCTTGCCGGACTGAAAGTCGTCGAACTGGCGCGTATCCTGGCCGGCCCCTGGGCCGGTCAGACGCTGTCGGACCTGGGCGCCGAGGTCATCAAGGTCGAAAGCCCCAAGGGCGACGATACCCGTGCCTGGGGCCCGCCCTTCGTCGAGCGTGACGGCGAGGTTTCGGCCGCCTATTTTCATTGCACCAATCGCGGCAAGGCTTCGGTCACCGCCGATTTCACCACCGAAGAGGGCCGCGACAAGGTTCGCGCGCTGGTGCGCGATGCCGACATCCTGATCGAGAATTTCAAGCTCGGCGGGCTGAAGAAATACGGGCTCGATTACGACAGCCTCAAGCAGATCAACCCGCGCCTGATCTACTGCTCGATCACCGGGTTCGGACAGGACGGCCCCTATGCGCACCGCGCCGGCTATGATTTCATCATCCAGGGCATGTCTGGGCTGATGTCGATCACCGGGGAACCGGATGGCCAGCCGCAGAAGTCCGGCGTGGCGATCACCGATATCTATACCGGCATCTACTCGGTAGCGGGCATCCTGGCGGCGCTGCATCAGCGCGAACGCACCGGGCGGGGCCAGCATATCGACATGGCGCTCTTGGACGTTGCCGTTTCGGTCACCGCCAACCAGGCGATGAACTATCTCACCACCGGCAAGGCGCCGGGGCGGATGGGCAACGCGCATATGAACCTGACCCCCTACCAAGTGTTCGATTGCGCCGACGGTCATATCATCATCGCCACCGGAAATGACGGCCAGTACCAGCGGTTGTGCCGGATCCTGGGGCTGGACGACATGGCCGAGGCGCCGGAGTTCCTGCACAACAAGGATCGCATCGCCAATCGCCGGGTGATGATCGCGCGGCTCAACGGCGCCACCGCGCAGCGGGGCAAGGCCGATCTGCTGGCCGCCTGCGAGGCCGAGGGCGTGCCGGCCGGGCCGATCAACGACCTGGCCGAGGTGATGGCCGATCCGCAGGTGGTGGCGCGTGGGATGCAGATTGAACTGGACGGCGTGCCCGGCGTCCGCTCACCGTTCAAATTCTCGGATGCCGAGCTGGCGCTGAAGCACGCTGCGCCGAAACTGGGCGAGAACGACCCCGAAGCCTAGCGCGGCGTGGCTCAGGCCGGGGGTGGCGCGGCCTTGCGCAACAGCCGCGTGACCGCCTCCGCCTCCTCGACCTGCAGCCGGACCGGCAGGGTAATGACCTTGAGCCGGAAATCGGCGGGCAGGCGGACGGCGTCCTTTTCGGTGGTGACCAGCTGCGCGCCGAGTGCCCAGGCCTCGGCCTCCAGCCGGGTCATCAGCGCGGTCGACAACGGCTGGTGATCATCCAGCGGCTCGGCCCGGCGCAGGTCGGCGCCGAGACCGCGCAGGGTGGCAAAGAACTTCTCGGGGTGGCCGATTCCGGCAAAGGCCAGCACCGGCGTGTCGCTCCAGTCCATCCCGGTCTGCAGCGGCGCCAGCTCGGCCCGGGCCCGCGGCAGGGTCACCTTGGCGCCCCAAAGTTGATCGAACCGTGCCTGCGCCTCTGCGCCGCCGATCGACAGCACCAGGTCGGCGCGCTTCAGCCCGGTGTCGACGGGTTCGCGCAGCGGGCCGGCGGGCAGGCATCGACCGTTTCCGAACCCCTGCGCGGCATCGACCACGACGATCGAGAAATCCTTGTGCACGGAAGGGTTCTGGAACCCGTCGTCCAGCACGATCACGGTGGCCCCCGCCTCGGCGGCCTTGCGTGCGCCTGCGGCACGGTCCCGTGCGACCCAGACCTCGGCAAAGGCGGCGAGCAAAAGCGGCTCGTCCCCGGTCTGGGCGGCGCGGTGGCGGGCGGGATCGACCCGCACGGGGCCGGTGAGGCTTCCGCCATAGCCGCGGGTGACCACGTGGGGCTCGTGCCCGGCCGCGCGCAGGGTCTCGACCACCCAGATCACCGTCGGGGTCTTGCCGGTGCCGCCGGCGTTGAGGTTGCCGACGCAGATCACCGGCACGCCGGGGGCGATGCCCGGCCCGCGTGCCATGCGCCGCGCGGTCGCATGTGAATAAAGCGCGCCCAGCGGTGCCAGCAGCCGTGCCCGCCAGCCGGGGCGATCCGGCGGGCGGTTCCAGAACTCAGGCGCGCGCACGTTCGGCCTCCGACAGGTCCAGCCGATCCTGGGTCATCTCGACCAGGTGATCGGTGAGCGCGGCGCTTTCGGTGATCGCATCCCATCCGGCCAGCGCCATCGCCGCTGCGTGATCCGGCGAGGAAAGCTGCATCACCGCTTGCGCCAGGCTATCGGCATCGCGGACGGGCTGGGCCGCCTTGATCCGTTGCAGCCGCTCATAGGCCTCGACATGGGCCGAGACATGCGGCCCGAACAGCACCGCCGAGCCCAGCGCGGTGGCCGCGAACGGGGGCCGTCCGGTGGCTCCGGGGGTCAGCGAACTGGCCATTAGGGTCACCGGCGCCATCCGGTACCACAGTCCGAGATCGGCGCTGTCGTCGCAGATCAGAACCTGGGTTTCCTCTCCGATCGAATCGCCGCCGTGCCAGTCGGCATGGCGCAACCCGGCGGTCGCGATCGCCTCGACCAGCCGCCCGGTTTCGCCCGGGTCCGCCGGCACCGCGATCAGCAACAGCCGGTGCTGCAACCGCAGGGCCTCCCGGTGGGCGGCGAGGACCGAGGCGAACTCATCGGCCTGCAGGTACGCCGCCAGCCACAGCGGGCGCCCCGACAGCGTCTGTGTCGCGGCGGTCAGGGCGGTCTCGGGGCAGGGCGGCGGGCTGACCCCCATGACCAGGCGCGACTGCACCTCGATTCTGTTCCTGGGAACGCCCAGTCGCACCAAGTGCGTGGCGGTCGTGTCGTTGGCGGTCAGGATGCTCTCGAATTCGGCAAGGCAGGGCCGAGTGAGGTCGGTCAGCCAGCCGCCGCGACGCCGGGGCAGATCCTCGAGCGCCAGATCGGCAAGGATCATGGGCAGGCCCTGTTCGCCGGCCTGCGAGATCAGGTTCGGCATCAGGTCCCCCCCGGTCCACAGGCAGAGATCGGGTTGCCAATGGTCGAGAAACGCGCGCGTGACCTGCGGGTGATCCGAAAGCAGCGGCTGCGGGGCCGGGATGTGCCGGGCATTGCCGGAAACCGGAACCGAGGCATTCACCGTGATCAACAGCTTGTCGTCCGGGCTTTGCGCTTGCAGCCGGGCGCCGAGATCGCGGAGCGCGAGGTACCGCTCCGGGCTGGTGGCGTGCAACCACACCAGCCGTCCGCGCGGGCGCGGTGGCGGTGGCACGTCCTGCGGCGGAATGGGCCCCCGCCAGGACAGGGCACGATAGGTCGCGAGTCCCAGCGAAAGACGCATGGCGTCAGCCCAGTTCCTCGGTCGAGGAGGCTTCGGTTTCCTCGTCGCGCAGGCGGTGGATATGGGCGATGAAGTACCGCATGTGGGCATCGTCGACGGTGCGCTGGGCTTCGGCCTTCCAGGCGGCGTAGGCCGAGGCGTAGTCGGGGAACATGCCGACGATGTGGATATCGTTCACATCCTTGAACGCGCTTTTCGACGGGTCGACCAGTTCGCCGCCGAAAACCAGGTGAAGACGTTGGGTCATGTCGGCATCCTTTCCGATTTGGGTCTGTATTGGGGGTGTCGGAATTTCCGGCACCCTACGCCTTGGCGATGTGGCGTCAAGCCGAGGCGATGTCGGGATCCTGCGGGGCCAGCGCCGCGCTCAGCCTTGCATGCAGCGGCGCGCCGGCCGCGATCACGCCGTTGACCTGCGGGTGCGGGTTGTTGAAGCGCAGCGTCGCGCCGCGCCGGTCGGTACAGATCGCGCCGGCCTCTTGCAGGATCAGGTCGCCGGCGGCGATGTCCCATTCCCAGCTCGGGCGCAGCGTCATCATGCCGTCGTACCGGCCCTGCGCCACCAGCGCCATCCGGTAGGCCAGCGATGGCCGATAGGCGCGGCGAAAATCGGGCACGGCCCCGGCGCGCCAGTGTTTCGCCTCGAGGTTGGGGCGGGCCGCGAGGATCTGCGCGGCGCCCATGTCGCGAACCGCGCTGGCGTGGATCGGCGCCCCGTTGAGCTGCGCACCGGTCCCCAGCGCGGCGCTGTAAAGCAGATCGCACATCGGCAGGTAGATCACGGCGGTGGTCACCACGCCGCGCTCGGCGATCGCCAGCGCATGCGCCCAGGCGGTCTCGCCGGCGGCAAAGCTGCGGGTGCCGTCGATCGGGTCGATGATGAAGACACGCTCGCGCTCCAGCCGGTCGCTGCTGTCCTCGCTTTCCTCCGACAGCCAGCCATAGTCCGGGCGGGCGCTGCGCAGGCGATCCTCGAGCATCTCGTTGACGGCGATATCGGCCTCGGTCACCGGCCCGGCGCCTTCGGGCTTGTCCCAGCGCCGCGTCTGCGGGCCGACAAAGCCGCCGGCGATCCGCCCGGCCGCGCGCGCGGCCTCGATCAGCAGGGAAAGATCAGCTTCCGGCAAGCGTCATTCCTTCGACCAGCAGCGAGGGCACCACGCGCGACAGATAAGGCCTAGCGTCGTTGGCCGGGATCAGCCGCATCAGCATGTCGCGCAGGTTGCCGGCGATGGTGCATTCGTTGACCGGATAGGCGATCTCGCCGTTCTCGACCCACAGGCCCGAGGCGCCGCGCGAGTAATCGCCGGTATTCGGGTTGATGGTCGAGCCGATCATCGAGGTGACCAGGAGCCCGGTGCCCATGTCGCGGATCAGGTCCGCGCGGCTGGCGTCACCGGGGGTCAGTTCGATGTTCCAGATGGCGGGAGAGGGCGCCGAGGACACGCCGCGCGCGGCGTTGCCGGTGGGCGACATCCCCAGCTTGCGCGCGCTGGCAAGGTCCAACGTCCAGCCGGTCAGCACGCCGTTCTCGACGATGGCCCGCCGGCGGGTCGGCAGCCCCTCGGCATCGAAGGGGCGCGAGCCGCCGACGCGCGGCCGGTGCGGATCCTCGATCACCGAGAGATGGCTCGGCAGCACCTGCGCGCCGAGATCGTCCTTGAGCCAGGAAGAGCCACGCGCGACCGAGGCCCCGTTGGCGGCGGCCAGGAGGTGGCCGATCAGGCTGGAGGCGATACGCTCGTCGAACAGCACCGGGTACTGCCCGGTCTTGGGCTGGCGCGGGGCCATCCGTTCGACCGCGCGCCGTCCGGCCCGCGCGCCGATCTCCTCGGGGCTGCGCAGGTCCGATTGAAAGCTGCGGCTGTCGCCGTCGTAGTCGCGTTCCATGCCGGTGCCGGTGCCGGCGATGGCCACGCAGGAGATGGAACGCCCGGTGCGCACGTAACCGCCGGAGAACCCGTTGGTCGCCGCCAGATGCACCGCGTGCCGGCCGTAGGAGGCGCCGGCGGCCTGAACCTGGGTCACCCCGTCGATGGCCAGCGCGGCGGCCTCGGCGGCCAGCGCATCGTTCTGCAGCGCCTCGGGCGCGGGCTCGGCTTCGGGGTCTTCCAGTTCCAGCGCGGCCAGGTCCCAGTGTTGCGCGACCTGCGCGGGGTCGGCCAACCCGACGTTGGGGTCCTCGGGAGTTTCACGGGCCATGGCCACGGCGCGCTCGGCCATCTCGGTCAAGGCCTCGGGCCGGCTGTCGGAGACCGCGACGATGGCCTGGCGTTTGCCCAGCAGCACCCGCAGCCCGAGATCCGTGCTTTCCGACCGTTCGGCCTTTTCCAGGGCGCCGGCGCGGATGTCCACTTCGACCGAGCCGCCGCGCACGGCGATGGTGTCGGCGGCCTCGGCCCCGGCCTTGCGCGCGGCTTCCAGCATGGCGTGACAGAGCTGTTCGAGGGATTGGGTCATGGTCGCCCCTGGTTGCAGGAATACGGTTTGGAGGTAGCCCCGGAACGCCCGCACCGCAAGGGCGGCAACGGAAAACGGGGCCGGTCTGATCCGGCCCCGCCCATGATTTCGTCGAGAATCCCGCCCGGGGCGCGGGTTACTTCAACCGTTGACCGTTGGCCATGATCTGGCCCTGGTCGTTGATCTCGACGTCGGACTTCAGCGTGTCGGGCCCATCGCCCGGCACCGCAACCATGCCCATCATCATGCGCGCGCCGGTGGCGTCCTGGTCCGAGATCACGCCCATCTGGATCAGCTTGTCGATCAGCCCGTTGGCGCCGGCCAGTGTGAGGCTGGCCTTGCCGGCCGGGGCGGGCATGCCGCCGAAACTGACCAGGTCGCTGTTGTCAAAGGTGAAATCGCCGGTCCCGGTGAGTTCGGCCCCGACCGCCGACACCTTCAGATCGTTGATCGTCAGCGCGTTCAATTCGCCCGGCGCCTGGTTCAGGTTCTCGGCAATCGCCGGGTCCATCAGGTCGGCCAGCACCCGCACCTTGCCGGCCAGGTCGACGATGATCGTCGCCGGGTCACGCGGCAGGATCGCGCCGGGGTCGAAGATGCCCCAAAGCTGTTCGGGCATGGTGAAATCCGCCAGCGTCAGGCCAAAGGCAAAGGGCTGCTCCTCGTCGGACTTGGCGATCGGCATGTCGAGGGCAAAGGCCATCTTCTGCATCGCGATGGCGATGGGAAAGGGCACGTCCGAAGTTTGCAGGGTGATCTCGCTCTGCTGCTGCGACACGTCATAGGACAGATGCGCGGCATCCATCGCCACCCCGAGCGTCCCGCCCCGCGAGGCGGTGCTCATCGCGAATTTTTCACCGTCGCCGGTGCCGGACATCTCGCCCTTGCCCGAGCCATAGGTAAAGGTGCCGTCGAACCCGAAGCCGGCCTTGAGCATCTGCTGCACATCGGAGGTGTCCATGGTCAGCGGCATCGTGCCCGACCCCTTGAACCCGAGCTTTTGCAGGCTGCCCGAAAAGACGCCCGCATCCTCGGAGTCGGGATCGTCGAAGGCCATGTCATAGGTCAGCTTGGAAGCCGTCATTCCCTGCTCATAGCTGCGCTTGTCGGACATCTGCATCCGGGTGCTGCTGTTTACATCGCTCAGCGAGACCGTCATGCGCGCCACCTCGGGCGGCACGGTGTCGCCCTCGACCGTCAGGCTGTCCAGGCCCATGCCGAGGCGGGCGGCGGTGTAATCGTAGGTCATGTCGCTGGGCGCGCCCGAGACCACCATCGAGGCGCCGGACTGGGTCAGGCCGAGCACCGCCGTCACCTCGTCCTCACCATCGTCCATCGCGAAGGTGATCGGCATCCGCGGCGGCATGGTCACGTTGACCGTCCCGTCGCCGTTCTCGATGAACACCAGCTGGTCGAGCAACATCGAGACGGTGCCCTGCTCCTCCGGGATCTGCAGCGCCATGCTGAGGTCGCTGACGGTCAGGGTGTCGCCCGACATCTGTTCGTTTGCGGTAATCTGGTAGCCGGCCGCCGACAAATAGCTGCGCCAGTTCGACCACACGTCCTGTGCGGCCAGGTCGGCAAACGCGCCGTGGCTTGTGCTGGAAAGGACCAGCGCCGCCGCCGTGCCGCGCTTGAGAAAAGCCATCATGGAAATATCCTCCTGGGAAACTCTGCCGGCATGGTCTGTTCTGCGCGCCGGGGCGTCAAGGGGGAAGGGCTGGACCGGCGCGTCATGGCGCAGTACGACTCGGTCCCAAGAACAACTGGGGATGATGGCATGGACATGACGGGAAAAACGGTTCTGATCACCGGTGCGAGCCGGGGGATCGGGGCCGAGGCGGGCCGGGTATTCGCGGCGGCGGGCGCCAATGTGGTTCTGCTGGCGCGCAGCGCCGATGCGGTCGCCGCGCTGGCCGCCGAGATCGGCCCGCAGGCGGTGGCGCTGGGCGCCGATGTCAGCCGTTATGCCGACATGGAGCAGGCGGTGCAGACCGCGCTCGACCGTTTCGGTAAGCTCGACGTGCTGATCGGGAACGCCGGCGTGATCGAGCCGATCGCCCAGCTGTCCGAGGCCGACCCGGAGGCCTGGGGTCAGGCCATCGACATCAACCTCAAGGGGGTCTTCCACGGCATGCGCGCGGCGGTGCCCGCGATGCGGCAGGCTGGCGGCGGCAGCATTCTGACGATCAGTTCCGGTGCCGCCCACAACGCGCTTGAGGGCTGGAGTGCCTATTGCAGTTCCAAGGCCGGGACGGCGATGCTGACCGCCTGCCTCGATCGGGAGGAACGCGGCCGCGGCATCCGCGCCATGGGGCTCAGCCCGGGTACCGTCGCCACCCAGATGCAGCGCGAGATCAAGGCCAGCGGCGTCAACCCGGTCAGCCAGCTCGACTGGTCCGACCATATCCCGCCCGACTGGCCGGCACGCGCGCTGCTGTGGATGTGCTCGACCGAGGCCGACGACCTCATCGGTACCGAGATTTCCCTGCGCGATGAGGCGATTCGTCGCCGGGTGGGGCTGCTATGATCCGGCTGGAGCAGGACGGGGGGCTGTGGATCGTCACCATCGACCGGCCCGACAAGGCCAATTCGCTGACCCCGGAGATGTTGGAGGAGCTGGCTCGCATCGCCGAGACGGCGCAGGAGGCACAGGCGCTGATCCTCACCGGGACCGGCAAGGTGTTCAGCGCCGGCGCCGATCTCGAGGCGGCGCGCGCGGGCCTGGCGACCTCGCCCCTGTGGGAGCGGCTCTCGGGGGCGATCGCGCGGCTTCCGGGGCTGACCGTGGCGGCCCTGAACGGCACGCTCGCGGGCGGTGCGATGGGCATGGCGCTGGCCTGCGACCTGCGCATCTCGGTGCCCACGGCCAAGGTGTTTTACCCGGTGATGAAACTGGGGTTCCTGCCGCAACCCTCCGACCCGGGGCGCCTTGCGGCGCTGATCGGCCCGGCGCGGGCCAAGCTGATCCTGATGGCGGGGCAGAAGATCACCGCGCAGGAGGCCCATGCGTTCGGCCTGATCGACCGGATCGTCGAACCTGATGCTCTCATGGCGACGGCGCGGGAGCTCGTGGCGGATACCTGCGCCGCCGATCCCCAGGTCGCGCGCGCCATCGGGGCGCTCTGCGTTTCCTGACCGGGTCACCCGCTTTGACGGCGGCGCCTCCGGCGGGAGTATTTGGCAAAGAGAAGAAGCAGGGGGCACGTCGGATCGGGCCGTCGGAGGACACAGCGGGATGGATCGGAGGGTGCGCGTGACCGGACAGGGCGGGGGGGACACACCTCGCGCCGTGGTCGTGGGCGGCGGCCCGGCGGGGCTGATGGCCGCCGAGATGCTGGGGCGTGCCGGTATTCCGGTGCTGCTGGCCGAGGCCAAGCCGTCGCTGGGCCGCAAGCTCCTGATGGCGGGGAAATCCGGGCTGAACCTGACCAAGGACGAACCGTTCGACGATTTCCTGCACGCCTATGGCACGGCGGCGGACTGGCTGCGCCCGATGCTGGAGGCGTTCGGACCGGGCGAGGTCCAGGACTGGGTCCGCACCCTCGGGCAAGAGGTGTTCACCGGCTCGACCGGGCGGGTGTTTCCGCTGGCAATGAAGGCCTCTCCGCTGCTGCGCGCCTGGCTGGCCCGGCTGGACGGGCTGGGGGTGCGCCGGCGCAGCCGCTGGCGCTGGACCGGCTGGGACGGGGACGCGCTGGGCTTTGACACGCCCGAGGGCGAGGTGCGGATCTTGCCGGAGGTGACGGTGCTGGCGCTGGGCGGGGCAAGCTGGGCGCGGTTGGGGTCCGATGGGGCCTGGGCGCCGCTGCTGGCCGAACGCGGGGTGGAGCTGT
Organism: Aquicoccus sp. SU-CL01552; assembly: GCF_040365005.1. Classification (NCBI taxonomy): domain Bacteria; kingdom Pseudomonadati; phylum Pseudomonadota; class Alphaproteobacteria; order Rhodobacterales; family Paracoccaceae; genus Aquicoccus; species Aquicoccus sp. SU-CL01552. The sequence continues at coordinate 145,086 of NZ_BAABWV010000011.1, read as the reverse complement.
CTCCCTTCGCGCCTGCCAACGCGGGGCTGTGCGTGCACTGGTCCGAGCCGATGCGCGCGCGGTTCGGCCTGCCGCTCAAGGGGGTGCGGTTCCGGGCCGGGCGGCTTTCGTCGCGCGGCGAGGCGGTGATCTCCAGCCGCGGGCTGGAGGGCGGCGGGATCTATCCGCTGACCCCGGCGCTGCGCGAGGGCGCGCCGCTTTGCGTCGATCTGGTGCCGGACCTGGAGCACGAGACGGTTCTTGCCCGGATGTCCCGTCCGCGCGGCAAGGCGAGCCTTTCGACCCATCTGCGCAAGGCGCTCAGGCTCGATCCCGCGCGACTGGCGCTGTTGCAAGAGTTCGGCCGCCCCTTGCCCGCCGATCAGGCGGGTCTGGCGCGGCTGATCAAGGCGCTGCCGATCCGCCACGCCGGCCTGCGCCCGATGGACGAGGCGATCTCGATCGCCGGCGGCGTCGCCCGCGCGGCGCTTGATGACGGACTCATGTTGCGCGCGCTGCCCGGTATCTTTTGCGCAGGTGAAATGCTGGACTGGGAGGCGCCGACAGGGGGCTACCTGCTGACCGCCTGCCTGGCCTCCGGGCGCTGGGCCGGCCGCGCGGCGGCGGCCCGGCTGCTGTCAGGTCAGGGGAGCAACGCCAGCGTGCGGCCATAGGCGTCGCGCTTGCGCAGATCCTTGAAATAGGCCTCCATCACGTCGTTCTCGACCGGAAAGCCCGCGCTTTTTGCCCAGCCAAGGCAATGGACGCAAAGGATGTCGGCGATCGTCATCTCATCACCTTGCAGGAACGGCCCGACAAGGCGTTTGCCCAGGCGATCCAGGTTGCGTTGAAATTCCCACTTCAGGCTGTCGTTCACGGCCGGGATGCGCAGGTCTTCGGGAAGAACGGTGCGGTGGCGGGCCGAGGTCCAGAGCACCGCGTCGAATTCATCCAGTATGGTGTGGGTCAGCGCATCCTGATGCGCGCGCTCCACGGTGCCGGCGGGATAGGTCAGCGCCCCATGCTTGTCGGCCAGATAGGTGAGGATGGCCACCGAATCCGTCAGCACTGCGTCGCCGTCAACCAGGATCGGAATCTTGCCCGAGGGGTTCAGCGCGCGCACCGTGTCGCTTTGCGGCTTGGCGTCGTGGTGTTCATAGGCGATGCCCATCTCTTCCAGCGTCCATAGCACCCGAAAGGCGCGGCTGGCGACGCTTCCATAGACCTTGTACATTGGGGTCTCCCTGTTCCCGTTCCGGTGCAGTGTTTACCGGGCGCGGCGCGGCTGCAAGGGGGGCTTTCATGGGCAGACGACCGGGATACGTGGCGTCAACGCCGCGCCAGCATCGCCAGGCGGATCAGCGCGCGTTCCATCACCGCCATGGCGGGCGCCGTCTGTCGCGCCGAGCGCAGGTGCAGGTCGGTGTCGGTCAACAGGGTCAGTGCGGTTTCCAGGTTGGCCGCGCCCCAGCCCTGGGCCTGCCGCAGGATACGATCGCGCCGCTTGCCATAGACCGGCGGGCGTAGTTTCCCGATGCCCGCGGCCGCCCCGCCGGGATCGGAGGCGGCGGCGTAGAGCGTGCGGAAATGGCGCGTGGCCCCGATGCAGAGCGAGACCGCGTTGGTGCCCTGCGCCTGCAACCGGTTCAGCAGCGGGCCGATCTCGCCGGCGCGGCCCTCGGCCACGACATTCAGAACGTCGTCGATCGCCGCCTCGGTCGAGCGGGGTGCGCAGGCCTCGAGATCGTCCAGCGAAACGGGGGATTCGTCGCCGAATTTGTACAAGGCGAGTTTCTCGATGGTCTGGGTGAAATCGCCCGGCCCCAGATCGTTGGCCAGATCGGTCAGCGCCGCCATCGTGTCGCGCGGCACATCGCGGATGCCCTTGTCGGCGAGCGTGCGCTCGATCTCGTCGCGCGAGGGGGGATCGTCGTACAGCCCGACCGCGAAGACGGCCTTGTGGCCCTCGAACGCCTTGCGCAGTTTCGAGTTCGCCTTGAGCGCGCCGGCGGTCACCACGATCTGTGCGTCGCCCGGGGTCCAGTCCTGCAGCGCGGCCTGGATCGCCGGGGCGGTGCCGTCGGTGGCCTCTTCGACAAAGACGGCGCGCGGGCCGGGAAAGAACCCGACCGCCTTGACTGCGTCAAGCAGTTGCGCGGCATCCTTGCGCAGATCGCCGCCCGACAGACGGGTCAGGCGCATCTCTTCCTCGGCATTCTTGCCCAAAAGCGCCTTGAGCACCTGTTGCCGCTTGAGCGACACCCGCATCGCGTCGGCGCCATAGATCAGCAGGCCGGTCTTGTCCGGGTCGGGCCGGGCGAAGTAACGGTCCGCCTCGCGTGCCGACAGTTTCATTCCGGCAGGTCCGCCGTGGCGTAGATCCGGGTGACGAGTTGGTCGGCGAGGAGGGTCATCAACCGCTCTGCCGCATCGCGTTCCCCGGCGAGGGACTCGACGGTGGAGCCGGTGGCGGAATAGCCGGTGAAATTGCTGACCTTGCCCGAGGCGACGACTGCGCCGCCGTCCAGCGCGGTCAGCACGTAATCGACCGTCCCCACCAGGCTGTAACGGGTGGTCTCGCCGGTCGAGGTCACCGCCTGGCCCTCGGTCTCGGTCGAGACCGTATAGCTCAGCGCATAGGCCGGTACGGTGGCGCGGCCCAGCCTGTCCTCCAACGTGCGGGTCAGCACGTATTCGTCTGGCGAATCGGGTTCCTGCACCTGCACCCGGCCACGCAGGGCCGCGCCGGTGCCGCCGGGGCCGTAGACAGGGGTAAAGCCGCAGGCGGCGAGCGCCAGCGGCAGGATCAGCAGGCTTCTGCGGTCAAACGACGACATTCACGATCCGTCCGGGGACGACGATCACTTTTTTCGGCGCCGCCCCGTCCAGCGCCTTTTGCACAGCGTCTACTGCCAGCGCGGCTTTTTCAACCTCTGCCTTGTCCATGTCCTTGGAAACGCTGATTTCCGCGCGCCGCTTGCCGTTGACCTGGATCGGCAGGGTGACGGTGTCATCAACCAGCATCTCCGCCTCGGCCTTGGGCCAGGGTGCGGTGGCGATCAGCCCCTCGCCGCCCAGCATCTCCCAGACCTGCTCCGACAGGTGCGGCGTCATCGGTGCCATGAGCTGGGCCAGGGTCAGCGCGGCTTCGCGCTTGGCGCCGCCGCCGGCCTTGGATTTGGCCAGCGTGTTGGTGAAGGCATAGAGTTTCGCGATCGCGGCGTTGAAGCCAAAGCTTTCGACACCGCCGGTCACGTCGTGGATGCACTTGTGCATCTCGCGCAACAGCGCGGCGTCCTGATCGGTGGCCGGGGCATCGGCGTCGATCTCGGTCGCAATGCGATAGACGCGGGACAGGTGCTTGAACGCGGCCTCGGCGCCGGCGGCGGTCCATTCCACGTCGCGCTCCGGGGGGCTGTCGGAGAGCACGAACCAGCGCGCGGTATCGGCGCCATAGGCCGAGATGATGCTGACCGGGTCGACCACGTTCTTCTTCGATTTCGACATCTTGGCGGAGGGGATGATCTCGACCGCTTCGCCGGTTTCCTTCAGGTGGCCGTCCTCGACCTCTTCGGGCAGGTGATAGACCGGGCGACCGTTGCCGTCGCGGGTCTGGTAGATCTCATGCGTCACCATCCCCTGGGTGAACAGTGCGTCAAAGGGCTCGATCGCCTTCTTGGGCAGGTGGCCGGTGAGGTTCATCGCGCGGGCGAAGAAACGGGAATAGAGCAGGTGCAGGATCGCGTGTTCGATGCCGCCGATGTACTGGTCGACGTTCATCCAGTACTCGGCCTCTTCCGCCACGGTCGGGGTGTCGGCATGTGGCGCGGTGAACCGGGCGTAGTACCACGACGAATCGACGAAGGTGTCCATCGTGTCGGTTTCGCGCCGGGCGGGCTTGCCGCATTTCGGGCAGGTGCAATCGCGCCAGTTCGGGTGCCGGTCGAGCGGGTTGCCGGGGATCGAGAAGTCGATCGGTTTGTCACCCTCGTCATAGGGCAGCTGGATCGGAAGATTCTCTTTTTTTTCAGGCACAACGCCGCAGCTGTCGCAATGGACAACCGGGATCGGACAGCCCCAGTAGCGTTGCCGCGACAGGCCCCAGTCACGCAGCCGGAACTGGGTCTTGCCCTGGCCCAGCCCGTTTTTCTCGGCCCAGTCGATGGTGGTGTCGATCGCCTCTTGCCCGGTGGCGACCTCGATGCCGGCGGGCTGGTTGATCCAGCGTACCTTCTCGGTTTTCGGCGGCACGAAGGCGGTGTTCCCGACGCGGCTGTCATCGTCCATCGCGACGAATGTGTCGATCACCGGCAGGTCATACTTGCGCGCGAAATCCAGGTCGCGCTGGTCATGCGCCGGGCAGGCAAAGATCGCGCCGGTGCCGTAATCCATCAAAACGAAATTTGCGACCCAGACCGGCAGGGTCTGGTCGGGGTAGAGCGGATGGCGCACGGTCAGCCCGGTGTCGAAACCGCGCTTTTCGGCCTTTTCCAGCTCGGCTTCGGAGGTGCCCAGCTTGCGGCACTCGGCGTTGAAGGCGGCCAGCGCGGGGTTGTCGGCCTCGAGCGCCTTGGACAGCGGGTGGTCGGTGGACAGCGCGATGAAGCTGGCCCCGGCGAGGGTGTCGGGCCGGGTGGTATAGATCTCGATCCCGTCATGACCGTGCGTCGATTCGGTCAGGTCGAACCGCATTTGCAGCCCGCGCGACTTGCCGATCCAGTTTTCCTGCATCAGCCGCACCTTGGCGGGCCAGTTTTCCAGCCCGTCCAGCGCCTCGAGCAGCTCTTCGGCCATGTCGGAGATCTTGAAGAACCACTGGGTCAGTTCGCGTCGCTCGACCTCGGCGCCCGAGCGCCAGCCCTTGCCGTCGATCACCTGTTCGTTGGCCAGCACGGTCATGTCGACCGGGTCCCAGTTCACCACCGCGTTCTTGCGATAGACGAGGCCCTTGTCGAGCATGTCCAGGAACAGCGCCTGCTGCTGGCCGTAATATTCCGGGTCGCAGGTGGCGAATTCGCGGGACCAGTCGATCGACAGGCCCAGCGGTTTCATCTGGCCGCGCATGTCGGCGATGTTGGAATAGGTCCAGTCCTTGGGGTGACCTCCGCTCGCCATCGCGGCGTTCTCGGCGGGCATGCCGAAGGCGTCCCAGCCCATCGGGTGCAGCACGTTGTGCCCGGTGGCCAGCTTGTAGCGCGCGATCACGTCGCCCATGGTATAGTTGCGCACATGGCCCATGTGGATGCGCCCCGAGGGGTAGGGGAACATCTCCAGCACGTAGTACTTCGGCTTGTCGGCACTGCGCCGTGCGGTGAAGATCCCGGCCTTGTCCCAGGCCTGCTGCCATTTTGCTTCGATTTCAGCGGCAGAGTAACGCGACATTGCTGCGGTCCTTTGAATGAAAACGCCGGGTTAAAACCCGGCGTGGTGTTACTTCGGTTCCGGTCGGCATTCCAGCCCGGTTTGCGGTTACAAGCGCCTGTCGCGCACGCGCAACTGGCGGGCCCGGGTCAGGATCGCGTCCTCGACCGCGCGGGCGGTGCCGGGATCGACCGAGCGGCCGCCGCTGGTCTGCAGCGCCACCTTGAGCGAGCGGGCGTCCAGCGCGGGATCGCTGATATGCACGGTGGCGCGATAGGACCGCCCGCCGCCCGGCGGGGTGCCATAGCCGGTGACGATCACCCCGGTAAAGGGGTCGACCGACTGCACCGGCAGGAAGCTGAGCACATCCAGCGACGCGGCCCAGAGATAGCGGTTCACCTGGACACTGGTGTCGCCCTTGCCGGAGCCGAACAGATCCCAGATCGAGGAGCGTTCGTAGCCCATCGGCGCAGATTCCCGGTTGTGTGCGACTTGCTCGTCAGCCGATACCGTCTCCATAACAACGGCACCGTCCGGTCCACGGTTCCGGCTGCAGGATGCCGCCACCAAGCAAATGGCGAGAATCACGACGGCCTTGGTCGGCTTTATCAAGAATGTCATAGGGCAGCCCTGGGTTTTCCGCTCTGGCCTGTCCTACCCAACGGGGCCATGCTGGGCAAGGCCTTAGTGTAAGGCGCCCGTGCAAGGCCCTGCGCGGCGTGCCGTTTCGGCAGGTTCTGCGGCGCGAAAGGACTGTCGACGACAGGTGCATTGGAGAAGGTCCGGCTGCCGCGTCACAGGACTGTGGCAAAGCTGCACCATCCGGAACGACTTTGTTGCACGCCCGCCTGCAAGCCTTGCCAACATGGCCCCGAAAAAGCGAAACCCACATCCATACCCACGCCGGATTCCCCGGTCTGGGCGTATGAATTCAAAACCGAGGGAAAGAAAATGAAAAAGGTTCTTTTCGCAACGACTGCACTGATCGCGACCGCGGGCATGGCTGCAGCCGAAGTGAGCATCAGCGGCTATGGCCGTTTCGGCATCGACTACAACGAAGCCAACTCCAACGACGTCACTGATCCCGGCTACAACGGCATCAGCGAGACGACCATCACCAGCCGTCTGCGTCTGCAGTTTGACATGTCGACCGAAACCGACAGCGGCGTTGTTCTGGGTGCCCGGATGCGTATGCAGTCCGAGAGCCGTGACAACAACTCGTTTACTCAAACGGGTGTGTGGAACGCTGCGCGCTTCTATGCAAGCTACGGTGGCTTCACGCTGCAAGTTGGCAACATCATCGGTGCGGTCGAAAACATGTCCGGCCTGTACTTGGAAACCCGCACTGCGGGCACCGGCGTTGACGGCGCTGGCTTCGTCTCGCTGGTCACCAACGTGAACGGCGAATACTTCAACTGGGATGCGTACTCGTCGGCCGGCAACGGTGCCAATGGCGTCGAAGTCCTGTACTCGTCGGGTGCCTTCAGCGGCCACCTGTCCTACTCGGCGCGTAACGATTTTGCAGTGACTGGTATCGGCGGCGCCTACGGTCTGGAAGCAGGCGAATCTAACCTGTCCCGCATCGCGGCCAACGTTGCCTACACCTTCGGTGACTGGACTGCCGCCCTGGCCGTGCAGGACTCGACCGCTCTGTTCGAAGACAAGGTCGCAGTCAGCATCGCTGGCGATCTGGGTCAGTACGGCGTTCGCTTGGCCTATGCCGACAACGACGGCATCTCCAAGTGGGGCCTCTATGGCAACATGGATATCGGCGCCGCGTCGAACATCCTGGTTTGGGTCACCGACGAAGACGCAGTTTCGGCTGCTGACGTTCTGGCCGGCCGTGCCGACAACCGCGATGGCATCGGCGGGTCGAACAACCAGGAAGGTACCTCCTACGGTATCCACTACTCCTACGACCTCGGGGGCGGCGCTTCCTTCGAAGCCGGCTGGCGCGAAATGTCGAACGACAACACCACCGTTCAAGCCGGTGTGTACTTCAGCTTCTGATAGCTGTCGTCACGTCTGACGTGATTTGGGCAGGTCCTCGGACCTGCCCTTTTCTTTTTCCGCAAACTGGTGTTTTCCTGCCGCCACAACCGCACAAGGGGGCCATCATGTCGCTGGACGAGATCAAAACACGTATCGCCGAAGCCGAGCAGGCCGCCGGGCGCGCGCCCGGGTCGGTCAAGCTGATCGCGGTTTCCAAGGTGCAGCCGCTGGAGCGGGTCGAGGCGGTGCTGGAGCAGGGTCAGCGGGTCTTTGGCGAGAACCGGGTTCAGGAGGCGGCCGGGAAGTGGCCGGACTTCAAGGACCGGTTCCCGGGGGTCGAACTGCACCTGATCGGGCCGCTGCAAAGCAACAAGGCACGCCAGGCCATCGGCCTGTTCGACGCGATCCATTCGGTCGACCGGCCCAAGCTTGCCAAGGCCCTCGCACGGCTGGCGCAGGAAGAGGGCCATTGCCCCGAGCTGTTCATCCAGGTCAACACCGGCGAAGAGCCGCAAAAGGCCGGGGTGCTGCCCGAGGATACCGACGCGCTTGTTGCCGACTGCCGCGCGCTCGACCTGCCGCTGCGCGGGCTGATGTGCATCCCCCCGGTCGGGGAGGAGCCGAGCCTGCATTTCGCGCTGCTGGCCAAGCTTGCCGCGCGCAACGGGCTGGAGGGGCTGTCGATGGGGATGAGCGGCGATTTCGAAACCGCCATCGCGCAGGGGGCCACCCATGTGCGCGTCGGATCGGCCATCTTCGGCGAACGCAGCGACGCGGTTTCTGCGTGACCTGAGGCCGCAGCCGGCAAATCTCTTTGAAGTGAGTTGATCGGAAAATTCGAATTTTCCGGGGCCGCTCAATGGTCGGGGACGATCACCCTTGTGCCGGGCAGGACCCGCGCGGCCAGCCACAGCAGATCGGCGCGGCAAAAGGCGATGCAGCCCTCGGTCGGGAAACCGGGGCGGCGCCATTGGTGCAGGAAGATCGCCGAGCCGCGCCCCGGCTGCGCCCGGGGCCAGTTCCAGTCGGTCAGCAGCACCAGGTCATACAGCGGATCGCTGCGCCTCAACCGCTCGTGGCTGGGGCCGTAGGGCGCCCGCACCCAGTGGTTATAGGAGGCATCGCCGCTGTCGTCCGACCACAGGTCACGCGGACCGATGGGCAGCGCCCAGCGGTTGGGGCGGGCCATCCGGTCGGGCCGGTAGAGCATCCCGACGATCCGGTGCACCCCGGCGGGGGTGGCGCCATCGCCCTCGCGCTTGTCCGTGGTGATCCCGCCACGCCCGATGGAACAGGGCAGGCGGCGCCCGGCAAACCGCACCCCCGTGGGCGTGAGGACAAGGTCGCGCGGACTCACAGCAGGTGTCCGGATTTCTTTGCCTTGGTGGCCAGGTAGGCGCGGTTGTAATCGGTTTCTCCGACCTTGAGCGGCACCCGCTCGGCCACGGCGATGCCGGTCTTTTCCATCATCGCGATCTTTTTCGGGTTGTTGGTCAACAGCCGCACCGAGGAGAACCCCAATTCCCGCAGAATATCGGCGCCGAGGCGAAAGTCGCGTTCGTCATCCTCGAACCCCAGGCGGTGATTGGCCTCGACGGTGTCGAACCCCTGGTCCTGCAGCGAATAGGCCCGCATCTTGTTCGCCAGGCCGATGCCGCGCCCCTCCTGGTTGAGATAGAGCAGCACGCCCGCCCCCTCGGCCCCCATCTGGGCCAGCGCGGCGCGCAGTTGCGGGCCGCAATCGCATTTCAGGCTGCCCAGCACGTCGCCGGTGAAACAGGCCGAATGCAGCCGCGCCAGCACCGGCTTGGCGCGGTCGGGGCGGCCGATCTCGATGGCGTAATGTTCCTCGGCGCCGTCCTCGGGGCGATAGATATGCAGCCGACCGGCCTCCGAGGCCTCGACGGGGAGGCGTGCGTGCGCCACCTCGTTCATCGGGCTGCGCTCGTCCAGGTGCGGCACCGCAAGCCGCTGCACGATCCGGGTCAGCCCGTATTGCGCGGCGAACCCGGTTCCGTCCGTCACCGGCACCAGCACCACCGCCGGCAGCAGCCGCGCCGATTTGACCAGCGCGATCGCCAGCCGGTGCAGCGCCGCGTTGCCACCGCGCTGGCTGACCAGCGGGCCTTTCATCGGCGCGATCAGGTCGTCGGCGGGATCGGCCAGCGCGCGGATCCAGTCGAGGTCGGCCTCGGCGGGAATCTCGATCCGCGCCAGGTCGCCGTCATAGGCGCGCGCCTTGAGGGTCGTGGCGCGCCGCGCGGTGATCGCGAGCACCGGCGCCGGGCCCAGTGCGCGCAGGTCGTCCAGCCGCGCGTCGGTCAGCGTTTCGGCCGCGACGGCCAGGGCGGCGCCGTCCTCTCCCTGCAGGACCACGGGCACGCCCACGCGCAGATCGGCCCGGGCACGGGCAAGAAGTTCGTTGATATCAGGCAGAAGGCTCATGGTCGGTTCCCGGTCAGCGTCGACTCGTATCTAGGGGGTTTTGTCGGATTGTGAAACATTAGCCGCGAAAGGGACACGACGGCGTGAGCGGATTGCAGCAAAGCTTGTCTTGCGCGCCGCTAGCCCGCATCTGGAAGGGACCGCAGAGGAGAAACCCGATGGCCCAACTGAAGAAGATCCTGCTGGTCGACGATGACGAGGATCTGCGCGACGCGTTGAGCGAACAGCTTGTCATGACCGAGGAGTTCGACGTCTTTGACGCCGGCGACGGCCAGGCCGCGATGGAGCGCGCCAAGGAGGCGTTCTATGACCTGATCATCCTCGATGTCGGCCTGCCAGACACCGACGGGCGCGAGCTTTGCCGCCGGATGCGCAAGCAAGGGGTCAAATCGCCGATCCTGATGCTGACCGGCCATGACACCGATGCCGATACCATCCTGGGGCTGGACGCGGGCGCGAATGACTATGTCGCCAAGCCGTTCAAGTTCCCGGTGCTGCTGGCCCGCATCCGCGCCCAGCTGCGCCAGCACGAGCAATCCGAGGACGCGGTGTTCCAGCTGGGGCCCTATACCTTCAAGCCGGCGATGAAGATGCTGATCTCGGAAGACGACCGCAAGATCCGCCTGACCGAGAAGGAAACCAACATCCTCAAGTTCCTCTACCGGTCGAGCGAGGGCGTCGTGCCGCGCGACATCCTGCTGCACGAGGTCTGGGGTTATAACGCCGGGGTGACGACGCATACGCTGGAAACCCACATCTATCGCCTGCGCCAGAAGATCGAGCCGGACCCCTCGAACGCGCGGCTGCTGGTGACCGAGGCGGGCGGGTATCGGTTGGTGGCATAACGGCAGAGGACTTGACCCAAATCAAAGACGCACCGCGCTCGCATCTTTTATCTGGACCTATCCCGCGCATGTCCGGGTCATGACATGCACCTCCCTGTTGGACTGGACCGGGCCCCGCGCCCGGTCTTTTTTTGTCTGCGGTGGCATCGCGGGCAAACATCGGTTGTGACGCCGGCGCCGGGGCCATAACGTGCCGCCAACCCGAACAGGAGAGACATCCATGCCCTTTACCCTGGCCACCTGGAACATCAACTCGGTCCGCTTGCGCGAGGGGCTGGTCTGCAGGTTGCTGGAGGAGGAGGCGCCCGATGTCCTCTGCCTGCAAGAATGCAAGAGCCCGGTCGAGAAGATCCCGCTCGAGGGGTTCCGCGCGCTGGGCTATACCCACATGGTCGCGCGCGGGCAAAAGGGCTACAACGGCGTGGCGATCCTGTCGAAACTGCCGCTCGAGGACATGGGCGACATGGATTTCGCCGGTCTGGGCCACGCCCGCCACGTCGCCGCGCGGCTGGACAACGGGGTGGTGATCCACAATTTCTACGTGCCTGCGGGCGGCGACAAGCCGGACCGCGCGGTGAACGAGAAGTTCGGCCAGAAACTCGATTACCTGACCGGGATGCGCGATTGGTTCCGCGACGAGCAGTTCGAAAAATCCATCCTGGTGGGCGATCTGAACATCGCCCCGCGCGAGGATGACGTCTGGGATCACAAGAAACTGCTGAAAGTGGTAAGTCACACCCCTGTCGAGGTCGAACAATTGGCCGAGACCCAGGCAGCCGGCAAATGGGTCGACGTCACCAGATCGGACATTCCGGAGGGCAAATTGTACTCTTGGTGGTCCTACCGCGCCCGCGACTGGGACGCGGCCGACAAGGGGCGGCGGCTGGATCACGTCTGGGCCACGCCCGACATCGCCGGGGCCGCGCATGGCAGCAGGGTTCTGCGCGCGGTGCGCGGGTGGGAGCAGCCCAGCGACCACGCCCCGGTTCTGGCCGATTTCGACCTGTGATCGCGGTGCCCGATCCGACCGGGACGGATCGCCCCCTTGGTTTTCGCGCCCATAGCTTTCATATAGGGCGCAAGCACAAAGCAGCGGAGAGCTGAAATGATGGATATTCTTTCGGGTAACGGGGCGGCACCCGCCGCCGATCTGATCAAGGACTCAAGCGAGGCCAATTTCATGGCCGACGTGATCGAAGCCTCGAAAGAGGTGCCGATCATCGTCGATTTCTGGGCGCCCTGGTGCGGCCCGTGCAAGACGCTGGGCCCCTTGCTGGAAGAGGCGGTGAAAGCCGCCGGCGGCGCGGTGAAGATGGTCAAGGTCAACGTGGACGAGGCCCAGATGCTGGCCGGCCAGTTGCAGATCCAGTCGATCCCGACCGTCTATGCCTTTTTCCAGGGCCAGCCGGTCGACGGGTTCCAGGGCGCGCTGCCCGGCTCGGAGATCAAGGCGTTCATCGACCGGGTGATCCAGGCCGCCGGCGGCGAGGCAGGCGGCGGGCTCGACGAGGCCGTGGCGGCCGCCGAGGAAATGCTGGACCAGGGCGCTGCGGCGGATGCGGCGCAGACCTTTGCCGCGATCTTGGGCGAAGACCCCAACCACGCCGGCGCCTATGGCGGGCTGGTGCGCGCCCATATCGCCACCGGCGATCTGGACCAAGCCGAGGCGGTGCTGAACGGGGCCCCGGCCGAGATTTCCCACGCCCCCGAACTGGAGGCGGCGCATGCCCAGCTGGAACTGGCGCGCCAGGCCGCCGATGCCGGCCCGGTGGCCGAGCTGACGGCGGCGGTCGAGGCCGACCCGAACAACCACCAGGCCCGCTTCGACCTTGCCACGGCGCTGCATGCCAAGGGTGACGTCGAAGAGGCCGTGGCGCAGCTGCTCGAACTGTTCCGCCGCGACCGCGAGTGGAATGACGGCGCGGCCAAGGCGCAACTGTTCACCATTTTCGAGGCGCTCAAGCCCAATGATCCGGTGGTCCTGAACGGGCGCCGCAAGCTGAGCTCGATGATATTTGCCTAATCCCGCTCCGGGGCTAGTCTCATTGCCATGATCCAAGCCGCCGACCTGCCGGACACGATCCCCGTCTTCCCGCTGCCCGGGGCGCTTCTGCTTCCCCGGGCACGGTTGCCGTTGCATGTGTTCGAGCCGCGCTACCTGCAGATGCTGGAGGATGCGCTGAAGACGCCGCAGCGGCTGATCGGGATGATCCAGACCTGTGCCTTGCCGGGCAAGCCGGATGCGCTGCACGCCATCGGCTGCGCCGGGCGCGTCACGCAGTTCTCGGAAACCGAGGACGGGCGCTACCTGATCACCCTGACCGGGATCAGCCGCTATCGCATCCTGAACGAGGTCGAGGGGTTTGCCCCCTATCGCCGCTGCACGGTGTCCTGGGACGGGTTCGACCGTGATCTCGGCCAGGAGGAAAGCGATCCGGGCTTTGACCGGGCGCGGTTCCTTGACCTTTTGGGGCGGTTCCTGTCGGCCCGTCAGCTTCAGACCGACTGGGAGACCCTGAAGCAAGCCGAACAGGAATTGCTGATCAATTCGCTTTCGATGCTGCTTGACTTCAACCCCGAGGACAAGCAGGCCCTCTTGGAGGCGCCATCGCTGGAGACCCGGCGCGAAACCCTTGTCACGCTGATCGAATTCTCCATGCGTGGCGGATCGAACGAGGAAACCCTGCAATGACCGAGCCGCAGACCCCCCCGGACCCGCACCATCCCGCCTTTGACCGTCGCATGCTCGAGGCGCTGATCTGCCCGTTGACCCATGCCACGCTGGAATACGATGCCGCGCGGCAGGAGCTGATTTCCAAGGGGGCCGGCCTTGCCTTTCCGATCCGCAACGGGATCCCGGTGATGCTGGTCGACGAGGCGCGCAAGCTCGACTGAGCGCGCACCGGTCGTCAGATCGGCTGACCTTTCAGCAGGCGCGGCAGATCGCCGGTCAGGCCCGCCGCCTCGCGCAGGAAGCCGCGACGCAGGGCCGGGGCGGCGTTGACCAGCCCCATCCCCAGGTCACGGCCCAGCCGCAGCAGCGGGTTGTCGTTCGAGAACAGCTTGTTGAAGGCATCGGTGGCCAGCGCCAGCGTGGCGGTGTCGAACCGGCGCCATTGCTGGTAGCGCTCCAGCACCGGGGCGGTGCCGATATCCTCGCCGCGCCGGGCGGCCTGGACCAGGACCTCGGCCAGCGCGCCGACATCGCGCAGTCCGGCATTCAGCCCCTGTCCGGCGATCGGGTGCATGCCATGGGCGGCATCGCCCACCAGCGCCAGCCGGTCGGCGATGAAGCTGTTGGCGACGGTCAGCCCCAACGGATAGGCCCAGCGGGCGCCGGCCAGCTCGATCTCGCCCAGGAAATCGCCGAACCGCGGGCGCAGCACGGCGAGGTAGTCCTCATCGTTCAGCGCATTGATCGCCTTTGCGGTCTCGGTCCGCTCGCTCCAGACGATCGAGCTGCGGTTGCCGGTCAGCGGCAGGATCGCCAGCGGACCCGGCGGCATGAAGAACTGATGCGCGACGCCGTGGTGCGGTTTCTCATGCGCGATGGCGCAGACCAGTCCGGTCTGGCCATAGTCCCAGCCGGTGCGGGTAATGCCGGCGCGCCGGGCGGTGCCGCTCGAACGCCCGTCACAGCCGATCAGGACACGGGCGGTCAGGGTGCGACCGTCGTCCAGCGTGACAGTGGCGCCCTGCGGCCCGGTGTCCTGGGCCACCACGGTGCCGTCGACCTGGGTGATGCCCGGTTCCGCGTCCATCGCCTCGAGAAAGGCGCGGCGCAGGTGGCGGTCCTCGACCATGTAACCCATCGGGCCTTCCTCGATCTCGTCATGGTCGAAATGCAGGAAGAAGGGTGACGGGCCGGTGCCGGCGTGGCCATCGGTGACCTTGATGTCCAGCATCGGCTGCGCCGCGTCGGCGATCCGCGACCAGACGCCGGTGGCCGCAAGCAGCCGCTGCGAGGCCAGTGCCAGCGCATAGGCGCGGCCGTCAAAGCCGGCGTCCTTGCGCGCGGCGCCGGGCAGGGCGTCGATCAGGGTCACGCTTTGGCCGGCCTGGGCCAGCGCGAGGGCCAGCGCGGGGCCGTTCAGCCCGCCGCCGACGATCAGGATATCGGAGTCATTCGTCATGACCTGCAATATGGCCGGTGGTTCGGGATTGTCCATGCGCGGCGCTGTCGCTACCGTCGCGAAAACCGGCAAAAGGGGAATGAGATGCAGGACTGGCTGAGCATGACGGCAGGCGATCTGGGGCGCGGCATCGCGCGGGGCGAGATCGACCCGGTGGCGCTGACGCAAACCTATCTGGACGCGATTGACGCCCATCCGCAGCGCGATCGCATCTATGCCCGGGTCACCCCGGACCGGGCGCTGGCCGAGGCGGGCGCGGCACAGGCGCGGGCGCAGGTCGGGCGGCGGTTGTCGCCACTGGACGGGGTGCCGATCAGCTGGAAGGACCTGTTCGACAGCGCCGGCACCGTGACCGAGGCGGGATCGGCCCTGCTCAAGGGGCGGGTGCCGGGGGCCGATGCGGCGGTGCTGCGCAATGCCACTGCCATGGGGCTGGTCTGCCTGGGCAAGACCCACATGAGCGAACTGGCTTTTTCCGGGCTGGGGTTGAACCCGATCACCGCGACCTCGCCCAACGTGAACGACGATGGCGCGGCGCCGGGGGGGTCGTCCTCGGGGGCGGCGGCCTCGGTGGCGTTCGGCCTTGCCTCGGCGGGGATCGGATCTGACACCGGCGGCTCGGTGCGCATTCCCTCGGCGTGGAACGACCTTGTCGGGCTCAAGACCACCTCGGGACGGCTCAGCCTGGAGGGTGTGGTGCCGCTGTGCCTGAAGTTCGACACGGTGGGGCCGCTGGCGCGCTCGGTCGAGGATGCAGCGCTGCTGCTGGCGGCGCTGGAGGGCGGGCGCGCGCCCGACCTGGCCGGCGCCTCGCTGCGCGGGCGGCGGCTGGCGGTGTTGCAGACGCTGGTGATGGACGATCTGCGCGAGGCGCCCGCCCGCGCCTTTGACGGGGCTGTGGCGCGGTTCCGCGACGCGGGCGCCGAGATCGTGCCGCTGGAGGTGCCCGAACTGGTCGAAGCACACGGGCTGTCGCCAGTGCTGTACACCGGCGAGGCCTATGGGCTGTGGCGCGAGGCGATCGAGGCCGACCCGGAGGCGATGTTCGGCGAGATCCGCGACAGGTTCCGCGCCGGGGCGAAATTCTCGGCCCCCGATTACGTCGCCGCCTGGCGCAAGCTCGAGGCGGCGCGCGCGGCCTGGGCCCGGGCGACGGCGGGATTCGATGCGGTGCTCTGTCCGACCTCCCCGATCCTTGCGCCCGAGGTGGACCGTCTGATGACCGACTCGGAGTACTACGTGACCGAGAACCTGCTGACGCTGCGCAACACGCGGGTGGGCAACCTGATGGGGCTTTGCGCGCTGAGCCTGCCGACCGGGGTTCCCGGCTGCGGGGTACAGATCATGGCCGCTCCCGAGACCGAGGCGGCGCTGTTGCGGCTGGGGGCGGCGGCCGAGGCGGCGCTGGCCTGACCGCGATGATCAATACGTGCCGGCCTGATTGCCACATTTCCCGGCACGCCCCCCGCCTTAGGCTGGACGAAACGGGCACATCCCTGTAACCTTTGGGGAAACGGGACGCCTACGATCCCGACCTTGAGGCACATATGATGGATTTCCCCGAGCGGTTTTCGAACCTGCCGCCCTATGCATTTCCGCGTCTGCGGACGCTGCTGGACGCCCATGCGCCCGGCGGCGATGTGGTGCATATGACCATCGGTGAGCCCAAGCACGCGTTCCCGTCCTGGGTGACCGAGACGATCCTGGCCCATGCGGCCGAGTTCAACAGCTATCCGCCCAACGATGGCTCGCCGGAACTGCGCGCCGCGATCGCCGCCTGGATCGGTCGCCGCTATGGCGTGACGGTGGATGCCGAAACCCAGGTTGTGGCGCTGAACGGCACCCGCGAGGGGCTGTATAACGCCGCGATGGCATTGTGCCCGGAACAGAAGAACGGGCAGCGCCCGGCGGTGCTGATCCCCAACCCGTTCTACCAGGTCTACATGATCGCGGCGATGTCGGTGGGGGCCGAGCCGGTGTTCCTGCCCGCGACGGAACAGACCGGGCATTTGCCGGATTACGCGTCGTTGCCGGCGGATCTGCTGGATCGCACCGCGATCGCCTATATCTGTTCGCCGGCCAACCCGCAGGGCGCGGTGGCGGATCGCAGCTATTGGGCCGAGCTGATCGCGCTGGCGGAAAAGCACGATTTCCGCATCTTCGCCGACGAATGCTATTCCGAGATCTACCGCGACACGCCGCCGGTGGGCGCGCTGAGCGTCGCGGCCGAGATGGGGGCGGACCCCGAGCGGGTCGTTCTGTTCAACTCGCTGTCCAAACGGTCGAACCTGCCCGGGCTGCGCTCGGGCCTTGTCACCGGCGGACCGGAGAGCTTGAAGCGGATCAAGACCCTGCGCGCCTACTCGGGCGCACCGATGCCCGGGCCGTTGCAGGCGGCCGCCGCCAGGGTCTGGGCCGACGAGGCGCATGTGGAAGAGAACCGCGCGCTCTACCAGGAGAAATACCGCATTGCCGACGAGATCTTCGGCGGGATTCAGGCCTATGCCGGGCCGGAGGCAGGGTTTTTCCTCTGGCTGCCGGTTGAGGACGGCGAGGCGGCGGCGCTCAAGGCTTGGACTGAAACCGGGGTGCGGGTGCTGCCCGGCGCCTACCTTGCGCGCGACGTGGACGGGCGCAATCCCGGCAAGGGTTATGTCAGGGTCGCCATGGTGGCACCGAAGGATGAGTTGCAGCGCGGGCTGATCACGCTTCGCGACTGTCTTTATGAGTAAGAGCGAGATGAACAAGAACGAGCGGGACCGAGGGTAAGCATGGCATTTCAAACACGCAGCCGCGATCCTCTGCTGGACAGCAACATGCAGGCACAGATCGAGAAACGCGGAAAGGAACTGGTCGGGATCGCGCTGATCTGCCTCGGGTTGGCAGCGGCGGCGATGATCGGCTCTTACACGCCGGACGATCCCAACTGGATGGTCTCGACCGACGCGCCGGTGCAGAACTGGTTGGGGCGGATCGGCGCCTCGATCGCGGCACCGCTGTTCATGATCGTGGGCGAGGGCAGCTGGGGCATCGCGTTGGTGCTGGTGGCCTGGGGCCTGCGCTATGCCATGCACAGTGGCGAGGACCGGGCGATGGGGCGGCTGATCTTTGCCCCCATCGCAGTGGCCTTGGGCGCGGTCTATGCAGCGACGCTGGTGCCTGGGGAAGAATGGCGCGCGACCCACAGTTTCGGCCTGGGCGGGCTGTTCGGTGACACGGTGATGGGCGCGCTTCTGACGCTGTTGCCGCTGGGATCGCATTTCGCTGTCAAGCTGGTGTCGCTGCTCACGGCGGCCTCGATGCTGGCGCTGGGGATCTATGTGCTGGGCTTTACCCGCCCCGAGGTCACCCGCGTACTGCGTTTCGCGATGATCGGCATGGTGATGGTCTATGGCGCGATCGTCTCGCTTCTGGGCCGTGGCGCCGGGGCTGCGGCGCAGGCGGCACGGGAACGGCAGGCGTTGCGCGCGGAACGGCGCGAGGCCGAGCGACAGGCGCAGGCCGCCTATGAGGCCGAACTGGCCGCGCAGGCCGCCGCCGAACCGGTGATCGAGGCGCCGTACCCCGATCCCGCCCCCGAACCCGTCGTCGAGGAGCGCGGCGGTTTCCTGTCGCGGATGCCGGGGCTGATCCGCCGACCCGAGCCGATGCCAGAACCGGAACTGGTCGAGCCGCAGCCGGTCGCGGGCACCCGGGCGATGCCGGGTGACGACCGCATCCGCGCCAAGATCGCCGATGCGATCCGCGCCCGTGGTCGTCCCGAACCGACGCCGACGATCGAGCAGGAACGCCCCCTGACCAAGGGTCGCGGACGTGGCCCCGACCCGTTGCTGCTGGACCCCGAGAGCGGGGTGCGCCTGCCGCCGGAACCGCCGGTGACCAGCGCCCAGGCCGGCCTGCCGCCCGAACCGCCAGTGACGGCTCCGATGGCCGCCCCGGTGCCCGGGGCCGCCGCCGTATCCGCCGCTGTGCCCGAATTTGCGACGGTTTCCCAGCCGGTCGCGCCGGCGCCCGCCCAGCCGGTGCCCGAGGTGCCGACGCAGAGGCAAGCCATTCGCGAACCTGCACCCCAGGTCGCCCCGGTCGCGGCGGCCGAGGATCCCGCGCTGCCGTTGCGCGCGCCGCAGCCGGCGCCGCAGGTGCCGGTGGCCGAGCCGCGCAAGGTGGTTCAGAACACGATGCGAAAACCGCCGGCCCCCTCGCGCCGGGCACAGGAAGAGGTGCAGCCGGCGCTGGCCTTTGACGACAGTGGTGCGGAGTTCGAATTGCCGCCGCTGGGCCTGTTGACCAACCCCTCGAACATCGAGCGCCATTACCTGAGCGACGAGGCGTTGGAGGAAAACGCCCGGATGCTGGAGAACGTGCTGGACGACTACGGCGTCAAGGGAGAGATCGTCTCGGTTCGCCCCGGCCCGGTCGTTACCATGTACGAGCTGGAGCCGGCGCCGGGCCTCAAGGCCAGCCGCGTGATCGGCCTGGCCGACGATATCGCCCGCTCGATGTCGGCGCTGTCGGCGCGTGTTTCGACCGTGCCGGGGCGCAGCGTGATCGGTATCGAGCTTCCCAATGACAAGCGTGAGAAAGTGGTTCTGCGCGAGATCCTCGCCTCGCGCGATTTCGGCGACAGCAAGCTGAGCCTGCCGCTGGCGCTGGGCAAGGACATCGGTGGCGAGGCGGTTGTCGCCAACCTGGCCAAGATGCCCCACCTGCTGATCGCCGGGACCACCGGTTCGGGCAAGTCGGTGGCGATCAACACCATGATCCTGTCGTTGCTCTACAAGCTGACGCCCGAGGAATGCCGGTTGATCATGATCGACCCCAAGATGCTGGAACTGTCGGTTTACGACGGCATCCCGCACCTGCTCTCGCCCGTGGTCACCGACCCGAAAAAGGCGGTCGTCGCCCTCAAGTGGGTGGTCGGCGAGATGGAGGACCGCTATCGCAAGATGTCCAAGATGGGCGTGCGCAACATCGAGGGCTTCAACGGCCGGGTGCGCGACGCGCTCTCCAAGGGCGAGATGTTCTCGCGCACGGTGCAGACCGGGTTCGACGACGAGACCGGCGAACCGGTGTTCGAGACCGAAGAATCCCAGCCCGTCGCGCTGCCCTATATCGTGGTGATCGTCGACGAGATGGCCGACCTGATGATGGTTGCCGGCAAGGAGATCGAGGCCTGCATCCAGCGTCTTGCACAGATGGCGCGGGCCTCGGGCATCCACCTGATCATGGCAACGCAGCGCCCCTCGGTCGACGTGATCACCGGCACGATCAAGGCCAACTTCCCGACCCGGATCTCGTTCCAGGTGACCTCCAAGGTCGACAGCCGTACCATCCTGGGCGAGATGGGCGCCGAACAGCTTCTGGGGATGGGCGACATGCTCTACATGGCCGGCGGCGCCAAGATCACCCGCTGTCACGGTCCGTTCGTGTCCGACGAAGAGGTCGAGGAGGTGGTGACCCACCTGAAACAGTTCGGCCCGCCCGACTATGTCGGCAAGGTGCTGGATGGCCCCGACGACGACAAGGCCGAGAATATCGACGCGGTCCTGGGCCTGTCGACCGGCGGCAATACCGATGGCGAGGATGCGCTCTACGATTCGGCGGTCCAGATCGTGATCAACGACCGCAAATGCTCGACCTCCTACATCCAGCGCAAGCTGGCGATCGGCTACAACAAGGCCGCCCGCCTGGTCGAGCAGATGGAGGACGAGGGGTTGGTCAGCCCGGCCAACCACGTGGGCAAGCGTGATATCCTGGTCCCGGAACAGGAGTAGAGGCGGCTTTCATTCCGCCGCTCCGTACCTATGTTGAGGTCATGAAACGTATTCTTTTCGCCTGCGCGCTCAGCCTCGCCGCGCCTGCCGCTTGGGCGGCCGAGAAACTGCCGCTGTCCGAGATCTCGACCTATCTGAATGGGCTTCGCACCGCGAAAAGCCCGTTCACCCAGATCAACGATGACGGCAGCCTGTCGACCGGCACGCTATTCCTGCATCGGCCCGGTCGGGCGCGGTTCGAGTACGATCCGCCGGACGAGGCGGCGGTGGTGGTCGGCGCCGGCACCGTGGTGATCCATGACGGGAAATCGAACCAGCCGCCGGAAAGCTATCCGCTCAGGCGAACGCCACTGTCGATCATCCTGGCCAAGCGGGTCGATCTGGATCGCGCCAACATGGTGGTGGCGCATGGCTTCGATGGCACCGCCACGGTGGTGACGGCGCAGGACCCCGAGCACCCCGACTATGGGCGCATCGAGTTGATGTTCACCGGTGACCCGGTGGAACTGCGCAAATGGGTAATCCACGATGGCGGTGGCGGCCGGACCACGGTGATCCTGGGCGCGCTGGAAACCGGCATCCCGCTCAGCGGCAGCCTGTTTACCCCCTACTCCGGCAGCGGCAGCACGCTGGATCGCTGAGCGCGGTTCCGGTCAGTTGCAGCTGCGCAATTGTGCGCGATAGGTATTCGCGCGCTGCTCCACCTTGGACGCGACGCGCAGCAGCCAGCTCTTGCTGCGGTGGGTACCACGGGAATACCCTGTATGTCCCTCGTGATAGGCGAGGTATTGGTTGCGGGCATCGGTCAGGGGGATTCCGTTGCGTTCGTAGCTGCGGGTCATGTACCAGCCCATGAAATCAGCCGCGTCGCGCATCTTGTCACGTTTCGCGCGGCGCTGTCCGGTGGCGGCCTTGTAATCGTCCCAGGTTCCGTCAAGCGCCTGGCTGTAGCCATAGGCGCTGCTGGCCCGGCCCATGGGAATCACCCCCAGCGCATAGCGGAACGGCGTCCGCGCATCCGAACGGAATCTGCTTTCCTGGTGAATCACCGCCATCTGGACATGGACCGGCACCCCCCATTTGCGTTCGGTCGCGCGAAAGGCGCGTTTGTACTGGGGCCGTTGCGCCAGGATGCTGCAGGCGTTGTCCAAGTTCCGCGGTGGCGCCTTGTAGCCGCCGCCACAGGACGCCAGCAGAAGGACAAGAATCAGTGCGCTCAGAGGTCTGCTCATATGCCTCATGCCTCTTTTTTTATAGGTTTTACCCTAACATTTGCCGGGATGAAATCCAATTCACAGCTGCCCTGGAACGACCGTTCGTCAAGGCGACTGTCGGGGCCGGGTTCACAGACTGTTTCGATGAAAATCAGGGTCTGGGGTTGGACAACACGGGGTGTTTACGGTTAAGAAACTACGATAAGGGCAAGGGCTGATGCTGAAAACACGTGCGAAATATTATCTCGGTCAGGTGGTCCGCCACAGGAAACACCCGTTTCGCGGCGTGGTGTTCGACGTGGATCCCGAGTTCTCGAACACCGAGGAGTGGTATGAGGCGATCCCCGAGGAGAGCCGCCCGGTGCGCGAGCAGCCGTTTTACCACCTGCTGGCCGAGAACGAGAACAGCTATTACGTGGCCTATGTGTCGGAACAGAACCTGATCGCCGATTATTCCGGCGAGCCGGTGGATCATCCCGACATCCCCGAGATGTTCGGCCCGTTCCAGGACGGCGCCTATCCGCTGCACTTCCAGTTCAACTGAACGAACTTCAACTGAACGCCCAAGGGGAACCACGGGCCGGGCGTTGCCGCCCGGCGCCGGTGATCAGTACCCCAGCGCGCAGCCGTCCTTGCGCGGGTCGCTGCCCCCCTCCAGCACACCGTCGGCACGGATGCGGATCGCCTGGGCGCCGCCAATCGGGGCATCCGGGATATCCACCTTGTGGCCCAGGTCGGTCAGGTCTTGCCGCACGGCGTCGGAATAGCCGCGCTCGACCTTCATCGTGCCGGCGTCCGAGAAACAGCGCGGCGCATCCACCGCGGCCTGCAGGTCCATCCCGAAATCGCGCAGGTTGCTGACCAGCCGCGCATGGCCGTTGGGCTGATAGGCGCCGCCCATCACGCCAAAGGGCATCAGCGCCCCGTCACCGTCCCGCAGCATCCCCGGAATGATCGTGTGCATCGGGCGGTTGCCGCCGGTCAGCTCGTTCGGGTGTCCCTCCTGCAGGGTGAACCCGGCGCCGCGGTTCTGCAGCAGGATGCCGAACTTGTCGCTGGCGATGCCCGATCCGAAGCCGTGATAGATTGAATAGATCAGCGACACTGCCATGCGGTCGCGGTCGACCACCGTGATATAGATCGTGTCCCTGTGCACCGCCTCGCTGACGGCGGCGGGGCTGTCCATCGCCCGGCCCATGTCGATCAGCCCGGCCAGCCGTTCCGCGGTTTCGGGGGCGAGCATATGCTCCAGCCGCGCGGTGCGGTCGGGGTCGGCAATGAACCGGTTGCGCGCGTCATAGGCCAGCTTGGCCGCCTCGGCCTCCACATGGGCGCGCTTGGCACCAAAGGGGTCCATGCCGGCGATGTCGAAATGCGACAGGATCCCCAGCATCAGGATCGCCGTCGCGCCCTGGCCGTTGGGCGGATGTTCGAACAGATCGGCCCCGTTGTAGGGCCCCGAGACCGGTGTTGTCTCGTCACAGCGGGTGGCGGCGAAATCCTCGACGGTATGAACGCCGCCCAAGGCATTCAGTGTGGCGCAGATATCCTCGGCCACCTCGCCGGTGTAAAAGGCATCACGCCCGTCGCGCGCGATCCGGCGCAGCACCTCGGCCTGGCCCGGCGCGCGAAAGAGCTCGCCCACCTTGGGCAGCCTGCCGTCGATCAGGTAATTGGTTCGCGCCGCGCCCTGCAGCTTGGCGGCCTCGTTGCCCCAGTCGAAGGCCACGCGCGGGGCCACCGGCACCCCCTCTTCGGCATAGTGGATCGCGGGCGCGAGGATGCGGTCCAGCCCGATCCGACCGACCGTTTCGGACAGGTGACAGAACGCGTCGACCGCGCCCGGAACGGTGACCGCGTGGGGGCTGTAGACAGGCACGGTGGATTCGCCTGCATCGCGCAGGGCCGCCGCGCTGGCCGCGGCGGGGGCCCGTCCCGAGCCGTTCAGCGCCTTGATCTCGCCGGTTGACGGATCGGAGTGCAGGACAAAGCAATCGCCGCCGATCCCGGTCATCTGCGGCTCGCAGATACCCAGCAGGACCGCCCCGGCAATCGCTGCGTCCATGGCGTTTCCGCCCTGCTTCAGGATCTCGACCGCGGCCTGTGCCGCCAGCGGATGCGAGGTGGCGCAGACGCCGTTCGCCGCCAGTACCTCCGACCGTCCGGGCCTGTGAAAATCGCGCATGGATGTCCCCCTTGTCCTGTCCGTTCGGGACAGTAGGGCGCGGCGGCGGGAAAGCCAACCGGTGTAGGGTGCGGGGGGAAAGGCCTCGGCGCCGCGCAATGGGTGGGGGCAATTGCAGCACGGCACCGAGGGAAGCTTGTTGCAGCTACATCCCCTTTGTCACCCGGCAATCGGGCAGCAGTTGGGAGCGATTGCGGCGGTTTCAGGGCGCGCGCCGCCGGATCACCCGTTTGCTTCGGTCAGGCGAAACAGCAGCGATAGCAGGTTTCGTCCGTTCCTGCGCTCGTAGCGGACGTGATCGGTCAGCTGGTGAATCAATCCCCAGCCGAACCCGCCCTCGGGTAATTCGTTGCGGGGGCGGTCCAGGTCGAGGCACGATTCCCGCGGGACATGCCCGCCGGGCAACGGCCTGCCGTTGTCACTGAGCGTCAGTTCCAGCGCGGTTTTCGATAACCGGGCGCGGACCGCGATCTTGTGCCCCTTGCGACCGCAATAGGCATGTTCGATGACATTGTTGACCGCCTCGGCAAAGGCGATCTCCACGTTCTCCGCCGCCTTCGGCGGAAGGCCCATCGCCTGCAATCGTGCCATGACCCCGGCGATTCCCTCGCGCGCGGCCGGGCTGGCTGCTTGGAACTTATGTGAAAACTGTTGTGACATCGGACAGGCGGGCCAGCCGGCTTCGGGCAGAACCGGCTGTCATGCTCCAAGCTCGGCCATCGCGTCGTCCAGCGACGGAAACAGGGTGAAAACGGTATCCATCCGGGTCAGGCGAAAGACCTTTTCCACCATCGGCGACAGGCCGGCCAGATCGAGCCGGCGCCCGGCGCCCATTTGTTTCATCGCGGCGACGATGGCGCCCAGCCCGCTGGAATCGATGAAGGAAACCGATGACAGGTTCAGGATCACCCGGTCCGGCCCCCCCTCGGTCTCCAGGCGCATGCGATCCTTGAACTGAATGGCGACGGCGGCATCGATCCGGTCCGCCTGTACGGTGACGATGCGCGCATCGCCCTGCCGGGTGCTGGTCAACTCCATAACGGTCCTTTGGTGGCGTTTTCGATGCGATCAGGCTAGACCGGAATCGTTACCAATCTGTTGTCCGTCTTGAGGGGAGGATGTCGAATGAAAGAGGTCGTGATCGCGGGGGCGGCGCGGACGCCGATGGGCGGATTCCAAGGCATGTTCGATGGCGTTCCCGCCGCCGAACTGGGCGGCGCGGCGATCCGCGCGGCGCTGCAGGGGGCCGGGACGGAAACGGTGGACGAAGTCCTGATGGGATGCGTGCTGCCGGCCGGCCAGGGCCAGGCGCCGGCGCGTCAGGCCGGGTTCGCCGCCGGGCTGGGCCAGGAGGTGCCGGCCACCACGCTGAACAAGATGTGCGGATCGGGCATGAAGGCGGCGATGCTGGCCTGGGACCAGATCGCGCTGGGCAATCACGACGTGATGATCGCCGGTGGCATGGAGAGCATGTCGAACGCGCCCTACCTGCTGCCCAAGATGCGCGGCGGGGCGCGGATCGGCCACGGACAGGTGATCGACCACATGTTCCTGGACGGGCTCGAGGATGCCTATGACAAGGGGCGCCTGATGGGCACCTTTGCCGAAGATTGCGCCGAGGCGTTCCAGTTCACGCGCGAGGCACAGGACCAATATGCCATCGCTTCGCTCGACAACGCGCTGGAGGCCGAGCGTTCCGGTGCCGTCGAGGGCGAGATCACCCCGGTCACGATCCACGCCCGCACCGGCGAAGAGGTCCTGACCCGCGACGAACAGCCCGGCAAGGCCCGGCCCGAGAAGATTCCGATGCTGAAACCGGCCTTTCGCAAGGATGGCACGGTGACGGCGGCGAACTCCTCGTCGATCTCGGACGGGGCGGCGGCACTGGTGTTGGCCTCGCGCGATCATGCCGAGGCGCAGGGGCTCACCATCCGCGCCCGCATTCTCGGCCATGCCTCGCACGCACAGGCTCCGTCGCAGTTCGCCACCGCCCCGGTTCCGGCGGCGCGCAAACTGCTCGACCGGATCGGTTGGACGATCGGCGATGTCGACCTGTGGGAGGTCAACGAGGCCTTTGCGGTAGTGCCCATGGCCTTCATGCACGAAATGGGCATTCCGCGCGACATCATGAACGTCAATGGCGGCGCCTGTGTTCTGGGCCATCCGATCGGCGCCAGCGGCGCGCGGATCATGGTCACGCTGCTGAACGCGCTTGAAACGCGCGGGCTCAAGCGCGGGGTCGCCGCGATCTGCATCGGCGGCGGCGAGGGCACCGCCATCGCCATCGAACGGGTCTGACCCGAGGGTCATTCGGGGGCCGGTTGCGGCCCCCGGCGCAGGAAAAGGGGCCGCCCATGCGCGTCGACTACGACAGCCTGTCCGGGACCATCGCCGCGCTAACCGATGGAGAGACTGATCCCATCGCCCTGATGGCGACCGTCGCCTGCGAGGTGCACCAGTCGGACGACCGGTTCGACTGGACCGGGTTCTATCGCGTGGTGGCGCCCGAGTTGCTCAAGATCGGCCCCTACCAGGGCGGGCATGGCTGTCTGACCATCCCGTTCGCCCGTGGCGTTTGTGGCGCGGCGGCGCGGACCGGCGCGGTGCAGCTGGTGCCGGATGTCGAGGCATTCGCCGATCACATCGCCTGCGCCAGCACCACCCGCTCGGAACTGGTGCTTCCCGTGCGTGACGGCTCCGGGGGGCTGATCGGGGTGTTCGACATCGACAGCAACCTCCCGGATGCCTTCACCGAACAGGACGCCCGGGCGCTGACGGCGATCCTCGACCGGGTCTTCGCGCAGGTCGCAGTGGATTAATCGAACCGCGCCAGCCGGTCGATCTGGGGCGCCATGGTGCACCATCCATCCGCCTCGGTCAGAACCCAGACGGCCTTTCCCTCGGTGGCGTGGACGGTGATCCGCCCGGCGTCTGAGGAAATCAGCCCCGGGTCCAGCAGGTTCAGAAACAGCGCGAGCGCTTCTGCGGTCAGGCACATTTTCCGCATCTCCTTGCAATCGGTTCCGCGGCGCAGCTTGGCCTCCCACGGCTGAGCCGTCTCCAGTCTATCCCGGCGCCGGGTCTGCCGGGCATGGAAAATGCTGCGGCGCAGAAAGTATGGTGGCGATTCCGTCCCAAAGGCGCTTCGGTGCTTATGAACCGGGCGTTGACCGGACAGCGGATCGGGAAGAAACGCAAATCGTTATGAAAAAATGGGTGAAATTTTCACCGAATCACGCAATCATGAAAAATGACGATGAATTTTCACGGAAACGAGGGGTGACAGGGGCATGAACCACGCGCCGCCAGATCGACCGCAGGGACTGGGTGCCGACCTGCGCGCGCTGCGCCGCGCCCGCGGGCTGACCCTAGCGGAACTGGCGGAAACGCTCGGTCGCTCGGTGGGCTGGCTCAGCCAGGTCGAGCGGGACATGTCGGAACCCTCGATCGCCGACCTGCGCCAGATCGCCGCCTGTTTCGACGTGCCGCTGTCGCTGCTGTTCGGTGCGGCCCGCGCCCCGGCGGAGGAGCAGGGCTATGTGGTGCGCGCCGGGGCGCGGCGGCCGATGGGGCCGGGCGACGACGGGCTGGTCGAGGAATTGCTTTCGCCCGACCTGACCGACGATTTCGAGGTAATCCACTCGACCTTTCATCCCGGCACGCGACTGGAAACGGCAACGCAGCGCCCGACGCAGGAACTTGCCTATCTTGTCACCGGGCGGCTCGATCTCGAGATCGGCACGCGCGCCTTTACCATCGATTCCGGCGACACCTTCCGCATTCGCGGTGAACCGTTCCGCTGGGCCAACCCCTACGCCGAACTGGCGGTGGCGATCTGGGTCATCGCCCCGCCGGTCTATTGATCCGCCAGCAAGGAGCCGATCCCATGTCCAACCTTCCCACCCAGGCCCGCGTGGTCATCATCGGCGGCGGTGTCGTCGGCTGTTCGGTCGCCTATCACCTGACCAGGCTGGGCTGGACCGATGTTGTCCTGCTGGAGCGCAAACAGCTCACCTCCGGCACCACATGGCACGCCGCCGGCCTGATCGCGCAGCTGCGCGCCACCGCCAACATGACCAAACTCGCCAAGTACAGCCAGGAGCTTTACGGCGAGCTGGAGGGCGAAACCGGTGTCGCCACCGGGTTCAAGCGGGTCGGGTCGATCACCGTGGCCCTGACCGAGGAACGCCGCGAGGAACTGTGGCGACAGGCCGCCATGGCCCGCGCCTTTGGCGTCGAGATCGAGGAGATCACCCCCGACGAGGTCGGCGCGCGCTATGCGCACCTGAACCTCGACGGGGTGTTGGGCGGGGTCTACCTGCCCAAGGACGGGCAGGGCGATCCGGCCAATATCGCGCTGGCCCTGGCCAAGGGAGCGCGCCAGCGCGGCGCCATCGTCCGCGAACGGATCAAGGTCACCGGGATCGCCCGCAACCACCGTCGCGTCACCGGTGTCGACTGGCAGGGCGAGGATGGCAGCGACGGGCACATCGCCTGTGACATGATCGTCAACTGCGCCGGCATGTGGGGGCATGAGGTCGGGCGCGTGGCCGGCATCAATGTGCCGCTTCAGGCCTGCGAACATTTCTACATCGTCTCCGAGCCGATCGCCGGGCTGACGCAACTTCCGGTGCTGCGGGTGCCGGATGAATGCGCCTATTACAAGGAGGACGCGGGCAAGATCCTGCTGGGCGCCTTCGAGCCGGTCAGCAAACCCTGGGGCATGGGCGGCATCCCCGACACATTCGAGTTCGACCAGCTGCCCGAGGATTTCGACCATTTCGAACCGATCCTGGAACGGGCGGTGAACCGGATGCCGATGCTGGCCGATGCGGGGATTCATACCTTTTTCAACGGACCGGAGAGCTTTACGCCCGATGATGCCTATCACCTCGGGTTGGCGCCCGAGATGGACAACGTCTGGGTCGCCGCCGGCTTCAACTCGGTCGGCATCCAGAGCGCGGGCGGCGCCGGCATGGCGCTGGCACAATGGATGCAGGACGGCGAAAAGCCCTTTGACCTGGGCGACGTCGACATTTCGCGGATGCATCCCTTTCAGGGCAACAAACGCTATCTCGTCGAACGCGCCACCGAGACGCTGGGCCTGCTTTACGCCGATCACTACCCGTTCCGGCAAAAGGCCAGCGCGCGGGGTGTGCGGCGCTCGCCCCTCCACGCCCACCTGGCCGAACGTGGTGCGGTCTTTGGCGAGTTGGCGGGGTGGGAGAGGGCCAACTGGTTCGCCCGGCCCGGTCAGGCGGCCGAGTATGAATACACGTGGAAACGGCAGAACTTCTTTGACAACGTGGCCGGGGAACTGGCCGCCGTGCGCGGCGGGGTCGGCATGTACGACATGACCAGCTTTGGCAAGCTGCGCATCGAGGGTCCCGATGCCGAGGCTTTCCTTAACCACGTCTGCGGCGCCGACTTGTCGGTGCCTGCGGGCAAGATCGTCTATACCCAGTTTCTCAACGCGCACGGCGGGATCGAGGCCGACGTTACCGTCACCCGCCTGTCCGAGACCGCCTATCTGGTCGTCACCCCCGCCGCGACCCGTCTGGCCGACGAGACCTGGCTGCGCCGCCACCTGGGCGAGTATCGCGCGGTGATAATCGACGTGACGGCGGGCGAGGGTGTGCTGGCGGTGATGGGCCCCGATGCGCGCAAGCTGATGCAGTCGGTGTCGCCGGGGGATTTCTCGAACGCCACCAACCCCTTCGGCACCGCGCAGGAGGTCGAGCTGGGCCTTGGCCTTGCCCGTGTGCATCGCGTCTCCTACGTGGGCGAGTTGGGCTGGGAGATCTACGTGAGCGCCGACATGGCGGCCCATGCCTTTGAAACCATCTGGCAGGCCGGCGAGGGGATGGGCCTCAAGCTCTGTGGTATGCACATGATGGATTGCGCCCGGATCGAAAAGGCGTTCCGCCATTTCGGCCATGACATCACCTGCGAGGATCACGTGTTAGAGGCCGGGCTGGGCTTTGCCGTCAAGACAGCCAAGCCCGATTTCATCGGCCGCGATGCGGTGCTGCGCAAGAAGGAGGCCGGGCTGGACCGCCGCCTTTTGCAGTTCCGCCTGACCGACCCCGAGCCGCTGCTCTATCACAACGAACCGATCCTGCGGGATGGTCAGATCGTGGGTTACCTGTCTTCCGGCGCTTATGGTCACCATTTGGGCGGGGCGATCGGGATGGGCTATGTTCCCTGCACCGGCGAAACCGCGCAGCAGGTACTGGCCTCGCGTTACGAGATCGACGTGGCCGGCTCCCGCGTGGCCGCCGAGGTCTCGCTGAAACCGATGTACGATCCCAAGTCGGAACGCGTGCGCGCCTGATCGGTGTCGATGTGCCCGGGGGGCAACTGCCCCCTCCCTTCCTTCCACTCCACATATCCCCGCCGGAGGCGCAATGGGGAGCGTTGCAACCATTTGAAATCAAGCCGTTATGGCTGCGGCGTTCCTCGATGATCCAGAATTTTCCCTCGTTCTAACATGGCCTCGATGACCGCATCTTCGTTGGTCAAACCCTTGAACTGTCCGGTTGGCATTGACGTCAGGCACATGGTGTCATGGCGAAAACCTCATGAAAGAATACCATAAGCTGCCGCGCCCAGGATCGGGTCGACTGACAGAGGACTTCTTCTCTCAGAACCGCCTTGCGCCCTTCGAGCGCTTCGAATGCTGACTCATCCGGCGTTTCCTCTCTCCGCTTGCCCGCTCGGAAATCCGTCATGTTGTCGACCCGCCCCGCTGGTGGCCAAGCGACGGGATCACAGATAGGTCGTCGGGACGGCAGTGGTGAATTTCAACTCTTCCATCGAGATCATCGAATTGACCTGGCTGAACTCGAGTTTGCGGATCATCTGCTTGTAGACCGAGTCATAGGTGGCAATGTCGGGCGCCACGACCTTGAGGATGTAATCGACCGTGCCGGTGAGCCGGTAGGCCTCGACGACCTCGGGGATCTCGTCGATCAGGTCGCGGAACTTGTGCAGCCAGTCGATCCCGTGGTGCGAGGTGCTGACGCCGATGAAGACGGTGAGCGGCACGTTGGCCCGGGCCTGATCGACCAGGGCCACGCGTTTCTTGATGACACCGGCCTCCTCCATCCGCTTGATGCGCCGCCAGCAGGGGTTGGCGGAGAGGCCGACGGCATCGGAAATGGCCTGAACCGGGGTGTCGCTGTCGTTCTGCAGGATTTCCAGAATGCGCCGGTCGATCTCGTCGAAGGTAATGCTTTCGATCGGTTTCGAACCGGTCTTGCGACGGCGGGGTTCAGTCATGCGGGAACAAACTCCAAAAGGACACCTGCGGAAAACTCGGGGGCGACGGCGAGGCCGGTGGCGGTCTCGCGGAAGGTCACCTGCGACGCTAGCAGGCAATCTTTTGCGGAATCAAGGCTTTGAACCTTGACGCGCAGCACGGTGAACCCGCCCTTGGCGGTGGCGGAGAGGTCAAGATCGGGATAGCGGGCCGCCATGCGGTCGGCCGTTGCAAGGATCAGCGGCGCCGAGTTCGGGCCGGTCGTGACCGTGGTGAGCCCGTCCTCGGGACTGACGGACCCCTTGGCCCAGAGCCGGGCGAAGCGGGCGGCATCGCTCTCCGGCGTTTCGGAGATGGCGAGGATCGCATCGAGGCCGCAGGCGGTGTTGGCGTGGGTCAGAAGCTCTGGCACCCAGACGGTGTCGCGGGTCTTGTGTTGACACATGAAGACCATGCCGAGCGGCAGGTCGTCCGGGGTGAAACTGACGGTGGAAAAGGCCGCGATGCCCTCAGACCCATCGGGTAGGGGAACGGGACGCGAGAAACTTCCCAGCCCCTGTGTCGCGATGCCAAGCTCGGAGAGCGCCTCGGCGGCCTGTTCGGCGCTGTCGATCCGGCAGGCGATGGCATGCAGCCCCTGGCCCTTGGTGGCCAGCATCGCGCGGCGGGCGGCGTTCAACTCGGTCGGTTCGAGGACGCCCAGAAGCTCGAAGTAGTCCTCGGGGAACATGATGGTGTAGTTGGCGGTACCCTTGGCGGCGGAATGGGTGCCGCGCGGCGAGAGGGTGAAGCCGAGCGCCGCGTATTGCGCGGCGGCGGCGTCGAGGTCATCGACGAGGGCAAAGCAATGGTCGATGCCTTTGACGGGATGGGTCATGTGGGTATCTCCGGGAAATTATGTGCGGACGGGGGACAGGACGATTTCGGGAAGGCAGATGCCTGGCTGCATCTCGGCCACGAAAAGCGCGGTTTTCGCCATGTCTTCCGGCTGGATCATCGCGGCCATTTTCGCAGCGTCGAAGCCGGGGCGCTTGGCGAGCAGGGGGGTAGCGACCTCGGCGGGGCAGAGTGCGGTTGACCGGATGCCGTTCTTGCCCTCTTCGTCGTTGAGGCTGAGCGACATGTCGGACAGCGCGTGTTTCGAGGCGCCGTAGACCACGCCGCTCACCGGCGAATGAAAGCGTCCGGCCCAGCTCGAGGTGTGGATCATCACCCCGTCCTGTTGTTCGCGCATGATCGGCAGGCAGGCGCCGATCACGTTGAGCGCGCCGGTGATATTGACGTCGATCACCTGGTCCCAGCTGTCCCAGTCGAGGTCGGCCCAGCTGCGCTTGGGGATGTTGAGCCCGGCGTTGTTGCACAGCACGTGCAGACCACCGCCCCAGTCCGCGACCTTCCGGGCGATTTGCGCCATGCCGTCACGATCGGTCACATCGCCCGGCACGATCAGTGCGGCCTCCGGGTCGGGCAGGGTGGCGGCCACGGCCGCGAGGCTGTCGCGCCCGCGTGCCGTGAGGGCCACGCGATATCCGGCGTTTGCAAAGCGCTGCGCCATGGCGGCGCCGATTCCAGAGCCGGCGCCGGTGATCCATGCGGTTCTTGCCATGTTTTGTGTCCCAGTGTTTTCAATCATAAGGGGATGGTAACACCAACTTTTAATCATTGTGTAGAATTTTTTTCCAAACTTGTGTCAAAAGTTGGGTTTTGATGTTGACTGACACAGGGTGCTGCCGTCAGGTAAGGTGGCAACACCACCCCATGAGCCCGTTCAGGGCCGATCAACCGACCAAGGGAGCCAGGAAAGATGACTTCGAAGATGAAACAGGCGGGGCTTGCGCTCGCCATGACCGGGGCCCTGAGCTCCGTGGCCTTGACGGCCCGCGCAGAGGAAGAGGTCCAGAAGGGCGGCACCGCCGTCATCCACATGATTTCCGAACAGCGTATTCTGAACCCGGGCCTACGCGCCTCCACCGGTGTTTACAACATCACCGGCAAGATCATGGAGCCGCTGATCGACAAGAGCTATGACGGCTACGAGCCGGTGCTGGCGACGGAATGGTCGGGCTCGGAAGACGGCAAGACGATCACGCTGAAGCTGCGCGAAGGGGTCAATTGGCACGATGGCGAGCCGTTCACGTGCGATGACGTTGCCTTCTCCGCCATCGAACTCTGGAAAAAGCTGCTGAACTACTCCTCGGCGCTGCAGGCGAACCTAGAGAGCGTCGACTGCCCCGATCCGCATACGGCCGTGTTCAACTACTCCAAGCCGATGCCGATCGAGCTGTTCGTGGCTGCCATGCCCGACCTGGGCCACCCGGTGCCGAAGCACCTCTACGAGGGCACGGACATCCTCAAGAACGAGTACAACACCGCACCGGTCGGCACCGGCCCGTTCAAGTTCGTCGAATACCAGCGCGGGCAATACGTTCTGGCCGAAAAGAACGAGGATTACTGGCGCGAAGGGTTCCCCTATCTCGACCGTATCGTCTGGCGTTTCATCAAGGACAAATCCGCCGCCGCGGCCGCGCTGGAAGCGGGCGAAGTGCAGGAATCTGGCTTTATCGGGGTCTCGATGGCGGACGTCGACCGGTTCAGCAAGGACGACCAGTTCGATGTCGGCACCATGGGGTATGAGAACAACGTCGCCCACTCGACGGTGGAATTCAATCACCGCAACCCGATCATGGCCGATCTGAAGGTACGCCAGGCGATGTATCATGGCCTCGACATCGACTATGCGATCCAGACGATCATGCATGGCTTTGCCAAGCCGGGCCGCGGTCCTGTCCCGAGTGCGGGCGGCATCAACTACACCGACGACGTGCCGACCTATGACTATGATCCGGAACTGGCCAAGAAGCTGCTGGACGAGGCGGGTTACCCGGTCAAGGACGATGGCTATCGTTTCCACCTGCGTCACCGCCCGGCGCCCTGGGGCGAATACACCCAGCTTTGGGCCGAGTATTATGCCCAGGCAATGAAGGAAATCGGCATCGATGTGGAGATCCTGACCAACGATGCGCCGGGCTTCCTGAACGGCGTCTACCGCGATCATGATTTCGACACCGCGAACGGCTGGCACCAGTTCCGCTCGGACCCGGCGGTTTCCACCATGGTCTGGCTGCGTTCCGGTCAGCCGGAAGGCACGCCCTGGACCAACCAGTTCGGTTGGAAAAGCGATGAAATCGACACGATGATCGACGAGGCGGCCTCCGAGCTCGACGTCGAGAAACGTGCCGCGATGTACCACGAGATCCAGGCCAAGGCGATGGAAGAGCTGCCGGTGTTCTTCGCGATCGAACACCCGTTCATCTCGGTTACTTCCAAGAAGCTGCACAACCACCACAACACCCCGCGGTGGAACTCCTCGAGCTGGTACGACCTGTGGATCGAGCACTGACTTGATCCCTGGCGGGCGCGGTTCCCCTCGCGCCCGCCGCCTTCCTGCCCCTTGCTTATGATCCCGAAGGATCCAAGAACAATGACTTTGCGTATGCCCCCAATCCTGACCTACGCGCTGCGGCGCCTGGTCCAGGCCATTCCCGTGGTCATCCTGATCATGATCGGCACGTTCCTCCTGCTCAAGCTCGCGCCCGGCGACACGGTCGATGCGCTGGTCGGCGACATGGGCGGGGCCGATGCCGCCTTCATCGCCCGGCTTCGGGCGGAATACGGGCTTGATCAGCCGATCTGGGTTCAGCTCTGGCGCTACATGACCAAACTGGCCACGTTCGATTTCGGTTGGTCCTTCGTTTATGAACAGCCGGTCTCGACTGTCCTGATGGAACGTCTCGGCACCACCCTGCTGCTGATGGCGGCATCGCTGAGCATCGCCTTCACGGCGGGCATCGCGCTGGGCGCCATTGCTGCGCGCCGCGCCTATTCCGCGACCGACAACCTGATCTCGGTCCTTGGCCTCGTGTTCTATGCGACGCCGTCGTTTTTCCTGTCTCTGATGCTGATGCTGGTCTTTTCCGTCAAGCTCGGCTGGCTGCCGGTGGGCGGAATCAAGACCATCGCCGCCTTCTACACCGGCTGGGATCACGTCTGGGACGTGGCGCGCCACCTGATCATGCCGACGGCGGCGTTGTCGCTGATCTACCTGGCGTTCTACCTGCGCCTGATGCGGGCCTCCGTGATGGAGGTCGCTGATCTCGACTATGTCCGCACCGCCCGCGCGAAAGGGGCCAAGGAAGGCCGCCTGATGATCCACCACATCATGCGCAACGCGCTTTTGCCGGTGGTCACGCTGCTGGGGCTGCAATTCTCCACCGTGCTGGGCGGCTCGATCGTGGTCGAAACCATCTTCACCCTGCCGGGGCTGGGGCAGCTTGCCTACCAGTCCGTCGTGCAGCGCGACATGAACACGCTGATGGGCATCATTTTCCTCTGCGCCATCATCGTCGTCGTCGTCAATTTCCTCACCGACCTGCTTTATGCACGTCTCGACAGCCGGATCGAACTCGCATGACCCTTGCAGATGCTCAAATCGCCCCGCCCGAGCCGCCGCGCTACGTGATGTTCTGGCGCCGCTACAAACGCAACCGCGCCGCGCTCCTGGGGTTGGTCCTCTTTGCCGTGGTGGTGCTCATGGCGCTGTCGGCGGGGTTCATCGACCCCGGTGACCCGCTGCGCCGCGCCGGCGCACCGCTGACCCCGCCCTTCGTCAACTGGGAGACACCGCTGGGGACCGACCAGCTGGGGCGCGATGTGCTCTCCGGCGTGTTTTACGGCGCGCGCATCTCTCTCCTGATCGGGGTGGTCGCCACGCTGGTCGCCATCGTCATCGGCGTCGTGATCGGCGCCCTGGCCGGCTATTTCGGCGGCTGGGTCGATGACGTTCTGATGCGCGTCACCGAGGCGTTCCAGACGATTCCGAACTTTGTCCTGCTGCTGGCGCTGGTCGCCATCATGGGCTCGAAGATCGAATGGATCACGCTGGCGATCGGGATCGTCAGCTGGACCGCGCCGGCCCGCATGGTGCGCGCCGAGTTCATGTCGCTGCGGGGCCGCGAGTTCGTCGATGCGGCGCGCAATCTCGGGGTGTCGAACACCTCGATCATCTTCCGCGAGATCCTGCCGAACGCCCTGCCGCCGATCGTGGTCTATGCCTCGGTCATCATGGCGTTGTCGATCCTGATGGAAAGCGCACTGGCGTTCCTGGCGCTGGGCGATCCGAACTATGCCAGCTGGGGCAACATGATCGGCCAGGGTCGCGCGGTTCTGCGCTCGGCGCCTTATTGCGCCGTGATCCCCGGCATCGCGATCATCCTTACCGTGCTCTCCTTCTCGCTTCTGGGCGAGGGGCTGAACGACGCGCTCAATCCGAGGCAGAAGAAATGAAAAAGATACCTCGATCCGTACTCGAACTTCGCAAGCTGGAGATCTCGCTGCCCAAGGGGGCTGACCGCCCCTATGCGCTCGAGTCGCTCGATCTGACCATCAAGGCCGGCGAAATCGTCTGCCTGGTGGGGGAGAGCGGCTCCGGCAAGTCACTGTGCGCCGGGGCGATCATGGGCCTTTTGCCCGAACCGCACGTGCGCGTCACCGGCGGCGCGATCCGGTTCATGGGCGAAGAGCTGCGCGGCAAATCCGAGGCGCAGATGCGTGGCCTGCGCGGCGCTGATATCTCGATGATCTTCCAGGAGCCGATGACCGCGCTCAACCCGCAGAAAACCGTGGGCTGGCAGATCGACGAGGTGCTGCGCCTGCACACCAAGATGAACAAGGCAGAGCGGATGGCCCGCGCCATCGAGATGCTCGAACGGGTGCACATTCCCGATCCGGCTTCGGCCTACAACGCCTATCCGCACCAGATCTCCGGCGGGCAGCGGCAACGGGTGATGATCGCGATGTCGCTGGTGCTGTCGCCGAAGCTGATCATCGCGGACGAGCCGACCACGGCGCTCGACGTGACCACGCAGTTGCAGATCCTCAAGCTGATCCGCGAGTTGCAGGACGATGAAGGCGCCGGGGTTCTGTTCATCACCCATGACTTCGGCGTGGTGGCGGAGATCGCCGACAAGGTCGCCGTGCTCTGTCGCGGCGAGCTGGTCGAAAGCGGCACCACCGACGAGGTGCTGAACCATCCGCAGCATCCCTATACCAAGGCGCTGATCGGGGCGGTTCCCGCACTGACGCCGCCGCCGGTCAAGGCGGCCTCCGAGGCGCCGGTGGTGCTCAAGGGCACCGGGCTGAAAAAGACCTTTGCCGCAAGGGGCGGAATGCTCTCAGGCAAGCGCAAGGCGGTGACGGCGGTCAAGGACCTGAGTTTCGAGCTGCGCCAGGGCGAGACCCTGGGCGTAGTTGGCGAAAGCGGGTCGGGCAAGACTACCGTCTCGCGGATCGTGACGCGCCTGCTGGAGTGCGACCAGGGCTCGGTCGAGCTGGACGGGACGGACCTTCTGGCCGCCACGCCGAAAGAGCTGCGGGCGCTGCGCCAGCATATCCAGATGGTGTTCCAGGACCCGATGGCCTCGCTCAATCCGCGCAAGCGGGTGGTCGACCTGATCGCGCAGGGCCCGATCGTGCATGGCGCCAATCCCGCGAAGGCCCGGGAGCAGGCCAAGAAGCTGTTGGAGCTGGTCGAGCTTTCGCCCGCCGCCGCCAACCGGTTCCCGCATGAGTTCTCCGGCGGACAGCGCCAGCGGATCGGCATCGCCCGTGCGCTTGCGCTGGAGCCCAAGGTGATCGTGGCCGACGAGCCGGTCTCGGCGCTGGACGTCTCGGTGCAGGCGCAGGTGCTCAAGCTGCTCGCGGACCTGCGCGACAGGCTCAACCTGTCGCTGCTGTTCGTGACCCACGATCTGCGGGTCGCGGCGCAACTCTGCGACCGGATCATCGTGATGCAAAAGGGCGAAATCGTCGAAAGCGGGCTGACCGCCGAGGTCTTTGCCAACCCGCAGCACCCCTATACGCAGAACCTTCTGTCATCCATCCCCGGCCGCGACTGGACCCCCCCGTCGCTGCAGCCGGATGCCGCCTGAGGACGAGACATGTCAATGGAATTCAAAGATATCCGCAGCGCCCTGATTGGCGAGGGGGCGGCGATCTCCGGCCCCTTCGGTCCACGCGCGCTGATCTATGCCGATTACGTCGCCTCCGGGCGCGCGCTCGGGTTCATCGAGGATGCGATCCGCACCCATGTGCTGCCTTATTACGGCAATACCCACACCGAGACCTCTTTCGTCGGGCGGCGCACCACGCAACTGCGGGAAATGGCCCGCGAGGCGGTGCGAAAGGCGGTGAACGCCGATGAGAACCACGCGGTGATCTTCACCGGTTCCGGCGCGACCGGGGCGGTCGACAAGCTGGTGCGGGCCTTTGCGATGAAAGGTCTTGCGCAGGCTGTCGTCTTTGTCGGCCCCTATGAGCATCACTCCAACGATCTGCCGTGGCGCGAAAGCGGCGCGACCCTTGTGCGGGTGCCGCTCAACGAGGCTGGCACGATCTGTGTCGAGACGCTGGAGCGCGAGCTGGAGGCCCATGCGGATGCGCCGCTCAAGATCGGCGCATTCTCTGCCGCGTCCAATGTGACCGGCGTGCGCACCGACCTGCGCGCCATCGCGCGCCTGCTCCATGCGCATGACGCCTATTGCGTGGCCGATTACGCGGCCGCCGCGCCCTACATGCCCGTCGACCTGGCCGAGACCGTTGACGGCGCGGGCGACCGGATCGACGCGGCGGTGATCTCGCCGCACAAGTTTCCCGGCGGGCCGGGGGCCTCGGGCGTGCTGATCGCCGAGCGCAGCCTGTTCGACACCGCGCGTCCGACGCTGACGGGCGGCGGCACGGTGAGCTATGTTACCGCCGAGGGGCACAGCTATATCTCCGACCCGGAGCATCGCGAAGAGGGCGGTACGCCCGCCATCGTCGACAACATCCGCGCCGGCATGGTGATGCAGCTCAAGCGCGACATGGACGAGGCCCGGGTCGAGGCTCGCGAAACCGTCCTGACCCGTCGGATGGAAGACGCCCTGCGCGCCATTCCGGGCATGGAGCTTTTGGGCCCCTCGAACGTGCCGCGCCTTGGGATCTTCTCGTTCAACCTGCGCGTCAAAGGCAAGTTGTTGCATCACAACTATGTCGTGGCCCTGCTCAATGACCTGTTCGGCATCCAGGCCCGTGGCGGCTGTTCCTGTGCCGGACCCTATGGGCATGAATTGCTGGGGATCGACCAGCAGAGCAGCGCCCGCCACGAGGCCGCTGTGCTGCACGGCCATTCGATCTTCCGTCCGGGCTGGGCGCGGTTTGGTGTGAACTGGTTCTTTGACGACGAGGACGTGGACAAGATCGCTGCGGCGATCCGCTTTGTCGCCCAACACGGGCTGGACATGTTGGCCTACTATCAGCTTGATGCGGTCGAGGGCATCTGGCGCGCCACGCCCTCGTTTGAGGACGGCTGCCCATCCGCGCTCTCTGCGCTTTGGCAGGAGTCTGCCGCGACCAAGGACGCGGTGCCCGATTTTGAAACCTGCCTTGAAGACGCGCGACGCCTGGCTGAAAGCGCCAAGAAGCAAGGCCTTGAGGCCGCGCAGGACCTGTCGCCCGAGGAAGAGTCGCTGCGCTGGTTCTGGTTGCCGCAGGAAGTGGCGGGCCGCACCACGGAAGGGGCTGCATGATGTCGGTTGAATTCCCGAAATCGCTCTGGGCCGCCACGGCAATGGAACGCAACCTGTCCGCGTCCTTGCAAGGCGTTGAAGAGACCGACGTCGCGGTGATCGGCGCCGGGTTCACCGGCCTTTCGGCGGCCATCGAGGCGCGAAAACGCGGCCATGCGGTCACCGTGCTCGAGGGCAAGGCCGTGGGCTGGGGTGCATCCGGGCGCAACAACGGGCAGGTGATCCCGATCCTGACCTCGGCCGAGCCAGATGTCTGGGTCTCGCGTTATGGCGAGGCGGGCAAGCGCATGGTCCGCCTGATCGGAAACTCGGGCGATGTGCTGTTCGACCTGGTGCGCGAATTCGACATGCAGGCCGAGGCCGAGCAAAGCGGCTGGTTCCAGCCCGCGCACAGCCCCGGTCGCGTGAAGCTGTCGCAAAAACGGGTGGATGCCTGGCAACGCCATGGCTTTCCGGCGGAGTTGAAGGACGCCAAAGCCTGTGCCGACATGCTGGGCACGGAGTTCTGGCATGGCGGCATGTACAACCCGACGGGTGGGCACATCAACCCGCTCGCCCTGGCGCGGGAAATGGCCCGTGTGGCCGAGCATCTGGGCGCGGTGATCCACGAGGAAAGCCCGGCGCTGTCCTATGAACGGGTCGGCAGCGAATGGGTCATCAAGACGCCGCAAGGCACTCTGAAAGCCCGCGCGCTGATCATGGCGAGCAACGCCTATACCGGCGAGTTGGCCCCGCGTCTTGCGCCGCGCATCGCCCACTCCATCGTGCCGGTTCTGAGCTGGCAGATGGCAACCGAGCCTGTGGGCGACAACCTGCGGCAGAAGATCCTGCCGGGGCGCCAGGCGGTGTCGGACACGCGTGGTGATCTGCGGTTCTTCCGTTATGACGCGCGCAACCGGCTGATCACCGGCGGGGCGGTGATGGGATCCATCGACGTGGCCAACCGGGTGCGGAAGAAGGCGGCCCGCAATCTGGCCGAGGCGTTCCCCGACCTGGGTGTGCCCGAGATGACCCACGTTTGGTCGGGCTATATCGGCATGAATTGGGACCGGTTCCCGCGCGTGCATAAACTGGGACCAGACGGCTGGGCCTGGATTGGCTGCAACGGGCGCGGCGTGGCGCTTGGCACCTCGCTGGGGCGGGAACTGGCGCGTGCCGCGACAGGCCAGCCCGAAGACGAGCTTGCGCTTCCGGTGACGAAACCGCATCCCTTCCCGGTGCACGGCATCGTGCGCCGCGTCGCACCGACCTATCTGGCCTGGCTCAAACGCCAG
This sequence comes from Aquicoccus sp. SU-CL01552, assembly GCF_040365005.1. Classification (NCBI taxonomy): domain Bacteria; kingdom Pseudomonadati; phylum Pseudomonadota; class Alphaproteobacteria; order Rhodobacterales; family Paracoccaceae; genus Aquicoccus; species Aquicoccus sp. SU-CL01552. Next base: position 104,002 of record NZ_BAABWV010000011.1, on the reverse strand, counting down.
GATCACAAGGAAATCAACCTATGACGGAGACCCCAATGGCAGAGGCCAAAGGCATGGACCTGAACGACATTCCGATCCTCATGCGGCGCAAGATCGAGGCGATGATCCTCAAGCATGTGCTCGACGTGATCACCGAGCGCTCGGGCCGTGAAGAGGCCGAGGCGGTGATCGGCGCGGCCTGTTCGAAATCCGCGATCGAGCAAGGGCAGATGCTGGCCGACAACCTGGGCCATGCGCCCGACCTGACGGATTTCGCCGAGATCCAGCCAAACTGGACCCGGGAGGACGCGCTGAGGATCGAGACCATCGAGATGTCCGAAGAGAAGATGGACTTCAACGTCGTGAAATGCCGCTACGCGGAGATGTACCAGGAGATGGGGCTGGGCGATATCGGCCACCTGTTGTCGTGCAACCGCGATGGCGATTTCTGCATCGGCTACAACCCGGAGATCGAGATGACCCGGACCCAGACGATCATGAAGGGCGCCAGCCACTGTGATTTCCGCTACCGCATGAAAAAGGAGGCCTGAGGACATGGCCGTTGAAAACTGGGTCGCCAAAGAGGTCGCGGACCTGACGGAATTTCGTCGCGATCTGCACATGAACCCCGAGCTTCTCTATGACGTGAAACGCACCGCGCAGAAGGTCGCCGAGGCGCTGCGGGCGGCAGGGGTGGACGAGGTTCACGAGGGCCTTGGAGAAACCGGCGTCGTCGGCGTGATCCGCGGTCAGAGCAATGCCTCGGGCCGCATGGTCGGGCTGCGGGCCGATATGGATGCCCTGCCGATCATCGAGGAAACCGGCAAACCCTATGCCTCGCAGACCCCCGGCAAGATGCATGCCTGTGGCCATGACGGGCACACCACCATGCTGTTGGGCGCGGCGCGGCACCTGGCAGAAAGCCGGGCCTTCGACGGCACGGTGATCGTGATCTTCCAGCCTGCCGAAGAGGGCGGTGCCGGGGCCCGCGCGATGATCGAGGATGGTCTCTTTACCCGCTGGCCCTGTGACGAGGTCTACGGGATGCACAACCGTCCGAACCTGCCCGTCGGGCAGTTCACCATCAACTCCGGGCCGATCATGGGCTCGGTCGACGAGTTGAAAATCACCATCACCGGGCGCGGCGGTCACGCGGCGCGGCCCGAACAGACGGTCGATCCGCTGCCCATTGCGGGTGCCCTGTTGCAGGCGGTGCAGACGTTGACCTCGCGCAACATGGACCCGATCGACAGCGCGGTGATCTCGCTGTGCACGATCCAGGCCGGGAATGCGTTCAACGTCATTCCGCAGGACCTCACCATGACCGGCACGGTGCGCACGCTGCGCGAAGAAGTGCGCGACATGATCGAGGAACGGCTCGAGGCGATGGTGGGCAATATCGCCGCCGCCTATGGCGCGGTGGGAACGCTGGACTATACCCGGCACTACCCGGTGACGGTGAACCACGAACACGAGACCGAGCTGGCCGCCAAGGCCGCGCAGGAGGTGGCGGGCGTCGAGAACGTGCATCTCGACATGCCGCAAACGCTGGGTGGCGAGGATTTCTCCTTCATGCTCAACGAGGTGCCCGGCGCGATGATCAATGTTGGCAACGGGCCGTCGGCAGCCCTGCATCACCCGAAGTACGATTTCAACGACGACGTGATCGCCTGGGGCAGCTCGTACTGGACGACGCTGGTGCGCCAGAGATTGCCGCTGGCCTGAACGCCGATCGGAGCATGGGGCACCAAGAAAAACCACTGTTCCGGTTGTGCTGAAAAATCCTGTTATGAGGGCGCCGGTTTCAACCTGCGCCCTCAATGGGCATTCAACTCGACCCGTAAGAGCGCGCTTCGCGGCGCGACCTCATCAAGCTTTCTCAGCAGGGGAGGGGGGAGTTGTGGGCGAAACCTGCCCAAGATGCTGGATTCGGGCTGGGCAAAGGCACCGGCCGGACCTGTCCGGCCGAACCGATGCACGATCCGCAGGGTCGAACGGATCCGGGAACGGCAGATCGCTGCGCTTTTCTGCCCTTGGAGCATGGCGCAGCGCGTGAGCGCTCCCCGCCCGACCTGCATGTCTTCCCTGGATCAGCGGAGCGCGAGACCCGGGTCGGTTTCGGGCTGATTACTGCCAATCTCCGAGTCAGGCACGAAGCGCTGCGATGCGCATAGTCCTCTGAAATACTTGGAATATCTTCTGTGATCTTCCGATCCAGGCGAAGTGTGCCGGTGTCTGGGGAAAACCCTGGCAGCCGCCGCCGTCAGCAGAAGATATTGCCTCGGTGGAAAAGATGACGATGCGCGCCCATTTCGGCCCCCTGATGAGGCGAACACGCCGCAGTCATCGGGCCGAATGTGTGACACACATGTGCTCCACGCCGGAGTTGAAACGATCCAACCCCGTGATTCCAAATGGTCACTTTGGAGTATTACCCCGACTATGCTTGCAGGGGCGCTTCGGTGGTCGTTGCGTGCCTGACCGGCGCGGCCCATTGCGTGCCCCCCGGTGCTGACCTAAAGCGTCGGGGCAGGAGGAGCGCGCAATGGGTACGCAACCAAACCCCCGTATTACCGGGAATACCGATTCACCGCAGGGGCTTGCCTTTGCCTTGGCGGCCTATGTGATGTGGGGATTCCTGCCGCTCTACATGAAACAGCTCAGCCATATCCCGGCGGTCGAGGTGGTGGCGCATCGGGTGATCTGGTCGGTGCCGCTGGCTGCCGCGCTTCTGGTCGTCCTGGGGCGTACTGGCGATCTGCGCCGCGCGCTGACGCAGCCCAGGACGCTGGCGCAGGCCTGTCTGACCGCCGCGCTGATCTCGGTCAACTGGGGCATCTATGTCTGGGCCATCAACTCGGGCCATGCCCTGGACGCGGCGCTGGGCTATTACATCAACCCGTTGTTCAGCGTGTTTCTCGGTGCGGTGTTTCTGGGCGAACGGCTGAACCGGGCGCAGATCGTGGCCATCGCGCTGGCGGCGGTCGCGGTGGTGGTCCTGACCCTGCAGGCCGGGCGCCTGCCCTGGGCGGCGGTCGGGCTGACGTTGAGCTGGGGCGCCTATGCGTTCTTCAAGAAATCCCTGCCGGTAGGACCGAACCAGGGTTTCCTGCTCGAGGTTCTGATCCTCACGCCGGCGGCACTGGCCTGTATCGCCTGGCTGTCCGCCAGCGGGGCCGGGCATTTCGGCGGTGTCCCGATCGACACCACGCTGCTGCTGGGCTGTGGGCTCATCACGGCGGCGCCGTTGATCGCCTATGCCAACGGGGCCAAGCTGCTGCGGCTGTCGACCATCGGCATCCTGCAATACATCACGCCGACCATGATCTTTCTGACCGCCGTGTTCCTGTTCGGAGAGCCGATGGGGCAGGCCCGGATGATCGCCTTTCCGATGATCTGGGTGGCGCTGGGGATTTATTCGGCGGCGATGCTGCAGCAGGTGCGCCGCCGCCGAACCCCGTGAGGAAGCTTACGAAAGCGCCTCGCGGTACTTCAGGAACCGCGGATCCTTCATCACCCGCGCATTCATCGCCTCGCGCAGGGCGGCGACGGTCTTGAGCGGGCGCATCACCACTTCGAAGGTCTCGATCAACCCCTCGGCATTCAGCGTGATCAGGTCGATGCCGACCGCGTCGAGATCGCCGACCTTGCACTGGAACTCCAGCGCCCAGTCGTTGCCCGATCCCATCACCCGCCGATAGCGGAAATCGCTGAACACCTGGCCGACGTGGCCCAGCACCGCCGCGACCGGTTCCCGCCCGGTCCAGGTGGCCCAGTAGGTCGGCGGCAGGAATCGTACGTTTTCGGCCAGGATTTGTGCAATCCGCTCGTGATCGCCCGAGGCGACGATCTCCAGCGCCTGGGCGATGGTCGGGTGCATGTCGGGGTGCAGAACTGCGGTCATCGGGGTCTCCTCTTCTCCGGTTGTCAGGAGATTGGCGGCGCCGGGACCAGGCGGCAAGCTTGACGTCAGGGCGGGGTGCGTTACGACGCGGGGACATGAGCGATTACAATCCCCCCACCGACCCGCTGGAGGTCCTGTACGAGGACGCGCAACTCGTCGCGGTGAACAAGCCCGCCGGACTGCTTTCGGTGCCGGGCAAGGGCGCGCATCTGGCCGATTGCCTGCTGAGCCGGGTGCAGGCCGCCTTTCCCGACGCGCTGCTGGTGCACCGGCTCGACCGCGACACCTCGGGCGTGATCGTCTTTGCCATGTCCCCCTACGCGCAGCGGCACATGTCGCTGCAGTTCGAGAAGCGGATGACGAAAAAGACCTATGTCGCCCGCGTCCGGGGCCGGCTGGAGCCGAAGGAGGGCATCGTCGATCTGCCGCTGATCGTCGACTGGCCCAACCGGCCGCTGCAAAAGGTCTGCCACGAGACCGGCAAACCGGCCGAGACCGGATGGAAGGTGGTGAAATATGGAGACAACGAAACCCGCGTGCGCCTGTTCCCCAAGACCGGGCGCAGCCACCAGTTGCGGGTGCACATGCTGTCGCTGGGCCACCCGATCCTGGGTGATCCGCTCTATGCCGAGGGGGCGGCGCGCGATTTCCCGCGCCTGATGCTGCATTCCGAGGAACTCAGGATCAAGAACCCCGAGGGCGGCGTCTCGCTCAAGATCCGGGCCAAACCGCCGTTCTGAACCTTACACTTCGATCCGCAGCCAATCCTCGGGCAGGATGTCGGGGTTGCGCATCTTTGGCTCCCCGAACCAGCGCGTCGGGCCGGCCACCCGCTTGTCCGGGTTGGCGTTCAGCCAGGCCGCCCACCAGGAAAACGACGAGTTGCCGATGATGTTGTGGCGGCACAGCGACATCAGCCGCATGTCCTCGAAATCCGTCTCGGGGCCGTTGAAATCGACGACCACCTTTTCCACCGGCAGCGGCAGGTTCGCCTTGGCCCAATCGGGATCGTCGGAAAAGACGAAGACCGTTGGCGTGCCCTCGACCTCTTGCATCAACCGCTCCAGCGCGCGGGTGTAATAGACCTCGTCGCAGACCGCATGCGCGCTCAGCGTCAGGTAATCGCCCCGCCGCACATGCAGCGAGATCGCCAGCTCCTCGCCGATCCGGGCCGCCATCTCGGCATTCTGCGCATCGGTGAAATCGGGAAAGGAAAAATCCCGGTGGATGTCGTCGGCGGCATGGGCGAAGTACTTCTCGCTTTGCCAGTAGCCGTGCAGGTAGCTGTCGCCGTCCCAATCGGCAAAGGCCGGATTATAGCCCAGCCCGCGTTCGCGCCGGAACCGTGGCGCCCCGCCCATCACCCGCCACAGCCCATAGGCCAGCGGCCGGTCGTGGCGGTTCGGCGGCAGTTTCAGCGGCTCGGCCAGCGGCAGGTCGAACACGCGGGTCAGAACCCCCTCGCCACGGCGCAGGGCATCGCGCGTGTCCAGCGCCACGGCAACGCCCAGCCGTGCGGCAAGGCCGCGTGCGGCGGCATACTGGAACATCTGGTTTCCCAGGCGCCCGTGCAGGCGGGAAATGATCATCGGCAGCGATCCCTTCGGTCGCCCCGCACATAGCGCATCGCCCCGGCCCGAGACCAGTGGGAAAGCCGTGCGCGAAACGACAGGAGGCAGGCAGGCCCGACTGGTGGAGAGCGATCGCGCCACGAAAAAGGCCACCCCGGGGGGTGGCCCTTGCTGTCAGGTTGGTGTTGGCCCGGTTTATTCCGGGGTCCAGCCGCTGACGGCCTTGACCTCGAGGAAGTCCTCCAGCCCGAACACGCCGCCCTCGCGGCCGTTGCCGGATTTCTTCATGCCGCCAAAGGGCGAACCGGCACCGCGCGACTGGCCGTTCATCTCGACCATGCCAGAGCGCAGGACGCGGGCCATGCGGTTGGCGCGGGCGCCGTCCTGGGTCTGGACGTAGTTGGTCAGCCCGTACTCGGTGTCGTTGGCAATCGCGATGGCGTCCTCTTCACTGTCGAACTTCATGATCGACAGAACCGGGCCAAAGATCTCTTCGCGGGCGATGGTCATGTCCGGGGTCACGTCGGCAAAGACGGTGGGGCGGACGTAAAAGCCCTTGTTGAACTGCTCGGGCAGGCCCGGGCCACCGGCGACCAGGCGGGCGCCCTCGGCGATGCCTTTCTCGATCAACCCCTGGATCTTGTCCCACTGGGTCTTGTTGACCACCGGGCCGATGTGGCGGCCTTCCTCGTGGGCGTTGCCGACCGTGAGCTTGTTGGCGGTCTCGGCCGCGATCTCGACCGCCTGGTCATAGATCTCGGACTGCACCAGCATCCGGCTGGGCGCATTGCACGACTGGCCGGTGTTGTTCATCATGTGCAGCACGCCGCGCTTGACCGCCTTGTCGTCGGCATCGGCAAAGATCACGTTGGCGCCCTTGCCGCCCAGTTCCAGGTGCACCTTTTTCAGGGTGTCGGCGGCGTTCTTGGAGATCGCGATGCCGGCCCGGGTGGAGCCGGTGAAGCTGACCATGTCCACGTCCGGATGACCGGTAAGCTGGTTGCCCACGCCCACGCCGTCGCCGTTCACCAGGTTGAAGACTCCGGCGGGAAAGCCGGCCTCGTCGATCATCTCGGCAAAGACCATGGCGTTCAGCGGGCTTTCCTCGGAGGGTTTCAACACCATGGTGCAGCCGGCGATGGCGGCGGCGCCGACCTTGAGTGTGACCTGGTTCATCGGCCAGTTCCACGGGGTGATCAGGGCGGCGACGCCCACCGCCTCGTAGATGATGCGGTCGTTGGGGGCGTGGTCGCCCAGCGGCCGGTCGAACTGGAAGGCCTTGGCGGCGCGGACGAAGTTCTTGAGGTGGCCGATGCCGGCGCCGACCTGCTGGGTGCGGGCCATGTCGATCGGCGCGCCCATCTCGGAGGTCATCGCCTGGGCCAGGTCCTCGCCGCGCGATTTGTAGACGTCGATCAGTTTCTCGACCAGCGCGATCCGCTCCTCGACCGGGGTGGCCATCCAGCCCGGCAGCGCCGCCTTGGCGGCGGCGACGGCGGCGTCGGTATCGGCCTGCCCGCCCAGCGAGATCACCGCGCAGGGCTCTTCGGTGGAGGGGTCGATGACCGGGTGATCGTTCGGTTGCGACGGGGCCACCCATTGGCCGTTGATGTAGAAATTGCGTTTCTCGATCATGTCCGGTTCTCCCAACTCGGCGGTTCTCCTGACCGTGCGGTCAGCGATTCCGCGCCAATGTGTCACCGCTGAGTTGCGGGGACAAGTCAGGGGATGCAACACGTCTTGCGAGCCCTTACATTGCTGCCGAGACGAGACTAGTCTCGAACAGAACAACCAACCGGATTTTCAACCAGAGGAGAACACAATGGGTCTGCGTATTAACGACATCGTTCCCGATTTCACCGCCATGACCGACCAGGGCGAGATCAGCTTTCACGACTGGATCGGTGACAGCTGGGCCATCCTGTTCAGCCACCCCAAGGATTTCACGCCGGTCTGCACCACCGAGTTCGGCGCCGTGTCGCAACTGGCCGATGAATGGGCCAAGCGCGGCACCAAGGTGATCGGCCTCTCGGTGGACAGCGCCGATGAGCACGTGAAATGGAAATCCGACATCGAGGGCTTTGCCGGTGCCAAGGCCGGGTTCCCGATCATCGCCGACGAGGATCTGTCGGTGTCGAAGGCCTTTGACATGCTGCCCGCCGAGGCCTACCTGCCCGATGGTCGCACCGCTGCCGACAGCGCCTCGGTGCGCTCGGTCTTCATCATCAGCCCGGACAAGAAGATCCAGCTGATGATGATCTACCCGATGACCGTGGGTCGCAACTTTGCCGAGGTGCTGCGCGCGCTGGACGGCCTGCAACGCACCTACCAGCAGCCGCTGGCCACCCCGGCCAACTGGACCGCGGGTCAGGACGTGATCGTGGGGCTGGCGCTGGATGACGCCGCCGCCGAGGCCAAGTTCGGCAAACTGGACAAAAAGCTGCCCTACCTGCGTTTTGCCAAGAACCCGGACTAAGCCGGGTGCTGCGGGCGCAGGGCAACCTGCGCCCGATAGGCGGCCCGTTTGAATTCCCGCGCCAGCTTGCCGCCGGCGCGGGTTTTCTTTTGGATGGTCGAGCCGCCTAGGTCGGCGGTGCGTTCCCGCGCACCGCTGCCCGTCAGGCTGTGGACCGGCTGGCCAGTGACCCAATGCATTTGCAGCAGGGTATCGACCGGGCGGTCGATCGTCGCGGTCGCGGCGAGCAACCGCTTGGCCGCGCCGCGCCCGACCACCTGTGCCACCGTCTGCAGCCCGATCACCTTTGGCAGGATCAACGCTAGCCCCTCCGATTCGCCCAGCACCTGCGCCGGTTTCTCGCGCGGCTTGACCGGCAGGCGGATATAGCTGTCGGGCGTGACATGGGCCTCGACCAGGGCCAGCGCCGCGCGCAGGCGGGTCGGGTCGATGGCGAGGTCATCCTCGACGATCAGGGCGTAGTCCCAGCCCTCCGCCAGGATGCGCCGCCAGCAGCGGCGATGGCTGAGGAAACAGCCGATCTCGCCGGGGGAAAGCGGAAAGGGATAGGCGGGGGCACAGGCATCGCCGGGCCGAATCGTCACGCCGGTGACCTGCGCCGGGTCGCGCCCGTCGACCGCTTCGACCAGCCGCGCGTCGGGCAGCGCGTGCAACAGCGCCGCGGCATTCGGGCGTCGGGCGGTGCTGCTGGACATGTGGATGATCAGGGAATGCATGGGCATGTCTTAACCGGGACGTGAGAAACGAAAAAGCCCCGGCATCGCTGCCGGGGCTTCTCATGGGTGTCGGAAGGCTGCGGATCAGTCCGCCGCTTCCTCTTTCTTCTCGGGGGCGATCTCTTCGCCGGTCTCCTGGTCGACGATCTTCATCGACAGGCGGACCTTGCCGCGATCGTCGAAGCCCAGCAGCTTGACCCAGACCTCCTGGCCCTCTTTCAGGACGTCCGAGGGGTGGTTCAGGCGGCGGTTCTCGATCTGGCTGACGTGCACCAGCCCGTCGCGCTTGCCGAAGAAGTTCACGAAGGCGCCGAAATCGACGATCTTCACGACCTTGCCCTTATAGACCTTGCCCTCTTCCGGCTCAGCCACGATCGAATGGATCATGTCATAGGCCTTCTGGATGGCTTCGCCGTTCGGCGAGGCGATCTTGATGATGCCATCGTCGTTGATGTCGACCTTGGCGCCCGACACTTCGACGATCTCGCGGATCACCTTGCCGCCGGACCCGATCACTTCGCGGATCTTGTCGGTGGGGACCTGCATGGTCTCGATGCGCGGCGCATGGACCGAGAAGTCCGCCGCGCCGGAGAGCGCCTTGTTCATCTCGCCCAGGATGTGCATCCGGCCTTCCTTGGCCTGGGCCAGGGCTTTCTTCATGATTTCCGGCGTGATGCCGGCAACCTTGATGTCCATCTGCAGCGAGGTGATGCCCTCTTCGGTGCCGGCAACCTTGAAGTCCATGTCGCCGAGGTGATCCTCGTCGCCCAAAATGTCGGTCAGCACCGCATAGGACCCGTCCTCTTCCAGCACCAGGCCCATGGCCACACCGGCCACGGCCGATTTCAGCGGAACGCCCGCATCCATCATCGACAGCGAGCCGCCGCAGACCGACGCCATCGAGGAAGAGCCGTTCGATTCGGTGATCTCGGACACCAGGCGCAGGGTGTAGGGGAAGTCGGTCGAGGCCGGCAGAACCGCCTGCAACGCCCGCCACGCCAGCTTGCCATGGCCGATCTCGCGACGGCCCGGGCCACCCACGCGGCCCACTTCGCCGACCGAATAGGGCGGGAAGTTGTAGTGCAGCATGAAGTTCGATTTGAAGTTGCCGTGCAGCGCGTCGATGAACTGTTCGTCATCGCCGGTGCCCAGCGTGGTCACGACCAGCGCCTGGGTTTCGCCACGGGTGAACAGCGCCGACCCATGGGTCCGCGGCAGCAGCCCGTTTTCGCACACGATCGGGCGAACCTGATCGAGGGCGCGGCCGTCGATCCGCTTGCCGTCCTTGACGACCGCGCTGCGAAGCACGATGGATTCCAGCTTTTTCAGTGCCGAACCAAGGTTCGCATCCTCAAGCTGCTCTTCGCTCAGCGCGGCGCGGATCGCCTCTTTCGCGGCGGCAACAGCCGCCTGACGCTCCTGCTTGTCGGTGATGGCATAGGCGGCCTTCATCTTGTCTTCGCCGGCGGCCTTCACGGCCTCGAACAGCGCGGAGTAATCCGGCGGCTGGAAGTCGAAGGGCTCTTTCGCGGCGTCTTCGGCCAGGTCGATGATCAGGTCGAGCACCGGCTGGATCTGCTCATGGGCAAAGGTCACGGCGCCCAGCATTTCCTCTTCCGACAGCTCATAGGCCTCGGATTCGACCATCATCACCGCGTCCTTGGTGCCGGCGACAACCAGGTCAAGACGCTGCTCGGGGTTGTTGCGCAGCCCTTGCATGTCCTCGACCTCGGGGTTGAGGATGTATTCGCCATCCACGTAACCCACGCGGCAGCCGGCGATCGGCCCCATGAACGGCACGCCCGAGATGGTCAGCGCGGCAGAGGCGGCGATCATCGCCACGATATCGGGATCGTTGACCAGATCGTGGCTCAGCACGGTGCACATCACCAGCACTTCATGTTTGAAGCCGGGGACGAACAGCGGGCGGATCGGACGGTCGATCAGGCGCGCGGTCAGCGTCTCTTTCTCGGTCGGACGCGCTTCGCGCTTGAAAAAGCCGCCGGGAACCTTACCGGCCGCATAATATTTTTCCTGGTAATGCACGGTCAGCGGAAAGAAATCCTGCCCGGGTTTGGGTTCCTTGGCAAAGGTCACGTTGGCCATCACCCGGGTCTCGCCCAGGGTGGCGACGACCGAGCCGTCCGCCTGGCGGGCAACCTTGCCGGTTTCCAGAGTGAGGGTGTCTTCGCCCCACTCGATAGATTTCGTCGTTACATTAAACATCATCGTATCCTGTTTGGGAGCACTCCCGGCCTTCCGGGTCTCCCGTTTGCGTGGCGGCCCCATTGCCGCCGACCCCTTGTGGTCTTCCATTCGAGTGCCGAGGTCCGGGCACAACGTCTGAGATGGGCGGGCCATACAGGAGAATGGGCCATTTGGAAAGGATGGATAGCAGGGGGGGCGCGACGGCTCAGGTCGGGGCGCGACCGGGTTCCGGTTCCGATTGCACGGAATCCCGGGCCAGCATCGCGGCCTCGGCGCGCTCGAGGCGGTGGATCGCCTCGTCCGGGTCGCCGCCGCGTGACAGGGTGCGCCGCCAGATCGCCAGGCAGGACCGTGGCGACCAGGGCCGCGCCGCCTGCGCCACCCAGCGGCGCAGCGGGGCGGGCAGCGCATCATAGTCGCGCATTGGGTCGCTCGTGCGGCGGCGTAGCCTGAGCCGCGTCGCCCCCCTGTTGGCGTTTCGTTTCGGCCTCATGCGGCCGCCTCGGCCTCGCGCGCGTCGCGCCAGCCGGGGAACGGGTCCGCCAGACCGGCCAGCGCCGCGAGGTCCGGCCCGGCCTCGGGCAGGAGGCAGGCCTCCAGCCCGGCACGGAGCGCGGGCCAGTCGATGCCGCTGCCGATGAAAACGATCTCCTGGCGCCGGTCGCCAAAGGGCTCGGCCCAGTGGTTGCGGATATAGTCCAGCGCCTGCGGGTGTTCCGGCCAGCGCGCCTGCGGAATGGTGGCCCACCATTTCCCCAGCGGCTTGACGCTGGACAGGGCACCGGCCAGCGAAAACTCGGCCACCCAATCGGGCCGCGTGGCGATCCAGAAATGCCCCTTGGCACGGATCACGCCGGGCAGCGGACCGTTCAGCAGATCGTGGATTTTCTGCGGATCGAACGGCGCGCGGGCGCGGAACACGTAAGAGGCAATGCCGTATTCATCGGTTTCCGGGGTGTGATCGGCAAAGCCGTACAGCTCCTTGGCCCACATCGGGTGCTCGTGGGCCTTCTCGAAATCGAACAGCCCGGTGTCGATCACCGCGTCCATCGGCACCTCGGCGAAATCGGTGCAGATGATCCGCGCATCGGCGTTCAGGCTGCGCACGATCTTGCGCGCGGCATCGGCGCGGTCCGGCCCGGCCTCGGAGATCTTGTTGAGGATGACCACGTCGGCGAACTCGATCTGGTCGGTCAGCAGGTCAACCAGCGTCCGGTCGTCCGCCTCGCCCAGCGATTCGCCCCGGTCGCTGAGGAAATCGTGGCTCGAGAAATCCTCGAGCAGGTTGCGCGCATCGACCACCGTCACCATCGTGTCCAGCCGGGCGATGTCGGACAGGCTCTCGCCGGCCTCGTCGCGGAAATCGAAGGTGGCGGCCACCGGCAGCGGTTCGGCGATGCCGGTCGATTCGATCAGCAGCGTGTCGAACCGCCCCTCCTCGGCCAGCCGCCGCACCTCGATCAGCAGGTCGTCGCGCAGGGTGCAGCAGATGCAGCCGTTCGACATCTCGACCAGGGTTTCGTCGGTATGGCTCAGCTCTGCGCCACCGGCGCGCACCAGGTCGGCGTCGATGTTCACCTCGGACATGTCATTGACGATCACCGCGACCCGGCGCCCGTCGCGGTTGTTGAGGATCCGGTTCAGCAGCGTGGTCTTGCCGGCCCCCAGAAAGCCGGACAGGACGGTAACGGGAAGGCGGGGGTCAGACATGGGGCATCCTTTGAGTGTAATAGTATAACATCACATCCTATAGCCGGCCAAATCCCCGTTGCCAAGCCGATGCCGCACATGGCCGCCCCACAAAGAAAAACCGCGCCCCCAGCGGGGACGCGGTTGATCGAAACAGGTTCGAAAGCGGGTTTAGCGGCGCAGGCCCAGGCGTTTGATCAGGTCCTGGTAACGGGCCTCTTCCTTGCCCTTGAGGTAATCCAGCAGCTTGCGGCGCTGGGCAACCATCTTGAGCAGGCCGCGGCGGCCGTGGTTGTCTTTCTTGTGGGTCTTGAAGTGCTCGGTCAGCGTGGCAATGCGCGAGCTCAGGATCGCGACCTGGACCTCGGGCGAACCGGTGTCGCCTTCCTTGGTCGCGAATTCCTTCATCAGACGGGTCTTTTCTTCGGCAGTAATCGACATCGGGGTCTCCTTTGCGGGTTGGAGTGAATGGCGCAGGCCGGGATGTCGTCCAGCACAGGCCCATGGAGAGTGTGCCGGCCCGTGTGGGTTGCCCCGTGGATGGACCGGATGCGGGCGTATAAGCGGATTCTGCACGGATGCAAAGGAAAATCCGGCGCGGTCAGTTCCCGGCAAGGCCCAGCCCGGGCGCATCGGCGTGATCGACCAGCAGGATGTCGCCCGCCGTCACCGCGCCGTCGCCCTGCACGCTGGCCAGTTCGGAGCCGTTCACCACGATATGGCTCAACCCGGGTGTCACAGGGTCGGCCACGACCTCGACCTCGGGATCGGGGTCTGCCTTCATGTCCCAGAGCAGGAACAGCTGGTCCTCCTCGGGGTCGTAATCGGTCAGTTCGGCCCCCGGGCCGCCGCTGATCCAGTCGCCCAGCACGATGCTGTCGTCCCCCTCTCCGGCGGTGACCACGTCGCCGGCCCCCGCCGTGATGGTGTCGGTGCCATCGCCGCCGTTGAGGAAATCGCTCTCCTGCTCGCTTGCCGCCGGATTACCCCCTGACGGCTCCACCCCGGTCAGGGTATCGTCGCCCCAGCCGCCGAACAGGGTATCAGCCCCGGCGCCCCCGTCTAGGATGTCGTCGCCCTCGGCGCCTTGCAGCGCGTCGCCGCCCTCCCCGCCCAGCAGCAGGTCGTCATCCTGTCCGCCGTCCAGCCGGTCGGCACCGGGCCCGCCCTCCAGCAGATCACCCCCGGCATGGCCGAAGAGCTGGTCATCGCCCGCCTCGCCCTGCAGGTCGTCGGCGCCATAGCCGCCGTGCAGCTCATCCTCGCCGCCACCCCCGGCCAGGGCATCATTGCCCGCCTCGCCGTAAAGGATGTCGTCGCCCTCGCCCCCCGAGGTCCGGTCGTCGCCGCCGTATCCGTTCAGCTGATCCTGCCCGACGCCGCCATCGAGCAGGTCGTCGCCCGGCCCGCCAGAGAGGAAATCGGTACCCGGTCCGCCGGTCAGGTCGAGCCCGTCGAACCCGCCCGCGTCCAGCGGCAGGGCGGTTTCCGCAAGGCCGGCGTCGGGATCGACATCGGTGTCGTCCTCGATCGTCTCATCTTCGTCGGAAAAGATGTCAGCCATGGCCACGCCGCCAATGGCGACAAGGCCAAGCAAGCCCGCGAGCCAAACCATGCTGTCGCTCCACTCGAAAAACTGCGCCTTTATCAGCCACAAAGCCCGCTACAGGTCAAAACAATCCGGCGTGGCTGGTTAACCGATGCTTTCCGGTACGCGCCGACCGCTGGGAGCGCGACACATTCAGGCGCCTGCCGGTGTCAGATGGAGGGTCCTGCAGTCAGATTCGTGATCCGGCCGTCGAACAACGACACGCTGGCCTGGGCGAAACACCCATTCGTTCGCCACCTGAACGGGAAGCGGCGCGGCAGGCAGAACACCAGAATGCGATCGGCCTGATACCGACCTGCGCCATGACCGAAGGACGTGCCGTCCGGAGACACGGTTTTCAGGTGCGTCCAGGCGTTCCCTTCGAACCAGTCAACGATGTCGGCTTCACGACATGTCAGCCCATGGAGTTTTTCACCCGATCTATCGGAGTTCAGGCGATGATATTGCCCGTCCTCCTCAAGCATCCAGGAGAAATCCGACAATGCAGCCTTGCACCGGCCCTGCTCGGTTGCCTGCGCGATCACGGGGTGGCCTTGGAAAAACCCGGCAATCAGGAAAACGAGAAACCAGGATCGGGACATACGGGTCATGGCATAGCCTTATCCCCGTTCGTGTCCGGTTTCCACGCCGGTTCGGCCCTTGGTCCCGACGATCCGGCACCTGCCCCCGAGGTGCGGTCCGGTGACCACGTCGCGCGCGGGGTCAGGGATCGGGAAACGGAAACCGCTCGGTCTTGCTGCTGATGTAAAGCGGATGCCCCGCAGAGCCGTCCTTGTTCAGTTTCAGGCAATTGAGCGGTTTACCGGTTTCCCGCAGCGCCCGGATCGTCCGGTCGACGATGTCCGCGTATCGCTTGTGCAGCTTGCCATAGGCCATCAGGATTTCCTCGGCCTGCTCGGCCTCGTGCAAAATGGCGGGCAGGTTGTCCGGGCTGCAGGCCAACGCGGTGTCATGCGGCACGTTCTTGGGTTCGGTCGCACGCCAGTCCAGCATGTTGGTCTTGACGTAGCGGGTGAACCCCCAGCGCCTGGCAAAGCCAAGCTCCCTGTCGCAGGTCGGGTCCGAAACCTCGGCCGTGGCGACAGAGGGGTTCTGGCCGACGAACATGATGGTGCGCGGTCGCGCGCCATCCGGTGTCCAGTCCCGGGTCAATGTCTGGCGGTATCGGCCGCAGGGCGAGAAGGTCGCGCCGCCGATGATCCCGTCGGGCAGGCGGATGCGAACCTTGCCGCCGGGATCGTGCAGCCTGTGCGCGTCTTGGTTGTCATGGGTCGAGAGGTGGGTTTCATCGGTCATGCGGGACCCCGTTCCAGTCGCCTCTCCATACCGGGACAACAGGCGTCGCCGCGTCGCCCCGGTATGGATGCGGGTGATCATCCATCGTGGTTAGCGCGGCGCGGGGCCGGGGGAAACCGGAAACCGCCGGGACTGGCGCGATCCGCCTGCGGACCGACCGGCCCCGTCGGGGCCAGGTCGGTGCGGGCCTCAGGTGATCTGCAGCGAGCCCTTGGCCGCCATCAACAGGTCGACCACATCCGGGGCGGTGATGATCTCGTACCCGGGGGCCATGTCCTCGGCGGTGAACCCGTTGTGGATCATGCAGGCGCCGCAAATTCCGATCCGGCCACCGGCGGCCAGGAACTGCTCCAGCAGCTCGCCGGCGGGCTGAAAGGGTTTGCCGATGTCGATCGCGTTCAGCATGTCGGGCTTGCCCAGCTCGACCGCCTCGACCATCAGCAGGATGATCGCGCTGTGGCCCTTGTTCAGCGCGTTCAGCGCCATGGTAAAGGCAACGGTGATCTTGTTCGGGTCAGAGGTGCCGTCAAACAGCGTGGCGACGAAATCCGCGGTTTTCATGTAGTGCTCCTTTCGGCGCGGGGGAGGGGCCCCCGCCGCCGGCGGGACAGTCTCGCCAAACCGGTGAATTCGCAAGTTCGAATGTGTCGCACCCCGCCGATGGTGTACAGCCGGCCAGGCCATGGTCGCGCCGGTCCCGGGGTTACAGGTTGAACACCCGGCTGGGATGCAGCTGCCCGGCCTTGTACCGGCCCACCGCCACCGCGCGCCCCTCGAACGAGGCCCAGCATTCGTCGCCGTATTCCACGTCGGACGGCAGCACCGTGCCGGGGTTGCCGTTGCGCAGCCTGGCCGCGCCCTCGGCGGTGCATTTCACCTCTGGCAGGTCGGCCAGCCCCTCTTCCAGCGGGCGGATGAAGTCATCCAGCGCCGGGGTTCTGGCCATCTCGTCGATCTGTGCAAGGGTCACGCCGTCCTCGGCGTCGAAGGGGCCGGACCAGATCCGGCGCAGCCGCACCACGTGGCCATGACAGCCCAGCGCTGCGCCCAGGTCGCGGGCGATGGCGCGCACGTAGCCGCCCTTGCCACAGGTCATTTCCAGCTCGACGTGATCGGCATCGGGCCGGTCGGTCATCACCAGCTCCTCGACCCAGAGCGGCCGCGCCTCGACCTCGAAATCCTCGCCGTCCCGCGCCAGCTTGTAGGCGCGCTGGCCGTCGATCTTGACCGCCGAGTATTTCGGCGGCACCTGCATGATGTCGCCGATGAACGGACCCAGCGCCGATTTGATCTCGTCGTCCGTGGGGCGGGCGGCGCTCTCTGCGATCACCTCGCCCTCGGCGTCGTCGGTGTTGGTGGCCTGGCCCAGCCGCACGGTAAAGGCATAGGCCTTGAGCGCGTCGGTGATATGGGGAACCGTCTTGGTCGCCTCGCCCAGCGCCACCGCCAGAACGCCGGTCGCCTCCGGGTCCAGCGTGCCGGCGTGGCCGGCCTTCTTCGCCTCCAGCGCCCAGCGCACCTTGTTGACCACCGCGGTGGAGGTCATGCCGGCGGGTTTGTCCACCACCAGCCAGCCGGAGAGGTCGCGCCCCTTGCGTTTGCGTGCCATGTCGTTCCCGTTCGTGGTCAGAGGGCGGCGAGGTAGCCGAGCAGAGCGGCGCTGTCAATTTGCGCGGCGGCGGGGCGGCGGAATTGTACGAAATCCGCGCCGAATTCCCCTATTCGGCCGGTTCGGCCACGCCCACAATCGGCCCGAGGTCGAAACCGGGATCGTTCCGTCCCAGCCCGGGCGCGTAGAGGCGCGAGATGTTGCCGTCGAAATACAGCGCCTGCGGCAGCTTCAGGTGATCGCGAAAAAGCCGCGCGAAGGCGTGGAACGTGACCGGCCCCCGCGACAGGGCAAAGACCGCGCGGGTTCCGTCGGCGCTGGTGCCCACCCCGTTGCGCACATAGCGCGAGGTGCTGTCGGGCAGAAAGCGCGGATGCAGCGCCCCGTCGATCACCAGCATCGGCCCCGACTGGGTGGCATGGGTGCAACCGGGATCGCGCGCGAGATAGGCCTGCGTTTCGATCACCTCGGCGCGTCCTTCGGAAATGCAGAAGACCCCGTTGGGCAACAGGCCGAAGTTGCCTGGCCCGGCGCCGGGAATCACCCGCATAACCTCTTGCCCGTTCTCCACGTAATGGCCGACCGGGCTGCGGTCGTCGTGATACATCCCGGCGTTCATCGCGAAGGCCAGCTGCTTTCCTTCATCCGCCAGCACGCGGTTCACCGCCCCGAACTGGCCCAGCGGCCGCCCGTCGTCGCCGTTCAGGAACAGCCGCAGATCCTCTTGCGCGGCATCGACCTCGCAGATGGTATAGCGATTGCCGTCATGGCTGGTGTCACGGCATTCGACCGCCGCCGAGGGCCCGGCGACGAGCATGGCCACGAACGCCAGGACGGCGCGCATCAGCTCTCGAGGTCGCGGCGCACCGCGTCCTGCGACAGCATGCGGCGGGTTTCGTCCATCTGGTCAAAGGTCTGGTCCAGCTGGAACCGCAGGTCGGGGGTGAATTTCAGCCCGGCCTTCTTGCCGATGATGCGGCGCAGCTCGCCCTTGTTGCGGGCCAGCAGCTTGACCACGTCCTCCTGCCCCTTGCCGCCCAGCGGCAGCACATAGGCGGTGGCGATCTTGAGATCGGGCGAGGTGCGCACCTCGCCCACGGTGATCGACATGCGGTTGAGGTCCGGGTCATGGATGTCGCCGCGCGCCAGCACCTCGGCCAGCGTGCGCCGGATCAGTTCGCCCACGCGCAGCTGCCGCTGCGAGGGACCGGGACCGTCATGAAACTTGTTCTTTGCCATGTCCCCGATCTACGCCTTCGCGGGGCCTTTGCCAAGGCGCGCGGGAGCAGGTAGGAAAACAACCGGACACCGCAGCGAAAGGGCGCCGAGATGACACAAAAGCCGGGGATCGTCGTGACCGGGGCATCGGGCCGGATGGGCCAGATGCTGATCAGGATCATCAGCGAGAGCGACAAGGCGCATCTGGTCGGTGCGGTGGAACAGGCCGGCCATTCCTGGGTCGGCCGCGATGTGGGCGAGGCGATGGGCGGCGCGGCGCTGGGCGTGACCGTGACCGACCAGCCGCTCGACGCCTTTGCGCAGGCGCAGGCGGTGATCGATTTCACCGCGCCCGAGGCAACGCTGGAGTTCGCCGCGCTGGCGGCCCAGGCCCGCGCGGTGCACGTGATCGGCACCACCGGCATGACCGATGCGCAGATTGCCCGGCTGGAGCCGGCGGCGCGCCACGCGGTGATCGTCCGTGCCGGAAACATGAGCCTGGGCGTCAACCTGCTGGTGCAATTGACAAAACGGGTGGCCGCCGCGCTGGACGAGGATTTCGACATCGAGGTGATCGAGGCGCATCACCGCCACAAGGTCGACGCGCCCTCGGGCACCGCGCTGATGCTGGGCGAGGCCGCCGCCGAGGGGCGTGGCGTCACGCTCTCCGAGGTCGCCGACCGGGGCCGCGACGGGATCACCGGCGCGCGCGAGCGGGGGCACATCGGCTTTTCGGCGATTCGCGGTGGCGACATCGTGGGCGAGCATGACGTGCTCTTCGCCGCCGATGGCGAGCGTATCGTGCTGCGTCACCTGGCCACCGACCGGGCGATCTTTGCCCGCGGTGCGCTCCGGGCCGCGCTCTGGGGCCAAGGCAAGGCGCCCGGCCAATACGACATGGTGGACGTACTGGGGCTATGACCCGGCCCGGCTTCTTCTCTTGTCAAATACTCCGGGGGTGAGGCCGTCAGGCCGAGGGGGCGGCGCCCCCTTTTCCACGCCCGAACGGGTCGCGATCAGAAATCGATCGCGATTCCCTTCTTTTCCCAGTCGCCATAACGGACCGGTTCGGGTCCGTTGCGCCCGCCCAGCTCCGTGGGGAGGGGCTGCACTTCGGCCTCGGCCTTGCGGCGGCGCTCCTGCGCCTCGGCCAGCGCGCGTTTTGCGGCGGGGGGCAGGTCGGCATCGTCCTGCGCGGCATTCGGGCTGTCGTTCTCACGCATCACGGGTTCCTTTGCTCTGCCTCCGTGATATACGCCTCCGTCACCCGGGGGCAAGATGGGCGCAGGGACGCAGCGAAGGATGGCAGGCATGGACGACAACGCAACCACGGCGCGGCGCAGCGCGATCCACTTGCTCGACCAGGTCCTGGGCGAGGGGCGTCTGCTGTCCGAATGCCTGGCCGCCGGGGCGCTCGATCGGCTGGAACCGGCTGACCGCGCCCGCGCGCAACGGCTGGCCTCCGACACCCTGCGCGGGCTGGAGCGCGCCGACCGGCTGTTGCAGAAGCACCTGCGCAAATACCCGCCCCTGCCGGTGCGCAACGCGCTGCGGCTGGGCACGGTGGAGCTGTGCCAGGGCGGCGCGGCCCATGGTGTGGTCAATGCCATGGTCACCATCGTCAGCCGGGATCGCCACCACGGGCACCTGAAGGGGCTGGTCAACGCGGTGCTGCGCAAGGTCGCCGCCGAGGGGCCGGAGGCCTGGGGCCAGTTGCGGGTGCCGCGGCTGCCGAAATGGCTGCGCAAGCCGCTGGTCCAGGCCTGGGGCGGCGAGGCGATGGCGGCGATGGAGGCGGCGCATTTTGCCGGGGCACCGCTGGACATCACGCCGCGCGCGGGGGCGCAGGTCGATCTGCCCGGCGCGCGGGTCTTGCCCACCGGATCGCTGCGGCTGGATACGCCGGGCCAGGTCTCGACGCTGCCGGGCTTTGCCGAGGGCGCCTGGTGGGTGCAGGATGCCGCCGCCGCGCTGCCGGCGCGGGTGCTGGCGGCGCAGCCAGGCGAAACCGTGCTCGACATGTGCGCCGCGCCGGGGGGCAAGACGTTGCAACTGGCCGCTGCCGGGGCCGAGGTGGTGGCGCTCGACGTCTCCGATGCCCGCCTTGGCCGGCTGCGCGAGAATCTCGGCCGCACCGGGCTTGCGGCGCAGGTGGTGGTTGGCGACGCGCTGGAGCACCAGGGCCAGTACGATGCCATCCTGCTCGACGCGCCCTGTTCGGCCACCGGCACGATCCGGCGCCATCCCGACCTGCCCTTTGCCAAGGACGGGGCCGAGTTCGGCGCGCTGATCGAGTTGCAGGCGCGCATGCTGGCGCATGCCTGGAGCCTGCTGAAACCGGGCGGGCGGCTGGTCTACTGCACCTGTTCGCT
Source organism: Aquicoccus sp. SU-CL01552 (assembly GCF_040365005.1). Classification (NCBI taxonomy): domain Bacteria; kingdom Pseudomonadati; phylum Pseudomonadota; class Alphaproteobacteria; order Rhodobacterales; family Paracoccaceae; genus Aquicoccus; species Aquicoccus sp. SU-CL01552. The sequence continues at coordinate 83,355 of NZ_BAABWV010000011.1, read as the reverse complement.
GCTGCCTGACGAGGGCGAGGTGCAGGTCGAGGAGGCGCTGGACATGCTGGAGGACGCCAGCATTGACCGCGCCGCGCTGGCCCTGCCGGGTATCGACCCGGGCTGGATCGAGGCCGAGGGCGGGCTGCGCCTGCGGCCCGATTACTGGGCCGATCTGGGCGGAATGGACGGATTTTACATCGCCTGCCTGCGCAAAGCCGCCTGAGACCCGGGTTTCGCAAGTGACTTGGCGGCCCTGCGCCGCTATGATCTGCCGGAAACGCCAGAGAGCGTGAGAGGCAGAGAGCATGTCCAGTCCTGACAGTTTCGCCGGCCGAAGGACACGAATCCTCAACCGGCTGTACGCCCGGCTCAGCCGCCGGCAACGCGCGGCGACCGCGTTCGTCTCGCAACCCGAGCCGCGCACCATCGGCAGTTTTGCCCGCGGCCGGCAGTTGGTCGCGGGCAACCTCCTGTTTGCCGGCTACCTGATCGAATCGCGTGATACCGCGCTGTGGGATGTCGCCGCCCCCAATGCCGCCTTCGATGCCGAGCGTCACGGCTTTGCCTGGCTCGACGACCTGGCGGCGGTGGGCGACATGGCGGCCCGGGCCAAGGCGCAGGCCTGGCTCTGGGGCTGGATCGAGGCGCATGGCGGCGGGCTCGGGCCCGGCTGGACGCCGGACCTCGCCGGGCGGCGGGTGATCCGCTGGATCAACCATGCGCTGTTCCTGCTGCGCGGGCAGGAGCGCGACGCCAGCGATGTCTTTTACCGGTCGCTCTCGGCGCAGACCTGGTTCCTGTCGAAACGCTGGACCGGGGCGGCGCCGGGCCTGCCCCGGTTCGAGGCGCTGACCGGGCTGATCTATGCCGGGCTGTCGCTGGAGGGGCGCGAGGAACTGGCCGATCCGGCGGTCCGGGCGCTGGCGCGCGAATGCGAGGCCCAGATCGACGGCCAGGGCGGCCTGCCCACCCGCAACCCCGAGGAACTGCTCGAGGTGTTCACCCTGCTGACCTGGGCGGCGGCGGTGTTGCACGACGCCGGGCGCGGGGTACCGGCCCCGCACCAGGCGGCGATCGAGCGGATCGCGCCGACCCTGCGCACCCTGCGCCACGCCGATGGCGGGCTGGCGCGGTTCCACGGTGGCGGTCGCGGCATGGAGGGGCGGCTCGATCACGCGCTGGCCGCCAGCCAGGTCAAGCCGGGCCAGCCGGAGGGGCTGGCGATGGGCTATGCGCGCCTGTCGGGCGGGCGCACCACGGTGATCGTCGATGCCAGCCCGCCGCCGCGCCGCGCGGCCTCGTTCAACGCCCATGCCTCGACCCTGGCGTTCGAGCTGACCTCCGGGCGGCGTCCGCTGATCGTCAACTGCGGCTCCGGTGCCTCGTTTGGGGTGGAATGGCGCCGGGCGGGCCGGGCGACGCCGTCGCATTCCACGCTCTGCCTGGATGGCTATTCCAGCGCGCGGTTGGCCGATCCGGCGCGCGGCACCGGGCGCGAGGCGCTGATCGACGCCCCGTTGCGGGTGCCCACCGAGATTTCCGAGATGGCTGACGGCCTGCGGTTCCAGGGCGGGCACGACGGCTATCTGCGCAATTTCGGCCTGACCCATGTGCGCAGCCTCGACCTCACCTTCGACGGGCGCGGGCTGGTCGCCGAGGACATGTTGCTGGCGGTCGAGGATGCCGACAAGCGCCGCTTTGACAAGGCGATGGATGCCACCGTGCTGTCGGGCATCGGGTTCGACATCCGCCTGCACCTGCATCCGGAGGTGGACGCGGCGCTCGACCTTGGTGGGGCGGCGGTGTCGATGGCGTTGAAAAGCGGGGAAATCTGGGTGTTCCGCCACGAGGGCGGCAAGGAACTGAGCCTGGAGCCCAGCGTTTATCTCGAAAAGGGCCGGCTGAAGCCACGCGCGAGCCGGCAGATCGTGCTGTCGGGCCGGGCGCTGGACTATCGCACCCGCGTGCGCTGGTCGCTGAGCAAGGCGCAGGACACCGCCATCGCGGTGCGCGACCTCCATCGGGAAGAGCCTGATTTTTCCGGCTGAGACGCGGCGGGGGGCGCCCGGCTTGCTGCGGCGCGGCAAAAGGGGTGGTTCAATCCCGGCGGGATATGGATTATGCCGCGCGCAGACCTAACCGAGATCAAGGATCGATTCATGACCGACCTCTACCCTGTGCGCCGTGCCCTGCTTTCCGTCTCCGACAAGACCGGCCTGATCGAACTGGGCCAGGCCCTGGCCGCACGCGGGGTCGAGCTGATCAGCACCGGCGGCACCGCCGGCGCCCTGCGCAATGCCGGCCTCGAGGTGCGCGACGTGTCGGAAGTGACCGGATTCCCCGAGATGATGGACGGCCGGGTCAAAACCCTGCACCCGATGGTGCATGGCGGGCTGCTGGCGCTGCGTGATGATCCCTCGCACCAGGCAGCGATGGACACCCACCTGATCGCGCCGATCGACCTGCTGGTGGTCAACCTCTACCCGTTCGAGGAAACCGTCGCCAAGGGCGCCGACTATGCCACCTGCATCGAGAACATCGACATCGGCGGCCCGGCGATGATCCGCGCGGCCTCGAAGAACCACGCCTTTGTCAACGTCGTGGTGGACGTGGCCGATTACGACGCGCTGCTGGCCGAACTGGATGCGAACGACGGCCAGACCAGCTATGGCTTCCGCCAAAAACTGGCGCTGACCGCCTATTCGCGCACCGCCGCCTATGACGCCGCCGTGTCGGCCTGGATGGCCGAGGCTCTGGAACAGCCTGCGCCGCGGCGCCGTGCCTTTGCCGGAACGCTGGCCCAGACCCTGCGCTATGGCGAGAACCCGCACCAAAGCGCGGCCTTCTACACCGATGGCTCGAACCGCCCCGGTGTGGCGACCGCGGTGCAGCACCAGGGCAAGGAACTGTCCTACAACAACATCAACGACACCGACGCGGCCTTTGAGCTGGTGGCGGAATTTGCCCCCGAGGACACGGCCGCCTGTGCCATCATCAAGCATGCCAACCCCTGCGGCGTGGCCAAGGGCGCGACCCTGCTCGAGGCCTACAAATCCGCCTTCGACTGTGACCGCACCAGCGCCTTTGGCGGCATCGTCGCGCTGAACAAGCCGCTGGATGCCGAAACGGCGCAAGAAATCACCGGCATCTTCACCGAGGTGGTGATCGCGCCGGGCGCCTCGGACGCGGCAAAGGAGATCTTTGCCAAGAAAAAGAACCTGCGCCTGCTGACCACCGACGGGCTGCCCGACGTGATGGCGGGGATGAAGACCTTTCGCCAGGTCTCCGGCGGCGTCCTGGTGCAGGACAAGGACAACGGTTTCGTCGGCATGGACGATCTCAAGGTGGTGACCAAGCTCGCCCCGACCGAAGAGCAGATGCGTGACCTGCTGTTCGCCTGGAAGGTGGCCAAGCACGTCAAGTCCAACGCCATCGTCTATGTCCGGGACCAGGCCACCGTCGGCGTCGGCGCCGGCCAGATGAGCCGGGTCGACTCGGCCCTGATCGCCGCCAAGAAGGCCGAGCGCATGGCCGAGGCGCTGGGCCTCGCCGAGCCGCTGACCATCGGTTCCGCGGTGGCTTCGGATGCCTTCTTCCCGTTCCCCGACGGCCTGCTTGAGGCAGCAGCGGCCGGCGCCACCTGCGTGATCCAGCCCGGCGGTTCGATGCGCGACGACGAGGTGATCGCCGCCGCCGACGAGGCGGGGCTGGCCATGGTGTTCACCGGCATGCGCCATTTCCGGCACTGAGTGACCGTGCGCTTTGCCCCTCTGTTCTGGGCCGGGTTCTGGGCCTTCATGCTGGACCAGGTCAGCAAGTATGTCGTGGTGCACTGGATGGGCCTGGTGCGCCTGCGCGAGATCGACGTGCTGCCGCCGCTGCTCAATTTTCGCTATGGCGAGAACAGGGGCATCAACTTCGGCTTGCTCGACAACGGCTCGGACATCGCGCGCTGGGCGCTGATCGGGTTCTCGCTGGCGGTCTGCTTGGCGGTCTTCGTCTGGATCCTGCGGATGCGGGCGGGGCGGGGCATGCAGCTTGCCGCCGGATTGCTGATCGGCGGCGCGCTGGGCAACGTGATCGACCGGCTGCTTTACGGCTATGTTCTGGACTTCGTGAACATGTCCTGCTGCGGCATCGACAACCCCTTTGTCTTCAACGTCGGTGACGTGTTCATCTTTGCCGGGGCGGCGGGGTTGATCCTGCTGGACGGGCACAGGAAAAAGGCCCCGTGACCTTGCCCGGCAAATCGGTTAAACACGCCCGAAACAGGCGGGAGAGAGTGGCCATGACGCGCCCTCTGGGTATCATCATGCTGATTGCGGCGGTCGGGATCGCCGGGTGCTCGAAAACCGGGCTGCGCAACCTGCGCGCACCGGGGCCGGGGCCGGACGAGTTCATGATTCTGCCGGTGAAACCGCTGACCGCGCCGCAGGACTATTCCGCGCTGCCGACGCCCAGCCCGGGTTCGGCGAATCTGGTCGACCTCAACCCGATGGCGGATGCCGCCGTGGCGATGGGCGGGCGAGCCGAGGCGACCGTGCCGGGTGGGGTTCCGGCCGCGGATGGTGCGCTGGTCGCGGCCGCATCGCGCAATGGCGTTGACCCCGACGTGCGGCAAACCCTGGCCGAGGCCGATGCCAAGTTCCGCAAGCGGCAATCGCGCATGACCCGCCTTCGAATCGTGCCGGTCGACCGCTATGAGCAGGCCTATCGGCGCGAGGCGCTGGAACCGTTCCCGGAAACCGAACGCTATCGCGCCGCCGGCGCCGGCACCCCGACGTCGCCACCGTCAACCCGCTGACCCGGCTCACGTTTTCGAGACGTCGGCTTGAACCGGGGCCGGCTGTGCGTACCTTTGAGCGTGGCGCAGGAACGGAGATTGCCGAATGATCAGAAAACTCGCCCTTACCGCCGTTTTGGCGACCGCGCTTACCGCGCCGGTCCTCGCGGCGCAGGACGCCGACCCGCAGGAGCCGGTCACCAGCTTCACGCTGGACAACGGGATGCAGGTCGTGGTGGTCGAGGATCACCGCGCCCCGGTGTTGCAGCACATGGTCTGGTATCGTGCCGGCTCGGCGGACGAACCGGTGGGGTCGTCCGGGGTGGCGCATTTCCTCGAACACCTGATGTTCAAGGGCACCGACACCATGGCCCCGGGCGAGCTTTCGGCGACCGTGGCCGCCAACGGCGGGCGTGACAACGCCTTTACCAGCTATGACTACACCGCCTATTTCCAGCGTGTCGCCGCAGACCGGCTCGGCCTGATGATGAAGATGGAGGCGGACCGCATGGTCAACCTTCGCCTCAGCGAGGACGACATCGAGACCGAGCGCAACGTGATCCTGGAAGAGCGCAACATGCGCACCGAGAACAACCCGGCGGCACTGTTCTCCGAACAGATGAACGCGGCGCAATACCTCAACCATCGTTACGGCGTGCCGGTGATCGGCTGGAAGCACGAGATGGAGACGCTGGACCTTGAGGATGCGCTGACCTTCTATCACCGTTATTACGCGCCGAACGATGCCATCCTGGTGGTCTCGGGCGATGTCGATCCCGACGAGGTGCGGCGGCTGGCCGAGACCTACTATGGCGTGATCCCCGCCAACCCGGACCTGCCCGAGCGGCTCCGCTCTCAAGAGCCGCCCCAGACCGCCGTGCGACGGCTGGTGTTTTCCGACCCGCGCGTGGCCCAGCCCTATATCAGCCGGTCCTACCTGGCGCCGGAGCGGGACCCGGGCGCACAGGAAACAGCCGCGGCGCTTTATCTGCTGTCCGAGATTCTCGGGGGCGGGCAAACCTCGTTTCTGGCGGAACGGCTCCAGTTCGATGACAAGATCGCGGTTTATACCGGGGCGTTCTACTCGGGCGTATCGCGGGATGAGACGACCTTCGATCTCGTGGTCGTCCCGGCAGAAGGGGTCACGATGGAGCAGGCCGAAGATGCGTTGGACGCGAGCCTGCGCGCCTTTCTCGATCAGGGGATAGACCCCGAGCAACTGGACCGGATAAAGCTGCAGCTGCGCTCGGCGCAGATCTATGAGCGTGACGACGTCGCCGGCATCGCCAACCGCTATGGCCGGGCCCTGGCCACCGGGTTGACGGTCGCGGATGTCCAGGCCTGGCCCGATCTGCTTCAGGCGGTCACCGAGGATGATATCATGGAGGCCGCGCGGACGGTGCTGCGGCCGCAGGCCTCGGTCACCGGCTGGCTGATGCGCGACGACGGGGAGGCGGACCAATGAGGGCGTTCATCACGGCAATCCTGCTGATCGTTCTGGCTCTGCCGGCGGCGGCGGCGGTCAAGATACAGGAGGTGGTCAGCCCCGGCGGCATCACCGCCTGGCTGGTCGAGGATCATTCGATTCCCTTCACCGCGCTGGAGCTGCGGTTTCGCGGCGGCACCTCGCTGGATGCACCGGGCAAGCGCGGCGCGGTCAACCTGATGACCGGGCTGCTGGAAGAGGGGGCCGGCGATCTGGACGCCCGCGCCTATGCCCGCGAGCTGGAATCGCTGGCGGCCTCTTTCGGGTTTGACAGTGGGGCGGACACGGTCTCGATCTCGGCCCGGTTCCTGACCGAGAACCGCGACCAGGTGATGGACCTGCTGCATGACACGATCCACAAGCCGCGGTTCGACGCGGAGGCGATCGAACGGGTGCGCGGACAGGTGCTGTCCGGTTTGCGCTCCGACGCCAAGGACCCCAACGAGATCGCCGGGCAGACGTTCCGCGCGATGACCTATGGCGACCATCCCTATGGCAGCGACGGCAACGGCACGATCGACAGCGTCACCGCGTTGACCCGTGACGATCTGCTTGCGGCCCATGGCGCCGTCTTTGCCCGCGACCGGCTTTACGTGGGGGCGGTGGGCGACATCTCCCCGGACGAACTGGGGGTGCTGCTCGACAAGCTGCTGGGCGACCTGCCCGAGACCGGCGCGCCGTTGCCGGGCAAGGCCGAGGTCACCATCTCGGGCGGCGTCACCGTGGTACCCTTTTCCACGCCGCAGTCGGTGGCGCTGTTCGGCCAGCGCGGGATCGACCGTCACGACCCGGATTTCTTTGCCGCCTATGTGCTGAACACCATCCTCGGCGGTGGCAGCTTCGACAGCCGCCTGATGAGTGAGGTTCGCGAGAAACGCGGGCTGACCTATGGCGTCTATTCCTACCTCGTGCCGCGCGACCTGGCCTCGGTCTACATGGGCAGCGTCGCCTCGGCCAACGACCGCATCGGCGAGGCGGTGGAGGTGATCCGTAACGAATGGACACGGCTGGCGCGCGATGGGGTGACCGCCGAAGAACTGGACAAGGCCAAGACCTATCTCACCGGGGCCTATCCGTTGCGCTTTGACGGGAACGAGCGGATCGCCGGCATCCTCGTCGGAATGCAGATGGACGATCTGCCGATCGATTACATCGAGACACGCAACGACAAGGTAAACGCCGTCACGCTCGAGGATGCCAACCGCGTCGCGGCCGAGTTGCTCGATCCCGAGCATCTGCATTTCGTCGTCGTCGGCCAGCCCGAGGGGCTGGAGACCACCACCAACTGACCTCAGCGCGCGCCGCGGTCGCGGTCCCAACGGCCGCGTAGCCGGAACAGCGGCGTCCTCACCGTCACCGCGACGGCGGCATAGGTGAGGAACCCGGCCGGGTCGCGCAGGAACAGCCGCAGCGCCGCGCCCGCGCCGGGCGCGGTCCGGCCCGCGTTTCGTACAAGATCGGGGCGTTTTTCCCCAAGTTCCGCCAGCCCCCGGTTCTGCCGCCGCCGCACCCGGACCAGCGCGCCGAACCCCTCGGCGATGGGCCAGGAATAGGTCTCGGGCACGGCGACCATCTCCGCGGGGGCAAAGTGGTTGCGGATGAACATGTCGTCCGAGGTCAGCTCGGGGATCTGATCCCAGCGGGCGCGCCCGGCGGCGTTCACGGCGGCGACGCCACAGCCCGGCACACCCTGCGCCATGAACGGCAGGCGCGGCCAGAACCGGGCATAAAGGCGCGAGGCGATGGTGCGCGCGGGCCGGATGCGGAATTGCCCGCCGGCATAGGTGGGCTCGGGTCGGTCGACCGCATGCGCCAGCGCCGCGACCAGCCCGGGCGAGACATGCACATCGGCATCCATGAACATCAGCCGCGGATTAGTCGCGGCGGCGATCCCCGCGTTCAGCGCGGCGGTCTTGCTGCCCTGCGCCCGCTCGGTGACCTGGAACCGCCAGCCTCGCGCCGCGAAATCCGGGGCCAGCGCCCGCGCCTCCTCGGCGGTCCGGTCGGAGCAGCCATTGGGAACCACGATCACCTCGACCGGGTGATCCTTGCCCGCGCCGGCAGGCTCTTTCGATCGCAAGAGGTGGGTCAGGCTGTCGCCGATGATCCCCTCTTCCTCGTAGGCCGGGACGATGACGGTGATCATGTCGCCCTCCGTGCCGGAAGCAGTCGTTTGCGGATCAGCCCCAGCGCCCGCCTTGGGTGCCGCGCCAGCGGCACATGGCCGGTCAACGCGTTGGTCAGGGCGGCCTCGCTCATCCCCGCCTCGATGCAATTGCGCGGACGCAGGAACCGTGTGTCGCGGGCCTGCCCCCGGTCCGAGGTGTAAAGCGCGGCGAACCCCTCATCCTGCAACGCGGCCCTCACCCCCCGGTCGTAAAGCCCGAAGGGCGCGGCGGCGCGTGTGACGGGGGCGCCGGAAAGATCGGTCAGCCGGTGCCGGGCGTCGCGAAACTCGGCCTGTCGTCCCGTCGCGTCCAACCCGCGCCAGTCGCGATGGACCGCCCCGTGCAAGCCGATGACATGGCCCGCCGCCGCAAGGCTGCGCACGTCGGCCTCTGACAGCGATCCCGGTTGCCCGATCCGCGCGCTGAGCAGAAAGAACATCGCCCGCAGCCCGCGCTTTTCCAGTTCCGGCAGGGCGATCTCGGCGTCCGAGGCATTGCCGTCGTCGAATGTGATCTCGGGCGCGTGGTCACCCATCGCCACGATCCGGTCGAGGATGTCGCAGAACGCCGCGCGCGAGATCCAGAACACCGCCTCGCCCGGCTCCAACGCCCGCCGGGGCGTGCCGATCCCGTGAAAGATCAGGACCGGGCGTTTCTGTTCGGGGGTGCGCACCATTCGCTTATTCCCCGTAGGGCACCCAGATGTTTTTCACCTCGGTCGCCGCCTCCAGGAAGGGGCGCAGGTCGGGGGCGGTCCAGTCGGTCGCCTGCCCGTTGTTTACCCAGCACCGCTTGAGGTTGCCCGCCGAGGCGCGCTCGATCTCTCCCGAGAGATCGGTGGAGGAAAAGCTCCAGACCGCGTCGACGCCCAGGTGCGAGGCCAGCGGCGCGGCAAGCTCTGCGTGCGATCCGGTCAGGATGTTGACCACGCCCGCCGGCACGTCCGAGGTCTCCAGCACCTGGTAGAAATCGGTGGCGGCCAGCGGGAAAGGCTCGGAGGCGGCCAGCACCACCCGGTTGCCCATGGCGATGGCCGGTGCCATGACAGCCACCAGCCCCAGCAGCGGTGCCTCGTCGGCACAAAGCGTGCCGATGATGCCCACCGGTTCCTTCATCGCCAGTGCCACGCCCCGGATAGGCACCCCGTGAACCTGGCCGTCATACTTGTCGGCCCATGCGGCGGCGGTGAACAGGCGCTGGATCGCGGCCTGAACCTCCTTTTCGCCGCCACGCTTGCCGGTCAAGGTGTCGATCCGGTGGGCGAACTCATCGCCCCGCGCCGAAAGGTTCTCGGCCAGGTAATAGAGGATCTGCGCCCGCAGGTGCCCCGAGGTCCTGGCCCAGCCCGAAGCCGCCTGCGCCGCCTCGACCGCGTTGCGCAGGTCCTTGCGGTTGGCCAGCGGCACATGCCCCAGCAGCGCGCCGGATTTCGACCAGACGGCGCGGGAATAGCCGCCGTCGGGCCGCGCCTGCTTGCCCCCGACATAAAGCTTGGCCGTTCGGTCGAGCGGATCGGCGGGGGCGCCATCCCCGGCCGGAAATGGCGGCATGGGGGCCAGCGCCTTGGGTCGCGCCTTGGGGCGGGTATAGGCCGATAGCCCCTCCCACCCGCCTTCGCGGCCAAAGCCGCTTTCGCGTACCCCGCCAAAGCCCGCGGCGGCGTCGAACAGGTTGGTGGCATTGACCCAGACCACGCCCGCCGCCAGTTTCGGCGCGATATCGAGGGCGAGGTTCACGTTCTCGGTCCAGACCGATGCCGCAAGCCCATAGCACGTGTTGTTGGCCAGTTGCACCGCCTCGCCCGGGGTGCGGAAGGTGGTCGAGACCAGCACCGGGCCAAAGATCTCTTCCTGCATCAGCCGATCCGAGGGCGACAGCCCGGTGATCAGCGTCGGCGGATAGAAACAGCCGCGCTCGGGCAGGGTGACATTGGCGTGATGCACCGCGCCCTCGGTGTTGCCCGCCACCATGTCGGTGATCGCCGCGTGCTGGACCGGGTCCACCACCGCGCCGACGTCGATGCATTTGTCCAGCGGATCGCCGACGCGCAGCTTGTCCATCCGCGCGCGCAGCTTGGCGTGGAATCGCTCGGCCACCGGCTCATGCACCAAGAGGCGTGATCCGGCGCAACAGACCTGGCCGGCGTTGAACCAGATCGCATCGACCAGCCCCTCGACCGCGGAATCCAGATCGGCGTCGTCGAACACGATGTAGGGCGACTTGCCGCCCAACTCCAGCGTCAGTGCCTTGCCGGACCCGGCGGTCGCCGCGCGGATCTTGCGCCCCACCTCGGTCGAGCCGGTAAAGGCGATCTTGTCGATCCCCGGATGGGTCACGATCATCTCGCCCACCGCGCCGTCGCCGGTGACGATGTTGACCACCCCCTTGGGCAGCCCGGCCTGGCGGCAGATGTCCGCGAACAGCAGCGCCGTCAGCGAGGTATATTCCGCCGGCTTCAGCACCACGGTGTTGCCCATCGCCAGCGCCGGCGCGATCTTCCACGCCAGCATCAGCAGCGGAAAGTTCCACGGGATGATCTGGCCGCAGACGCCGATGGCCCGGGCGTCCGGCAGCTCGGTCTCCATCAGCTGCGCCATGCCGGCGTGGTAATAGAAATGCCGCTGCGCCAGCGGCACGTCGATATCGCGGCTTTCGCGGATCGGCTTGCCGTTGTCGAGCGTTTCCAGCACCGCGAAGAGCCGCGCGTGTTTCTGCAGCAGCCGCGCGATGGCGTAGAGGTGTCGCGCGCGCCCCGGCCCGCCCAGGCGTTCCCACTTGCCCTGGGCGCGGCGGGCGGCGGCGGCGGCGGCGTTGACCTCGGTTTCGCTGGCCTGGGTCAGGGTGGCCAGAACCTCGCCGGTGGCGGGATTGCGGCTGTCGAAACCTGTCCCGGGGGCGGTAAAGGCCCCGTCGATGAAATGGCCGAAGCGGTCGCCCTGGTCCACCAGCCAGGCCAGCGCCTCGGCGGCGCTTTCGGGGGCGGGTCCATAGTCCATCGTGTCGAAGATTTCCGTGACGGTCATGGCTTCTTCTCTTTTCAAATACTCATTGGTCCGGCGCGGGCCGCATGTGCCCCGTCGCGGATCAGCCGATTGCGTGCCTGTAGGATGCCGAATAGGCGCCGGTCACGTGATGCTCCAACTGCCGCTCGATATCGCCCAGCAGCGACGAGGCGCCAAAGCGGAACAGGTCGGGCTGCAGCCAGCGTTCGCCCAGTTCCTCCTTGATCAGCGCCAGGTAGGTCAGCGAATCCTTGGCCTTGGAGATGCCGCCGGCGGGCTTGTAGCCGACGCGGTAGCCGGTACGCTCGTGATAGTCGCGGATCGCCCGGATCATCACCAGCGAAACGGGCAGGGTGGCGTTCACCGCCTCTTTCCCGGTCGAGGTCTTGATGAAATCGGCACCCGCCATCATGCAGACCAGGCTGGCGCGGGCGACGTTGCGCAGCGTACCCAGCTCGCCGGTGGCGAGGATCGCCTTGACGTGGGCATCGCCGCAGGCAGCGCGAAAGCTGCGCATCTCGTCGTAAAGCACCTGCCAGTTGCCCTCCAGCACATGGCGGCGCGAGATCACGATGTCGATTTCCTTGGCACCGGCCTTCACGCTTTCGCCGATCTCGGCGACGCGCAGGGGGAACGGCGACAGCCCGGCGGGAAACCCGGTCGAGACGGCGGCGACCGGGATGCCCGAACCCTCCAGCGCGGCGACGGCGGGGGCGACCATCTCGTGATAGACGCAGACCGCGCCCACGGTCAGCCCCTCGATCCCCAGCGCCGACAGCAGGTCGGCGCGCACCGGCTGGCGCGCCTTGGCGCAGAGCCGCCGCACCCGCGCCGCGGTGTCGTCGCCCGACAGCGTGGTCAGGTCGATGCAGCTGACCGCCTTCAACAACCAGGCCGCCTGATAAGCCTTCTTCACGCTGCGGCGGCCGGGCAGGGTGGCGGCGCGGCGTTCGATGGCCGAGGTATTGGCCTGCACCGCGCGCACCCAGTCGAGGTCCAGCGCCATGCCGGGATTGCGCGGCTCGGTCACCTGCGGCAGCTGCGCGGTCGATGCGGGTTTCGTCGTGTCCATGCGGGGGTGTCCGGTGGCTGTTTTGCGGGCAGGCTGGCACGGGTCCGGGGTCATGGCAAGCGGCGGGCTGGAATTTAGTTGCGACTAATTCTCATTTTCATTGACAGTTTTGAGAATCATTCGCATATTCGCTTCAACACCACCGCCAAAGGAGCTTTTCGACATGATCCGACGCACCGCATTGAAACTCTTCGGCGCTCTGGCCGCGCTTCCCCTCGGCGCCACCGTGGCGCTGGCCGAGGCACCGCTGAGCGTGGTCGCGACCACCGGGATGATCGCCGACGCGGCGATCGAGGTGGGCGGCGAGGCGGTCGAGGTGCGGGCACTGATGGGGCCGGGGGTCGATCCGCATGCCTATCGCCAGACCCGCTCGGACATCGTTGCGCTGGCCAATGCCGACCTGGTGTTGTGGCATGGCCTCTACCTCGAGGCGCAGATGGAGGACTTCATGCGCGACCTGGCGCAGGATGGCGGGGTGGTTGCGGTCGCCGAGGGGTTGCCGCGCGACTTGCTCATCGGTCATGACGATTACGACAACAAGTTCGACCCGCACGTCTGGATGAACCCCGAGTTGTGGAGCCGCGTCGTCGTGACCGTGCGCGATGCCCTGATCGAGGCCCGGCCCGAGGCCGAAGCCGCGTTTCGCGCCAATGCCGAGGCGCATCTGGCCGAACTGGCTGTCCTGGCCAAATACACCGCCGGGGTTCTGGCCTCGGTTCCCGACGACAGCCGCGTGCTGGTCACCGCGCATGACGCCTTCAACTACTTCGGAAAGGCCTACGGGTTCGAGGTGGTCGGCATCCAGGGCATCTCGACCGAATCCGAGGCCGGGTTGCGGCGGATTTCCGAACTGGTCGACATGCTGGTGAGCCGCAACGTCGGCGCCGTCTTCGTCGAATCCTCGGTCTCTGATCGCAATATCCGCGCGCTGATCGAGGGCGCCGCCGCGCAGGGCCACGAGGTGGTGATCGGCGGCGAGCTGTTCTCGGACGCGATGGGCGAGCCGGGCACCTATGAGGGCACCTACCTGGGCATGATCGACCACAACGCCACCGTGATCGCCGGGGCGCTGGGCGGCGCGGTGCCGGACAAGGGCATGCAGGGGTTGTTGAACTGATGGAGCCGAGGATGACGCACACACCTGTCGCCCTTGCCGCGACCGAGGGGCGGGCCACCCCGCGCGCCCCGATCCCCGCCGATGCGCCGCTGGCGCTGCGCGGGCTGACCGTGTCCTACGGCGAGAAACCGGCGGTGTTCTCGGTCGATGCCACCTTCGCGCCCGAGGCGATGACCGCGATCATCGGGCCGAACGGCGCCGGCAAATCGACCATGCTCAAGGCCGCGCTGGGGGTGATTCCCCGGCTCTCGGGCGAGGTGGCGGTGTTTGGCCAGCCCATCGGCGTGGCGCGCGACCGCATCGCCTATGTGCCGCAGCGGGCCAGCGTCGACTGGGATTTCCCGACCACCGTGATCGACGTGGTGCTGATGGGGCTGTATCGCCGCGTCGGGCTTTTGGGGCGGCTGACCGGCGCGCATCTTTCGCGTGCGCGCGACTGCCTCGACCGGGTCGGCATGGGCGATTTCGCCGCCCGCCAGATCGGCCAGCTTTCGGGCGGTCAGCAACAGCGGGTCTTTCTCGCCCGCGCGCTGGCGCAGGATGCCGACCTTTACCTGCTGGACGAACCCTTTGCCGGGGTCGACGCCGCGACCGAGCGCGCCATCATCGACGTGCTGAAATCGCTCAAGGCCCAGAAAAAGGCGGTGGTCTGCGTCCATCACGACCTGGCCACAGTGGCCAGCTATTTCGACGAGGTGTTCCTGATCAACGTGCGCCGCATTGCGCAGGGGCCGGTGGCCGAGACCTTTACCGCCGAGAATCTGCACGCCACCTATGGCGGACGGCTGGCGACCACGCATCTGGATCAACTGGATCTGGCGCAGGGCTGAGCATGGGCAATCTCCTTTCCGCACTCCTGCTCCAGGCGGGGTACAACGCGGCGCTGGTCGCGGTCGGGTCGGCCTTGCTCGGGTTTGCCGCCGGTGCCTCGGGCACGTTCCTGTTCCTGCGCAAGCGGGCGCTGGTCTCGGACGCGGTGGCGCATGCGACGCTGCCCGGGGTCGGGCTGGCGTTCATCATCATGGTGGCGCTGGGCGGCGACGGGCGCAGCCTGCTGGGGCTGCTGGCCGGCTCGGCGGTGACCGCCGGGATCGGGCTGTTGCTGGTGGAATGGATCGCGCGGCGCACCCGCCTGTCGGAGGATGCGGCGATCGGCGCGGTGCTGTCGGTTTTCTTTGGCATCGGCATCGTGCTGTTGACGGTGATCCAGACCATGAGCGCGGGGCGGCAGGCCGGGCTTGAGGGTTTCCTGCTCGGCTCGACCGCCGGGATGCTGTTCCAGGACGCGGTGGTGATCGCGGTGGGCGGCACGCTGGCGGTGCTGGCGACCTACCTGTTGCGCCGACCGATGACGCTGGTGGCCTTTGACCCGGAATATGCGGCGGCCTCGGGCTATGACGTGCGCCGCATCGACCTTGCGATGATGGGGCTGGTGATGGCGGTGACGGTGATCGGGCTGAAGCTGGTCGGGCTGATCCTGATCGTGGCGATGCTGATCGTGCCGCCGGTGACCGCGCGGTTCTGGACCGAACGCGCCGGCAGCGTGGTCTGGATCGCCGGGGCGCTGGGCGGGCTTGCGGGCTATCTCGGTGCGGCGATCTCGGCCTCGGCACCGGCGCTGCCGACCGGGCCGATCATCGTGCTGGTCGCCGCCGGGCTGTTCCTGCTGTCGCTGTTCCTGGCCCCGGCGCGGGGTGTCGCGGCGGCTGTGCTGCGCCATCGCCGGTTCCAGCGGCGGGTGCACCGGCGGCAGGGTCTGCTGGCGCTGGCCCGCTCTGAGCCGATCCTCGAGCGCTATACCCTCCGCGTTTTGCGGGCCGAGGGGCTGGTGCGACCCGATGGTGTCGCCACCGAGGCCGGGCGCGCCCAGGCCGCCAAGGTCGCCCGCGACGAGCGCCGCTGGGACATCGCCCGCGAGGTTCACCAGGACGCCGGGCTGACCGGCCGTTATGACGGGCTGACCCCGATCGAAGAGGTGTTTACCGCCGATGAAATCGAAGTTTTCGACAGCCGCCTCGGCGGCCCCCGGTCGGTAGGAGGGTTTGCCTGATGGGCAATGAATTCGTCCAGTTCTCGCTCACGCCGCTGCTGATCGGCGTCCTTGCCGCGGTGGCCTGCGCGCTGCCCGGAAACTTCCTGATCCTGCGGCGGCAGGCGCTGATCGGGGATGCCATCAGCCACGTGGTGCTGCCCGGCATCGTCGTCGCCTTTCTGGTCACCGGCGCGGTTGCGGCGATCCCGATGCTGCTGGGCGCGGCCGGGGCGGCGCTGGTCGCGGTGGTGCTGATCGAGGCGATCAAGCGGCTGGGCCGGATCGAACCCGGCGCGGCGATGGGCGTGACCTTTACCACCCTGTTTGCCGCCGGCGTGCTGATCCTGGAACAGACCGATACCTCGGCGGTGCACCTCGACGTGGAACACGCGCTGATGGGCAACCTTGAATCGCTGATCTGGTTCCGCGCCAAGGGCTGGGGATCGTTGCTCGACCCGGTGGCGCTGGCCGCGCTGCCGGACGAGCTGGGCCGCATCGCGGTGGTCTGCGCGCTGGTGGTGGTGCTCACGATCGTGTTCTGGCGCTGGCTCAAGATCTCGACCTTCGACGAGGGGTTTGCACAGGCGCTGGGTCTGCCGGTGACGGCGATCGGTCTGGGGCTGGTGATCACCGCCGCCGTGGCCGCCGTCGCCGCCTTTGACGCGGTCGGGTCGATCATCGTGATCGCAATGTTCATCTGTCCGCCGGCGGCGGCGCGGCTGGTCACCAACCGGCTGGAGCACCAGGTGATGTGGAGCGTGGTCTTTGCCGTGCTCTCGGCGGTGCTCGGCTATGTCTTTGCCGGCTATGGCCCGCTGTGGTTCGGCAGCCAGAACGCGGTCAGCGCGGCGGGGATGATCGCCGCCGTCTCCGGGGTGATCCTCGGGCTGGCCTGCCTGTTCGGTCCGCACCGGTCCCGTGTCGGCGTCGGCCGGGAAGAGGTGCTCTGAGCGGGGGTTTCGCCCCGGAACCATCTGGCAGAATCGCGCAAAGCCGTGCTAGGTATAGCGGTATGGGTTACCAAGACCGCAATATCGGCGAAAATCGCCCCGTCATTCGTCAGCTTGACGATGCTGCGATCAACCGCATCGCGGCGGGCGAGGTGGTGGAGCGCCCAGCCTCTGCCGTCAAGGAGCTGGTCGAGAACGCCATCGACGCCGGCGCGACCCGGATCACCATCGAAATCGCCGATGGCGGCAAGACGCTGATCCGTGTCACCGACGACGGCTGCGGCATTGCGCCGGACGATCTGCCGCTGGCGCTGTCGCGTCATGCGACCTCGAAGATCGACGGCTCCGACCTGCTGAACATCCACACCTTCGGCTTTCGGGGCGAGGCGCTGCCCTCGCTCGGCGCCGTGGGGCGGCTGACCCTGACCAGCCGCGCCCCGGGCGAGGAGGCCGCCACGCTGCGCGTCGCCGGCGGGCGGATGGAGCCGGTGCGTCCCGCCGCCCTGCGCGCCGGAACCGTGGTGGAACTGCGCGACCTGTTCTTTGCCACGCCTGCCCGGCTGAAATTCATGCGCTCGGACCGCGCCGAAAGCCAGGCGATCACCGATGTGGTCAAACGGCTGGCAATGGCCGAGGCTGCCATCGGCTTTACCCTGCGCGACGTCTCGGGCGGCGGCGAGGGGCGGGTCACCTTCCGCGCCGAGGCGGAGAACGGCGATCTTTTCGGCGCGCTGCAGGCGCGGCTTGCGCGCATTCTGGGCCGTGATTTTGCCGAGAATGCCATGCCGATCGACGCCACGCGTGAGGGGATCCGGCTGTTCGGTTACGCTGCCTTGCCGACCTATTCGCGCGGCGCGGCGGTGATGCAGTACCTGTTCGTCAATGGCCGCCCGGTGCGCGACCGGATGCTGACCGGGGCGCTGCGCGCGGCCTATTTCGATTTCCTCAGCCGCGATCGCCACCCGGCCGCCGCGCTGTTCCTCGATTGCGATCCCAAGCTGGTCGATGTCAATGTGCACCCGGCCAAATCCGAGGTGCGCTTTCGTGAACCGGGCATTCCGCGCGGGCTGATCGTCTCGACCCTGCGGCACGCGCTTGCCGAGGCCGGGCACCGGGCGTCCTCGACCGTGGGGGCGGCGACGCTGGGCGCGATGCGCCCGGAACCCGCGGGCGCACCGCCGCGCGTCTACCAGATGGACCGCCCCTCGGCCGGTGCCCGCGCCGCAGCCTACCAGGCGCAGGCGCCGATGGAGCCGGCCCCGGCCTATGGCGCCCGACCCGAGCCGGGATTTGCCGAGCTTTCGACTGCCTACAGCGGCCGGGTGGTCGAGGTACCGGAGGAGGGCGCGGCTGACGAGACCGCCGCCGAATCCCTGCCGCTGGGCGCGGCGCGCGGGCAGGTGCACGAGAATTACATCATCGCCCAGACCGAAACCGGCATGGTGATCGTCGATCAGCACGCCGCGCATGAGCGGCTGGTCTATGAAAAGCTCAAGAAACAGATGGCCGAAAACGGCGTCGCGGCGCAGGCACTGTTGATCCCGGAGATCGTGGAGCTTTCCGGCGGCGATTGCGCCCGGCTGCTCGAGGTCGCGGGCGATCTGGAGAAAATGGGCCTTGGGATCGAGGCCTTCGGCGGAAATGCCGTCGCCGTGCGTGAAACCCCCGCGATCCTGGGAGAGGTGAACGCCGAGGCGATGCTCCGCGACATCCTCGACGAACTGGACGACGTCGGCGACAGCCAGTTGGTGCAGGCCCGGATCGAGGCGATCCTGAGCCGGGTGGCCTGTCACGGCTCGATCCGCTCGGGGCGCCGGATGCGGGCCGAAGAGATGAACGCGCTGCTGCGCGAGATGGAGGCGACGCCGCACTCGGGCCAGTGCAACCACGGCCGGCCCACCTATGTGGAGCTGAAGCTGACCGATATCGAACGGCTTTTCGGACGCAGCTGAGGCCGGCCTTGCCTTTTCCGACCGCTTGGTTCAACTGGAAGGGGAAAGAACCAAACAGGAACGGGGACCGAGAGGACGATGGATGATGTTCTGACCGCGATACAGGCCATCCCGCCGCAACAGATCCTGATCTGGGCGACGGTGGCCCTGTCGTTGCTGGTCCTGGCGCTGCTGCTGCGCCAGATGGCGCTGCGCGCACTGATCCGCGAATTGCGCCCCTATGAGGACGAGGCGCACAGCCTGCGCCTTGATCTGGCCGAGCAGCGGGCCCAAGCCGGGCGGATCCCGGAATTGCTTCAGGTGATCGAGGATCTGCGCCGCCTGCATGGCGACGAACAGAAATTGCGCATCAGCGCCGAGACCGAGTTGCAGACCCTGAAATCCGAACATGCCGCCCGGCTGGAGGAATTGCGCGGCATGAAGAAGGAGATGGAGGATCGTTTTGCCGCGCTGGCCTCCGGCGTGTTGCAGCGCAATTCTGAATCCTTCCTCAAGCTGGCCTCGGAACGGTTCAAGTCGCACGAGGTCACTGCCAGCGAGGACCTGGAGAAACGCAAGACCGCGATCGAGAACCTGGTCAAGCCGCTGAACGAGAAGCTGACCGTTTTCGACACCCGCATCAAGGAAATCGAAAAGGCCCGCAACGATGCCTATGGCGCGATTCGCGAACAGGTGCGCCAACTGGCCGAGGGGCAGGCGAGCCTGGGCACCGAGACGCGCAAGCTGGTGCAGGCCCTGCGCGCGCCCAAGACCCGCGGTCGCTGGGGCGAGATGCAGCTGCGCCAGGTGTTCGACATGGCCGGCATGGCCGAGAACGTCGATTACACGCTGGAACATCACATGGAGACCGACGACGGCGCCCGCCGTCCCGACGCCATCGTGCAGATTCCGGGCGGCAAGAGCATCGTGATCGACGCCAAGACTCCGCTGGAGGCCTATCTCGACGCGCTGGAATGCGAAACGCCCGAGCAGCAGCAACATCACCTCGCCCGCCACGCGGCGCAGGTGCGCCAGCATGTCAAACTGCTGTCGTCCAAGGCCTATCAGGACCAGATCCCGACCACGCCCGATTTCGTGGTGATGTTCATCCCCGGCGAGACCTTTGTCTCGGCGGCGGTCGAGGCGGACGCCGAGCTGATCGAATACGCCTTCGAACGCAAGGTACTGATCGCCACGCCGACCACGCTGATGGCGCTGGTCAAGGCCATCGCCTATGGCTGGCAGCAGGAGAAGATGGCCGAGAACGCGGTCGAGGTGCAGAAGGTCGCGAAAGAGCTTTACGACCGGCTCAACACCTTTGGCGGTCACCTCGATGCGGTCGGCAAAGCGCTCAACCGTTCGGTCGAGCACTACAACAAGGCGGTCGCCTCGATGGAAAGCCGGGTGCTGCCTTCGGCGCGCAAGTTCGAATCGATGGGCGTGGTCACGCAAGGCTCCGAGATCGAGACGCCCGCCTTGGTCGAGGGGCGCGGACGCGGGTTCGCCGCCGTGACCGAAAGTGCCGAGTAAGGTCTGGCCGGTACGGCCGCCCCCTGAAACCATCCGGCTGTTCCGTGAGGCCGAGCTTCGGGCCGAGGGGCTTGTCGGGGTCTTGCGGATGCTTGCGGTGCTGACCCTGGTGCTGTCCTTCGCGCTGGTGGCCGCGGACTCGGACCTGCCGGCCCAGACCAAGGTGCTTGAACTTCAATGGTTCTATGCCACCGCGATGATGGCGGGGTACTTCATCCTCGGCGCGCTGGCCTGGTGGGGCTATCGGCGTGGCTGGTTGCGGATCTGGATGATCTGGCCGGCCGCCGCCGCCGACTGCCTGTTCTTTCTCTACGGGGTGTGGATCAGCATGGCGAACACCGGCCTGCCCGGCGGCCATGCCTTTGTTTTTCCCGCCGTCTGGCTGGGGCCGGTGGTGCTGGCCTTCGGCGTGCTTCGGTTCAATCCGGGTATCCAGGGGTTCATCGCACTACTCACCGTGGGCGGGCTGGCCTATCTGATCAGCCTGCCGCCGGGCGACGGGTTCGTGCCGCGCTCGGGCGTCGCGGCACTGTTCATGGGGTTCGCGCCGAACGCGATGCGGGTGGCAATGCTGGGCCTTGCGGGCGCGGTGCTGGTGGTGGCGGCGCTGCGCACCAAGCTCTTGTTGCTGCGCTCGATCACCGAGGCGCGAAACGCCACCAACCTCACCCGCTACCTGCCCGGGCAACTGGCCCCGCGCCTCGCCGCCGGCGGGCTGGACGAACTGCGCCGTGGCCGTTGGCACGAAGCCGCCGTTCTGTTCATCGACCTGCGTGGTTTTACCCGCCTGTCCCAGGATATGACGGCGCAGGAGCTGTCGGATTTCGCCACCGAGTACCGCCGCCGGGTCACCGCCGTGGCACGGGCGACGGGCGGCATCCTCGACAAGTTCATGGGCGATGCCGCGATGATCGTGTTCGAAGAGGGGGAGGATTCCGCCGCAACCGCCCGTGCCGGCGTCGATTGTGCGCTGCGCCTGCGCGAGGAGATCGCGGACTGGTCGCGGGTTCGTGTTGCCGCCGGCGCGCCGCCGCTGCGGGCCGGGATCGGGCTGCATTGGGGGCCGGTGTTCAGCGGCGTGGTCGGCACCACCGACCGGCTGGAATACTCGGTCTTCGGCGACACCGTGAATATCGCCGCCCGGCTGGAGGAAGAGACCAAGCGGTTGGGTGCGGATATTCTGGCGTCCTGTGATATCCTGCGCATGGCGCGACAGGATCGAGAGGCCCCCCCCTGGAACATGGCCGCCGAAACCGAACTGCGCGGCCGCGATGGCATTCTGCGCCTGCGCGGGGTACGCAGAGCGGAGCCGGCGCAATTTGCGCAGGATCAAGGACCGGGGCCGAGGGGCCGGTATGAGATGACCGGACCAACGCGAACAGAAGGATGAGAACCATGGATATTTCCGCGCGCAAGGTAGCGCAGGTGGCGGTGATGGCGCGGGAACTGGGCCGCGCCGAGGGCGAAATGCGCGCCTTCATCGACCGCATGAGCGAGGATGAACAGGCCGAGCTGGTGGCGGTCATGTGGATCGGCCGCGAGAGCTTTTTCGCCGAGGATTGGAACGAGGCGCTGGCAACCGCCAAGGCCGAGGCCACGACCCCCTGCTCCGATTACCTGATCGGCACGCCGCACCTGGCCGACAACCTGGAAAACGGGCTGGAGGCGCTGGGCATCTCGGTCGAGGACGTGGAAAACGACCTGATGTAGGACGTGGCCGCCGCGCCGGGAAAGCCGCCCGCAGGTCTTTTCCGCGACATGGTTTTCCTGCCCGAAAAATACATCTTCGGATGTGAATGTATCTCGGCTATGAGAGGCCTTGCTGCTCTGCGACCAGGGAAAAGGCCTTCTCGATGCACCATATTTCCGCCCATCCGGGTGAGCCCCACTATATCACGCGCAGCGGATGGCTTCGTGCCGCCGTCCTTGGCGCGAATGACGGGGTGGTTTCCGTTTCGTCCCTGATCGTGGGGGTTGCGGCGGCGAACCCCAGCCCGAACGCCGTTGTCATCGCGGGCATTGCGGGGCTCACGGCCGGGGCGATGTCGATGGCGGCGGGCGAATATGTTTCGGTGTCGTCGCAGTCCGATACCGAACGGGCCGACATCGCGCGCGAAGCAGATGCGCTGGAGGAATTCCCCGAGGCCGAACTGGCCGAACTCGCCAGCATCTATCGGGAGAAAGGGCTTTGTGCCGAGACCGCGCTTCTGGTCGCGCAAGAGCTGACCGAGCATGATGCGCTGGGGGCCCATGTTCGGGATGAGCTTGGCCTTTCAGAGGTGCACGCCGCCAACCCCTTGCAGGCCGCGTTCACCTCGGGGGTGACGTTCAGTGTCGCCGCTGCGGTCCCCTTGCTGGCCGCGTTCTTCGCTCCGGCGGGGTCGATCATCCCGGTGGTACTTGTTGTTACCGTCATTGTCCTGGCTGCGCTTGGCGCGTTCGGGGCCAAGGCGGGCGCGGCCCCGGTCCTGCGCGCAACGATCCGCGTGGTGGTGTGGGGCGTCTTTGCCATGGCCGTCACCGCGGGGGTCGGCTGGTTTTTCGGTGTGAGCGTCTAGCAAGGCCCGCTGTGGTTTCCCATCGGGCCCTGCCGTTCGTTCAGACGGTGTTTCCGATCACGTGAGGTGATCGACCACCTGCAGGTGCTGCGCCAGCTTGTCGATCTCGCCCATCCAGTCCTGCACCAGCTCCGGTGCGCTGGGGGCGGCATGCACGCCGGGCGCGATCCGGCCGGCGATGACCGATTCGACCGCCAGCGCCACGGTGACCGACACCAGCCGCGCCATCGCGGTGCCCTGCGCGTCGCCCCAGGCATCCATAACATAGGTCTTGTGCCAGACCTCCTTGCCGTCCTTCTCGGCGGTCAGACCGACGCAAAGCACCACCCTGTCCGGCTCGCCCTCGTCATAGGCGTTCTCGTTCCAGAATTGGTCCGACATCTCCTTGAGGCGTGCTTCGCCCTCGGGGCCGGTCAGCGTCTCGACCTCGGCAAACACATCCGACCAGGCCTCGGCCCAGCCGTCCAGCCGCAGCGTGCCGCGCACGAACTGCTTGACCGGCCAGGCCGCGTCGATCCCGTATTCGGCGATGAAGGGAAGGCTGTCGCGGTTCGGATAGACCTCGAAGGTCTCGGCCTCGGGCAGCGGCGCGGTATAGCTGCTGATCGCATCCCAAGGGCGGTCGACCTTGAGCTCTTCGAAATCGCGGATCGAGCGCGACGGCGAGCGCAGCGCCTTGAGCACGCCCAGCGGCGACCACGAGAACTTGTAGCGGAAATCGTTGGGGATCTTGGGCACCCCGCCGCAATAGGAGATGAAGCTGAGCTGGTTCTGCGCGTCGAACGCGTCCGAGGCGCGGTAATCGGCCATCAGCGCATGCGCCATCAGGTGGTCGATCCCCGGATCGAGGCCCACCTCGTTGACCAGCGTCACGCCCGCCGCCTTGGCCTTGTCGTCCAGCGCCCGCATCTCCGGCGCGATATAGGAGGACGAGACGAAATTGGCACCCTTGGAGATCGCCAGTTCCGCCAGCGGCACGTGCCAGTCGCCCGGCAGCATCGAGACGACGACATCGCCCTTTTTCAGCGCCGCACCGATCGCCTCCATGTCAAAGGCGCGAATATCGTCGGTCAGGTCGCCGACGGCCTCGCGCGCCTTGTCGACCGTCCGGTTCCAGACGGTCACCTCTTGTCCCGCTTCGAGCAGCCTGCGCAGCCCGGGAATGGCCGAAAGGCCGGTTCCGCACCAATGAATGGTCATGGGTCGTTCCCCCTGTTTGAATTGAAGTTTCGCCGCCTCAGCCCATGTGGCTGTCAAAGGTGGCCTTGGCCCGACCCCAGACGCCCGTGTCGAGTGACTCCAGCGTCAGCAGCGACGGCAGCAATTGCGCCGCGTAATCCTGCGAACTTTCCACCGGCAGCATCGAGGGCAGGTTGTCGATCGCCATCACGTCCAGCACCGGGTCCTGCGCCACCCGCAGCACCGGCGCGTCCCAGGTGGTGGCCCGGTCGTAGACCGGCACCGGGTTGTAATCGCTGTCCGGGTCGCAGGCGACATCACCGATCGCGCTCAGCCGGCGCGGCGCGGTCAGTGCCGATTTCGGCACGAAGACCGGCGTTCCGGGCCGTGCGAAGATGCAGTTGAGGAAAAGGTCATGCTCCAGGATCTGCGGGAAGGGGCCACCGCTCGCGGTTTCCTCCATGTCCCACTTGGTCACCGCAACGCCCAATGCCTCGCAGAGGTCCGCCGCGCCGGTGCCGACCCGGCCCAGCGCGCCGATCACGATGGCGCGGGGGCGGGGCGCGTCCAGCGCGTCCAATTCGCCCGCCAGCTCGGACAGCAGTGCATCCTTGCCGGGATAGACACCGACCGACCCGCAGATTTCGTCGCGCTGTTGCGCCGCCCAGGCCTTGAGCGTGACCGCCGCGCCCGCATAGCCGGCCCAATAGCCGAATGCGGCGACCCGGCGCCCGGCCTCGTCCACCAGATATTCAAGATCGTAGAGCGTGCCGCCGCCAGCCTTGAACCGCCGCAAAAGCTCCTTGCCCGAATGCTGCCCCTTGAAGGCATGGCCGAACATGATGTGTCGGTGCGACAGCGGCGTGCCGTCCTCGGGCAGTTCCTTCAGCCCGAAGATGATCGCGTCGCGCGGGGCCTCGGGCCAGCTGTTCTCGGCCGCGATGGTGCAGCCGGCGGCGCGGTAGCCGTCGATCGGGATGGCACGAACCGAGCTCTCCTCGACCGTGACCTCGATCCCCTTGGCGATCAGCGCGGCCGCGCCCTCGGGGGTCAGGCCAACGCGGTCTTCGTTCGGCCGTTGCTCGGCCCGGACCCAGAGATGCGTCATCGAAGGGCTCCTTTCACAGATGGGTTTGGGCGTAATGCCGCTCTGGCTGTTCCAGGTGCGGCACCGCGTTGAACAGAACCGGGCTCAGCGCGTCGCCGATGGGAAACAGCCGGTGCAGCGAGGTGTTCATGATCGCCAGCGCCATGCGCGCCATCGACGGGACGCCAAGGCCCAGCACCTGCCGCATCGCCATGGCGATCAGCCCGCCGGAGGTGACCACCAGTGCCGGGCCGGACCCGGCCGCGATCTCGCTCAGCGCCTCGCGCACGCGGGTCTCGAAGGCCTCGAAGCTTTCCGGCGGATTGTCGATCTCGCCGCGCTGCCAGGCCTCGAAGACCAGCGGCAGATGCGCCACGAACCCCTCGCGGTCCTGCGGAATCGCCACGCCGCGCTGCTGCTCCATCAACTGGGCGAGGGTGAAATACTCCAGCTCGTTCAGGCGCGGATCGCGCACCGCCTCGCCCAGTCCCATCGCCTGCGCTGTCTCCAGGTGCCGGGTCAGCGTGCCGCAATAGATCCGGCCGTGATCGGCCGCCGAGGCGCGCAGATGCGCCCCCAGCCATTGCGCCTGCTGGTGGCCCAGCGGGCTGAGCCGGTCATAGCTGGTTTCGTCGCGGGCCTCGGTATTGGCCTGGCCGTGGCGGACAAGGGTAATATGGGACATGGGGCGTTGCCTGTGATGTTCGCCCCCGTCTTATGCCAGCGCCGCGCGGGGGGAAAGGGAGGCGCCGGGGAGCGGGGGGAAAATTTCCCGCGCAAGCGGCAGTTGCGGTTTGCTCCGCCGCGCCGCCGTGCGATGTCTGGGCGACCCCGGATGGAGGATTGGCGATGAAGGTGGATGCGGAACGGTTCCTGGCGGATCTGCACAAACTGCGCGGCTTCGGTGCGGCGGGCGTGGGCAAGGGCGTGGTGCGCCCCGCCTATTCAAAGGCGGATATCGCGGCACGCGACTGGCTTGCCGAGCGGATGCAGCAGGCCGGCCTGACACCGCATTTCGACCCGGTCGGCAACCTTTTCGGGTTGACCGAGGGGCGTTCCCTGTTGCTGGGCTCGCACAGCGACAGCCAGCCCGAGGGCGGCTGGCTCGACGGTGCGCTGGGGGTGATCGCTGCGCTCGAGGTCGCCCGCGCCGCGCAGGAGGCGGGTGGCCCGCCGATCTCGGTGGTCAGCTTCGAGGACGAAGAGGGCCGCTTCGGCGTCACCACCGGCAGCGCGGTCTGGGCCGGATCGACCCCGTTGGAGGTGGCCGACGGGCTGACCGACCGCGACGGCACCGGCTTTGCCGAGGCCCGCGCAGTGATGGCCGACCGGGCCGGCGATTTCATCGACCCCGCGCGCTTCACCGGTTACGTCGAGATGCACATCGAACAGGGGCCGGTGCTGGACGGCAGCGGCGAAAAGGTCGGCGTGGTGACCGACATCGTCGGGATCCGCGACATGCGCATCACCTTCACCGGCCAGCAGAACCACGCCGGCACCACGCCGATGCACCTGCGCCGCGACGCGTTTCAGGCGGTGGCGGCCTTCAACGCGGCGATCAACGCACGCTTTTGCAACGTGGTCACCCCCGCGACGGTCTGGACCATCGGCCATGTCAGCTTGCATCCCAACGCCTCTTCCATCGTGCCGGGGCGCGCCACCTTCTCGATGCAATGGCGTGACGGTGACAGCGACCGCCTCGCCCGGATGGAGCGGATCATCCGCGACACCGCCGAAGAGATCGCGCAGGCACAGGGCATGGACCTGAGCTATGGCCCGATGCTGGGGCTGGAGCCGGTGGCGATGGATGCGACCCTGCGCGCGGCGCTCGAGGCGGGCGCCGAGGCGGTGGCGCCGGGCAACTGGCGCAAGATGCCCTCTGGCGCGCTGCACGATGCCACCAACGTTGCCCGGCTGATGCCGGTGGCGATGCTCTTCACCCCCTCGATCGGCGGTATCAGCCACGCCTTCGAGGAAGACACCGACGAGGCCGATCTGGTTGCCGGCCTCGAGGTGCTGGCCGAGGCGGCGGCGCGGTTGGGGTGAGCGCTTCTGACTCCGCTCTTGTCCTTTCCGGAAAGACCCCCGCCGGAGACCTGAAATCCTTGGGCCTCCGGCTCGAAAACAGGCTCTAACTCGCGTAATTCGACCCTTCCGCGTCGAGGATCGCCTTGAGTTCCGACAGGTGCCGGGTGTCCTGTTCGGGATACGCCTCCAACTCCCGCGCGGTCTTTTCCGCCACCGCGTCGGACAGCACCCGCAGCTCCCGTCCGGTCTGCAGTGCGCGGATATAGGTCTCGGCGGCGCGCTCGAAGTAATAGAGCCTGTTGAAGGTCTCGGCGACGGTGTCGCCGATCACCATCACCCCGTGATTGCCCATGATCATCACCTTCTTCTTGGGGTCGGTGAGCAGCGCGGCACAGCGTTCCCCCTCGTCCTCGAAGGCCAGCCCGCCATACCCGTCATCGATCACATAGCGGTTGAAGAAGGTGGCGCAGTTCTGGTCGATCGGCGGCAGGGAACTGTCGGCGAGGCTGGCCAGAACGGTGGCATGGATCGAATGCACATGCATGGCACAGCGCGCATGCGGGCAGTGCCGGTGCAACCCGCCGTGCAGCCCCCAGGCGGTCGGGTCGGGGGCGTCGGGGCCGGCCAGCGTTTCGGGATCGTTGGCGTCGACCACGATCAGGTCGCTGGCGCGGATGCGGGCGAAATGCATCTGGTTGGGGTTCATCAGGAACCGGGTGCCATCCGCGTTGATGGCAAGGCTGAAGTGGTTGGCGACGCCCTCGTGCATGTTCAGCCGCGCGGTCCAGCGAAAGGCGGCGGCAAGGTCCACGCGCTCGGGCCAGTTTTCCAGGTTGGGGCGCAGGTCGGTCACACTCATGTCAGGCTCCTTGCTTTGATCGGGCGCAGATTGCCGCTTCGGGGCGTCCGGCGCCAGCGGAAAGCGGCGCCATCACCCTTTGGGTTCGGGGATCGGGCGGCTGGGCACCCAGGCATAGCCGTTCGGGCACAGGATATAGGCTTCGCGCAGCCCGTGGGGCTTGTCGGTGGGCGGCTGCAACAGGGTGCCTCCCGCCGGTTCGGCGCGGGCGGCGGTTCTGTCGGGATCGCAATCATAGAGTCTGATTTCGATCCCTGCCCCCCGCGGCGGGGTCTCGGGCAGGAGCGACAGCAGCGGGTTGGAATGATAGCCGTGATCGGCATGCAGTTGGAGCATTTGATCGCCAAGCGTCAGGATGGCGAAATCGTCGCTGACCCGGTGGGACGAGACGTCGAAAACAGTCTCTAAAAAGGCAATTTCGGCCCGAACATCCCGCACCAGCAGGTTCAGCCCGATGCCCCGCAGGGATCGGCCGAAGTCCTCGGCCGAAACGGTTTCAAGATCCATCTGAAACACCTTTCGAAAAAGCTTCACGATGGGTGAGCTTGATTGCCGAAAAATCCCGTGTCAACGTGCGTCATGGAGCAGAACACCGTGAAAACCTGGGCCGAATGCGCCCCCCGCCTCATCGCCGTCGCCGCCGGGCGCGCGCCCGCCGACATGGTCATCCGCAACGGCCAGTGGGTCAACGTGCACAGCCGCGAGGTGCTGCCGGACAACGATATCGCCATCGTCGAGGGTCGGATCGCCTGCGTCGTGCCCGATGCCACCTATTGCATCGGCGAGGATACGCAAGTGATCGAGGCCGACGGGCGCTTCATGATCCCCGGGCTTTGCGACGCGCACATGCATATCGAGAGCGGCATGCTGACCCCGGCGGAGTTCGCCCGCGCGATCATCCCGCATGGCACCACCAGCATCTTCACCGACCCGCACGAGATCGCCAACGTGCTGGGCCTGGACGGCGTGCGCTACATGCATGACGAGGCGCTGATGCAGCCGATCAACGTCTTGACCCAGATGCCCTCCTGCGCGCCCAGCGCGCCGGGGCTGGAGACGACGGGGCACGAGATTTCGCCCGAGGACGTGGCCGAGGCGATGACCTGGCCCGGCATCATCGGACTGGGCGAGATGATGAACTTTCCCGGCGTGGCGGCGGCCGATCCCAAGATGCTGGCCGAGATCGCGGCGACGCAGGCGGCCGGCAAGACCGTGGGCGGGCATTACGCATCGCCCGATTTAGGGCCTGATTTCGCCGCCTATGTCGCCGGCGGCCCCGCCGATGATCACGAGGGCACCTGCGAGGCGGATGCGATTGCCCGGGTGCGGCAGGGGATGCGTTCCATGATGCGGCTGGGCTCGGCCTGGTACGACGTGGAAAGCCAGATCACGGCAGTGACCGAAAAGGGGCTGGATCCGCGCAATTTCATCCTCTGCACCGATGACAGCCATTCCGGCACGCTGGTGCAGGACGGCCATATGAACCGGGTGGTGCGCCACGCGATCGCCTGCGGCTGCGATCCGCTGGTCGCACTGCAGATGGCGACGATCAACACCGCCACCCATTTCGGGCTGGAGCGCGAGTTGGGTTCGCTGACACCCGGGCGGCGCGCCGACGTGATCCTGTCCTCCGACCTGCGCGAACTGCCGATCGAACTGGTGATCGCGCGTGGCCGGATCGTGGCAGAATCAGGCTCTATCAAGGTGGATTGTCCGCATTTCGACTGGCCCGACAGTGCCCGGGGCACGGTGCACCTGGGCCACGTGCTGACCGATGCGGATTTCGAGATCACCGCGCCCGAGGGGGCCAATACCGCCCGCGCCAACGTGATCGGCGTGATCGAGAACCAGGCTCCGACCAAGGCGCTGCAGGCCGATCTTCCGGTTCGCGACGGGCTGGTCGAGGGCGAGGGCGAGGTGTGCCAGATCGCTCTTGTCGAACGGCACCGGGGCACCGGCGGTGTGGTCAACGGCTTTGTCTCCGGTTTCGGGTATCAGGGGCGGATGGCGATGGCCTCGACCGTGGCCCATGACAGCCATCACATGATCGTGGTGGGCACCGACCGGGAACAGATGGCGCTGGCTGCCAATCGGCTGGCCGAGGTCGGCGGCGGCGTCACCGTGTTCCGCGACGGGCAGGAATTGGCGCTGGTGGAACTGCCGATTGCCGGGCTGATGTCGGATGCCCCCGCGCGGGAGGTGGCCGCCAAGGCCGGGCGGATGATGCAGGCAATGCGCGATTGCGGGTGCGATCTGAACAACGCCTACATGCAGCATTCGCTGCTGGCGCTGGTGGTGATCCCGGAACTGCGGATCTCGGACCTCGGGCTGGTCGACGTGCGGAAGTTCGAGAAAATCGACTTGTTAGAGCCACAATCATGACCGCTCTGCTCGCGCCCGACGCCCCCGCGCCGGAGCGGTTCACCGACGCGGTGTCGGCGGTGGACCGGCTGCAACAGCTCTATGACGGCGCGGTGGCGTTCCTCTGCGCCCGCTTTGCCGAGGTGATGGCGCAAGGCGCCCCCGAGGCCCGCATTCGCGCCTATTACCCCGAGGTTCGCCTCACCACCACGAGCCATGCGCAGGTCGACACGCGGCTCAGCTTCGGTCACGTGCCGTCGCCGGGCACCTATGCGGCGACGATCACCCGCCCCGACCTGTTCCGCAACTACCTGATCCAGCAGATCGGTCTGCTGCTGGAAAACCACCGGGTGCCGGTGACCATCGGTCTGTCCGATACCCCGATGCCGGTGCATTTCGCGGTGTCCAACGATGCCGCGATCACGGTCCCGCAGGAGGGGGCGACCGATTTCATCCTTCGCGACGTTTTCGACGTGCCGGACCTCAACACCACCAACGACGATATCGTCAACGGCACCTACGCCCCGCCCGACGGAGTCGGGGCGCTGGCCCCCTTTACCGCGCAACGGGTGGATTATTCGCTGGCGCGGCTGGCCCATTACACCGCGACCGACCCCGAGCATTTCCAGAACCACGTTCTGTTCACCAACTACCAGTTCTATGTCAGCGAGTTCGAGGCGTTCGCGCGCGCGCAGCTTGCCGATCCCGACAGCGGTTACAGCAGTTTCGTCAGCACTGGGAATGCCGAGATCACCGATCCGGCCGCACCGATCTTATCGGCGGACAAGCTGCCGCAGATGCCGTCGTTTCACCTGAAGCGGCCCGATGGCGGCGGCATCACGCTGGTCAACATCGGGGTCGGCCCGTCGAACGCCAAGACCGCGACCGATCATATCGCGGTGCTGCGCCCGCATGCCTGGATCATGGTCGGCCATTGCGCGGGCCTGCGGAATACCCAGGCGCTGGGCGATTTCGTGCTGGCCCATGCCTACCTGCGCGAGGACAAGGTGCTGGACGACGATCTGCCGGTCTGGGTGCCGATCCCGGCGCTGGCCGAGATCCAGGTCGCGCTGCAGGAGGCGGTGGCCGAACTGACCGAGCTGGAGGGCTACGACCTCAAGCGGGTGATGCGCACCGGCACCGTCGCCACGCTCGACAACCGCAACTGGGAGCTGCGCGAACAGTCCGGCCCGGTGCAGCGGCTGAGCCAGAGCCGGGCCATCGCGCTCGACATGGAAAGCGGCACCATCGCCGCAAATGGCTATCGGTTCAGGGTGCCCTATGGCACCCTTCTGTGCGTGTCGGACAAACCCCTGCATGGCGAGCTGAAGCTGCCCGGCATGGCCTCCGACTTCTACAAGACCCAGGTCTCGCGCCACCTGAACATCGGAATCCGGGCGATGGAGCGCCTGCGAACGATGCCGTTGGAGCGGTTGCACAGCCGGAAATTGCGCTCTTTCGACGAAACCCCTTTCCTGTAAGGGCGAAAACAGGCAAATATCGCTCGAATCGGGGCGGGATCACGCCACTACGCGTTGTGTTCACCCACAAAATAACGCTAAACTCACGCGATGAGGCCCAAGATAGGGCAGACGAAGGAGACAGAAAAAATGGCAAAACCAATGACCAAGACCCAGCTCGTCGCCGCACTGGCCGAGGAAATGGGCGCCGACAAGAAGGCCGCCGGCGCGGCACTGGACGCGATCACCAACCTGATCACCCGCGAAGTGTCGGGCGGTGGTGCGGTGACCCTGCCGGGTGTCGGCAAGATCTATTGCCGTGAGCGTCCGGAGCGCATGGTGCGCAACCCCGCCACCGGCGAACAGTTCAAGAAAGAGGCCGACAAGGTGGTCAAGATGACCATCGCCAAGGCACTCAAGGACAGCGTCAACGCCTGAGCGGTTGCGCCGTACCAGTTGCGACAGGGCCGCCGGACCGGGCGGCCCTTTTTCGTTTCCGCGCCGCGCGGATCGCCGCAGGCAGGATCGGGCGGCTTGATCCGCCGCCGCGCCCGGTCTACCCCGCCGCCGATGCCAGAAGGACCCGCCGCGCCGTGATCTCCGCCACCAAACTCGCCCTGGGCAGCCTGCTGGTCGGTATTGCCGTTCTTGGGATCAAGCTGCTGTCCTGGCACCTGACCGGGTCGGTGGCGCTGCTGTCGGACGCGCTGGAAAGCATCGTCAATGTCGCCGCCGCCCTGGCGGCGCTGGTCGCGGTCCGCTACGCCAGCCGCCCCGCCGATGCCAACCACCCCTATGGCCACCACAAGGCCGAGCTGTTCAGCGCCGTGCTCGAGGGGGCGCTGATCGTGATCGCCGCCCTGATGATCCTGCGCGAGGCCTGGGGCGCCTTCCATGACCCGCGCATGATCGCCGCGCCGTTTGCCGGGCTGGCGATCAACGGGCTGGCCAGTGTTCTCAATGCGCTCTGGGCGATGGTCCTGATCCGCCAGGGGCGGCGGCTTCGGTCGCCGGCGCTGGTCGCCGACGGCAAGCATCTGCGCGCCGACGTGGTCTCTTCGGTCGGGGTGATCGTCGGGCTGGTCGCGGCGGTGCTGACCGGCCTGCCCTGGCTGGATCCGCTGATGGCGGTGCTGGTGGCGCTCAACATCCTGTGGTCCGGCTGGGGCGTCATGCGCCAGTCGTTCGGCGGGCTGATGGACGAGGCGCTGCCCGAAGACACGCTGGAAGAGATCCGCGAGGTGATCGCCGAGGCGGCGACCGGCGCCTATCAGGCGCATGACCTGCGCACCCGCCAGGCCGGCAGCGCGACCTTCGTCGAGTTTCACCTGGTGGTGCCTGGCGAGGCGACCGTGAACACGGCACATGAGGTCTGCGATCGGGTCGAGGCCGCGCTTGAGGTTCTGTTGCCCGGCAGCGTGATCACCATCCACGTGGAGCCCGAGGAAAAGGCCAAGCGGACCGGAATCATGGTGCATTAGGGTCTGTTCAAGGGGCGTCGTCCCGCTCCAAACCGGTCGGCAAGGATTGTCGCGCCGGGGCCGCACCCGGACACAAGCCCTTTGCAAGCGCGCCTGTTCACCCTATGAGTGTCACACATATCGACCGGGGGAAATCCGACCATGCAGATGCTCAGCACCTTCATCAAGCCGATGCATCGAGAAGGCATCCGGTTCGTCGCCATCTTTGCCGCTGTCACGCTCGGCCTGTTCCTGATCTCCGATGTCCTCGGATGGATCGGCGTCGGCCTGACGGTCTGGTGCTATTACTTTTTCCGTGATCCGGAAAGGGTGACGCCCGAACGCGAGGGGCTGATCGTCAGCCCCGCCGACGGCATCGTGTCGCTGATCGAGCCGGCGGTTCCGCCGGCGGAACTGGGGCTGCCGGATCAGCCACTGACCCGTGTCAGCGTGTTCATGAGCGTGTTCAACTGCCACGTGAACCGCCTCCCTGTCTCGGGAGAGATCACCGCCATCGCCTATCGCCCGGGCAAGTTCCTCAATGCCTCGCTCGACAAGGCCAGCGTCGACAACGAGCGCAACAGCCTGGCGATCCGCATGGAGGACGGGCGCTCGATCGCCGTGGTGCAGATCGCCGGGCTGGTGGCCCGCCGCATTGTCTGTTTCACCGAGATCGGCGCCAAGCTGGCCACCGGCGAACGGTTCGGGCTGATCCGCTTCGGCTCGCGGCTGGATGTCTACCTTCCCGAGGGGGTGGAACCGCAGGTGCGGATCGGACAGACCATGATCGCCGGTGAAACCGTTCTGGCCGACCTGCATCTCTCCGACCCGGCATAGAAGGCGCACGATGACGGACTCCCCTGAAAAGACCCGGTCGGAAATCGGACTGATCCAGCTGTTGCCGAACATGCTGACTGTGGCGGCGATCTGTGCCGGGCTGTCGGCGATCCGTTTCGCGGTGCACGGCGATTATTCGCTGGCGGTCCGCCTCATCCTGGTGGCGGGGGTGTTCGACGGGCTGGACGGGCGGCTCGCCCGGATGTTGCGCAGTGACAGCAAGATGGGCGCCGAACTGGATTCGCTGGCCGATTTCCTCAATTTCGGCGTGGTGCCGCCGCTGGTGTTGTATTTCTGGGCGCTGCAGGACACGCGCAACGCCGCCTGGCTGGCGGTGATGATCTATGCGGTCTGCTGCGTCATGCGGCTGGCCCGGTTCAACGTCTCGGCCAAGTCCGAGGACCGCGAGGCCGAGGCCGCCTATTTCACAGGCGTACCGTCGCCGGCCGGCGCCTTGCTGGTGCTGATGCCGATGATCGTCTCCTTTGCCTTTCCCGCCGCGCCGCAGCTGCCCGATGCGGTGTTGTGCGTTTACATCGTGCTGATCGGGCTGCTGCTGATCAGCCGCATTCCCACATGGTCGTTCAAGACCACGAAAATCTCGCGCGAGAACGTGAAGTTCTTTCTCGTGGGCTTCGCCCTCGTGGCGGCCGGTGTGCTCACCTATGCCTGGACCACGCTGGTGGTCCTGTGCCTGGCCTATGTGGCCATGATCCTCTGGGCGCTGGTCTCGAAACGCCGCTCAAAGAACAACGAAGAGTGATCCTTTGGATATCAAGGCCGTTCAAAACTCCTACGCGCGCTGGGCGCCGATCTATGACAAGACCTTCGGGGCGATCACCAACGACGGCCGGCGCCGCGCGGTGGGCTATATCAATTCCACCGCCGGGCACGTGCTCGAGGTGGGCGTGGGCACCGGGCTGTCGCTGGGTCATTACCGCCCCGACATGAAGGTGACCGGCATTGATTTCAGCGAAGAGATGCTGGGAAAGGCCCGCACCAAGGTGCAGGAGATGGGGCTGCGGCAGGTGGTCGATCTGCGTCAGATGGATGCCCGTGCGCTGGACTTTCCCGAGGCCTGTTTCGACACCGTGGCGGCGATGCACGTGCTGTCTGTGGTGCCCGAGCCCGAGCGCGTGATGTCCGAGATCGCC
Source organism: Aquicoccus sp. SU-CL01552 (assembly GCF_040365005.1). NCBI lineage: Bacteria > Pseudomonadati > Pseudomonadota > Alphaproteobacteria > Rhodobacterales > Paracoccaceae > Aquicoccus > Aquicoccus sp. SU-CL01552. The sequence goes on along the minus strand of NZ_BAABWV010000011.1, from coordinate 48,319 downwards.
CGCGTCTGCAAGCCGGGCGGCCGGGTGGTGATCACCAATCACTTCAAGCGGACCAGGGGACCGCTCGCGGCGCTGGAGCGGGTCTCGGCGCCCTTTGCCAACGTCTTGGGCTGGCACTCGGATTTCGCTATCGAGAGGGTGCTGGGCGAACCCGACCTGGTGGAGGAGGAGCGCACCCACCTGCCGCCGCTGGGCATGATGACCTTCCTCGTCTTGCGCAAGACCGCCTAAGCACGGGACAGGGTCGCGACAGGGGCCTGCGCGTTCATGTCGTTTCCGCCTCTGGCCGCCCCTTGTCTTCCCCGCGTGCCGCGTCTAGCCATTTTCCCGAGCAACCGGCAGGGACAGGGACAGGTAATGGATATTCGCGCAATCGCCATGGGGCTGGCATTTGCCTTCATGTGGTCCTCGGCCTTTACCTCGGCCCGGATCATCGTCGCCGACGCCTCGCCGCTGTTCTCGCTGGCGCTGCGCTTCCTGATCTCGGGGCTGCTGGGGGTGCTGATCGCGCGGGCTATGGGGCAAAGCTGGCGGCTGAGCCGTAGCCAATGGTACGCCACCCTGCTGTTCGGCATCTGCCAGAACGCGCTTTATCTCGGGCTGAACTTCATTGCCATGCAGACAGTCGAGGCCGGGCTGGCGGCGATCATCGCCTCGTCCATGCCGCTGCTGGTGGCGCTGGCAAGCTGGCTGTTGCTGGGCGAAAAGCTGCGGCCGCTGGGCGTGTTGGGGCTGGCCGCCGGCTTTGCCGGGGTCGGGTTGATCATGGGCACGCGGATCGGGGCCGGTGTCGACCTCTACGGGGTGATGCTCTGCGGCATCGGGGCGCTGGCGCTGGCCTTTGCCACGATGGCGGTGCGCGGCGCCACCTCGGGCGGGAACTTCATGATGGTGGTCGGGCTGCAGATGCTGGTCGGTTCGGCCATCCTGTTCGTTGCCGCCCCGCTGACCGAGACCATTCACGTCACGCTCAGCCCGCGGCTGGTGGCGGCCTTTGCCTATACCACGCTGGTGCCGGGGCTGGCGGCGACCTATGTCTGGGTGGTGTTGCTGCACCGGATCGGGGCGACGCGGGCGGCGACCTTTCACTTTCTCAACCCGGTGTTCGGCGTGGCCGTCGCGGCGCTGCTGCTGGGTGAGAGGCTCGGACCGCTCGATGTGGTGGGGGTGTTGATCGTCACCGCCGGCATCCTCGCGGTGCAACTGTCGCGCCAGCCCGCGCCGGTGAAACCCGTCGCCGCCGCCGAAAGCTGACACGCCGGTGTGATCGCCCTTTGCATTTGGCGAAACAGGACCATCTAATACATCAAAGACGCGCAGGAGGCCGACCATGACCCGATACCAGAAGGACCCCGATGCCATCGCGGCACTGTCGCCCGAGGAATATTACGTCACCCAGGAGGCCGGCACCGAACGGCCCGGCACCGGCAAGCTCTTGTACAACAAGGAGCCCGGATTGTACGTCGACATCGTCTCGGGCGAGCCGCTGTTCGCCTCGTCCGACAAGTACGAATCCGGCTGCGGCTGGCCGAGCTTCACCAAGCCCGTCGAGCCGGCCAATGTCGCCGAGCTTCAGGATGGCTCGCTCGGCATGATCCGGACCGAGGTCCGCTCGGCCCATGGCGACAGTCACCTGGGGCACGTGTTCCCCGACGGGCCGCGCGACCGGGGCGGGCTGCGCTATTGCATCAATTCCGCCTCGCTCCGGTTCATTCCTCGCGACGACATGGAGGCCGAGGGCTATGGCGAGTATCTTGACCAAGTGGAGGGCTGAGAGATGAGCAAGACCGAACGCGCCGTTCTGGCGGGCGGCTGTTTCTGGGGCATGCAGGACCTGATTCGCAAGAAGCCCGGCGTGATCGGCACCCGAGTCGGCTATACCGGCGGCGATGTGCCCAACGCCACCTATCGCAACCACGGCACCCATGCCGAGGGGATCGAGATCACCTTTGATCCCTCGGTGATTTCTTACCGCGATTTGCTGGAACTGTTCTTTCAGATCCATGATCCCACCACGGTGAACCGGCAGGGCAACGACATCGGGCTCAGCTATCGCTCGGCGATCTTCTACGTGGATGAGGCACAGAAACAGGTCGCGCTGGACACCATCGCGGATGTCGAGGCCTCCGGCCTCTGGCCCGGCAAGGTCGTGACCGAACTGGCGCCGGTGGGTGATTTCTGGCAGGCCGAGGAAGAGCACCAGGATTACCTGGAGAAACATCCGCACGGCTATACTTGCCACTATCCCCGTCCCGGCTGGGTGCTCCCCAAGCGCGGGCAGGCGGCGGAATAGACCCTAGACCTCGGCGGTCAGGCGGGTTTCCGTCTGGCCGGTGATGCGGGCGGTGACGATCTGCCCCTCGGGCTGGGGCGTGGCGAAATCCACCTCGGTGAAATGCTCGGTCCGGCCCATGTGCGGGTTTTCCATCAGCACGCGATGGGTTGCCCCGAGTTGCGCCGCGAGATGGCGCGCCACCTGCGCCGCGCCCGCTGCGCGCAACCGGGCGGCGCGGGCCTTGGCCACATTGCCATCGACCTGGTTGGGGATCCGGGCCGCCGGCGTGCCTTCGCGCCGGGAATAGGGAAAGACATGCAGCCAGGTCAGGTCGCAGTCGGTCACCAGCTTGAGCGAGTTTTCGAAATGCGCCTGCGTTTCGGTCGGAAATCCGGCGATGATATCGGCGCCGAAGGTGATTCCGGGGCGCAGCCGCCGTGCCTCTTCGCAGAACCGGATCGCGTCGTCGCGCAGGTGGCGCCGCTTCATCCGTTTCAGGATCAGGTCGTCGCCATGCTGCAGCGACAGGTGCAGATGCGGCATCAGCCGCGATTCGGTGGCGATGGCCTGCATCAGGTTCTCGTCCGCCTCGATCGAATCGATCGAAGAGATTCGCAGCCGCGGCAAGTCCGGCACCAGTTTCAGGATCCGCATCACAAGATCGCCCAGCCGTGGTTCCCCCGGCAGGTCGGCGCCCCATGAGGTAAGGTCGACACCGGTCAGCACCACCTCGTTATAGCCCTTGCCTACCAAGCGCTTGATCTGGTCCACCACCACGCCGGCGGGCACGCTGCGCGAATTGCCGCGCCCATAGGGGATGATGCAGAAGGTGCAACGGTGATCGCAGCCGTTCTGCACCTGCACATAGGCGCGGCTGCGGGTGCCGAACCCGTCGATCAGGTGGCCGGCGGTTTCGGTCACGCTCATGATGTCATCGACCGTCACACGCTCGGTCTCGCCGATGAAATCGGGCCCCATGCGCGCCCAGGTCTCGGGCTGCATCTTTTCGGTGTTGCCGATGACGCGGTCGACCTCGGCCATGGCGGCAAAGGTCTCGGGCTCGGTCTGGGCGGCGCAGCCGGTGACGATGATGCGGGCCTCGGGGTTGTCGCGGCGCAGCTTGCGAATCTCCTGCCGGGCCTTGCGCACCGCCTCGGCGGTCACGGCGCAGGTATTGACCACCACAGCGTCAGACAGGCCGGCCTCGGCCGCCAGTTCCTTCATCGCCTCGGTCTCATAGGTGTTGAGGCGACAGCCCAGCGTGGTGAACTTTGGCGCGCTCATTCCGCCGAATCCAGGAAATCGCGCGTCAGCGTGCCGCTGAACACATGCATGGTCGGCCCGGTCATCCAGACCCCGTCGTCGCGCCAATCGACCTGCAGCGTGCCGCCATCGAGCGTGAGGGTGACCCGGCGCCCGGTCAGCCCGCGCCGCGCCGCCGCGACGGCTGTGGCGCAGGAGGAGGAGCCGGAGGCCAGCGTCACGCCCACGCCGCGTTCCCACACCCGCATGCGCAGCTGGTCGGAGCCGATCAGGCTGGCGAATTGCACGTTGGTGCGCTGCGGGAAAAGCGGGTGATGCTCGATCTCGGCGCCGCGCGCCTCCAGCTCGACCGCCTCGGCGTCGTCGACGAAAAAGGTGCAATGGGGGTTGCCCATACCGGTGGCGGTGGGGGTGCCCTCGATCGGCAGTTCCAGCGTGTCCATCGCGCGGGCAAGCGGGATCTCGGCCCAGTCCAGTTGCGGTTGCCCCATGTTGACCGAGGTCAGCCCATCGCCCGCATCGCGCGCGTAAAGCGTGCCGCGTTCGGTGGTGAGGGTCAGTTCGGTTTGGCCCCCCTCCGCCATCAGGTGGCGGGCGATGCAGCGGGTGGCATTGCCACAGGCCGCCGAGGTGGAGCCGTCGGCGTTGTAGAAGACCAGATGCGCGTCGGCCCCCTCGGCCCCCGGTGCGATCACCGCGAGCTGGTCGAATCCCACGCCGAACTGCCGATGCGCGATGGCCGTGACAAGGGCAGGAGACAGCGGCACGTCGCGCGTGCGCGCATCGACAATGACAAAGTCATTGCCCAGCCCGTGCATCTTCATGAAGGGCAATCCGGTTTCCGCGCGCTGTATCATGGCGGGCATATAACGATGCGCGCGTCGGGAATCCAGAGAATCCGGCCCCGTGGTCATATTCGGTGCGTTTTGGGCTTGACCCCCCAGCGCGGCTTTTCTAGGTAGGCCGCCAACCGGACGCCGGGGACGAAATTTTCCCGTGCCGGGGTGCAATTTAGGCGTTGATCCTTCCGGGTCATTTGGCTTAGAGAGCATCACGGCGACGGGCAGCCCCGGACGCCGCGAGAGTGGGCCGTTAGCTCAGTTGGTAGAGCAACTGACTTTTAATCAGTGGGTCGCAGGTTCGAACCCTGCACGGCTCACCACTCTTTTCAATGGGTTGGGTGGTTTCCCGTGACAGGGTGTGTCCCTGTCGTCGGATGGTGCCGGTTGCGCGCCGCAGGTTGGCAAGTGCGCCGTTGGAATCGCAATTCAACGCCTGCAGAATTCGGGCGCGCCTGATCCGCACGTGTGCCGCACGCGCGTCGGGACGGCGTTGAGCCAATCCATCCTGCTTCGAACCAAGGTCCGTGGATGCCCTGTCAGGCCCCTTCGGGCACGGCCGCCGGAACCGCCAGGTTGTCGATCAGGCGCACACCCTCGATCCAGGCCGCGGCGAAAATCCGTGCGGGCCGGTCGGGGTGGTCCAGCGCCTGCAGCGCTGCTTCGTCGCGCAGCTCCAGGTAGTCCACCTCGTCGAACCCGGCCTCGATCAGCCGGGCGCGGGCGCGCTCGGCCAGCGGTGGAAACCGGGCGCCATCGGCAAGTTCGGCCGCCAGGTCACGCAGCACCGGGTAAAGCTGCGCCGCCTGCGCCAGCCCGCCCTCGGAAAGCCGCAGGTTACGCGACGACATGGCAAGGCCCGAGGCTTCGCGCACGGTGGGACAGGCCATGACCTCGATCGGGATATCCAGGTCGCGGGCCATGCGGCGCACCACTTGCAATTGCTGGAAATCCTTTTCGCCGAAATAGGCCCGATCCGCGCCGGTCTGGAGAAAGATCTTGCTGACCACCGTGGCGACCCCGTCAAAGTGTCCCGACCGATGCGCGCCGCAGAGCACATCGGTCAGGCCCGAGACCGACACGTTGGTCGCGAAGCCGTCCGGATAGACCTGGTCGACGTCGGGCGCATAGACCGCATCGACGGCAAAGGGGGCCAGTTTCCCGGCATCCTCGACCTCGGTCCTTGGGTAATTCTCGAGATCCTCGGGGCTGTTGAACTGCTTGGGATTGACGAAGATCCAGACCACCACCCGGTCGCATTCGGCCTTGGCGGCCTCGACCAGGGACAGGTGCCCGCGATGCAGCGCGCCCATGGTTGGCACCACGCCGATGCGGGCGCCCTCGGCCCGCCAGCGCGCGGTATGGTCCCGCATCTCGGCCAGCTTGCGCAGGATGGGCGGGGTCATGTCGCGGCCCCCTTTGCCTGGTCGGAAAACACGTGCACGGGCCGAGGATCGCCGCCCTTGCGGGCGCGGATGTCATCGGTCGTCACGGCCGGGGGAGAGGCGGTTGCGCTCATCGTCCTCGTTCTGTGTGGCGCCGCCGGGCCGGGCCCATGGGCGGCTGGGTGAGCGGGGGATACCAACCCCTGCTGCTCTGATCCACCCTGATTGCGCCAACATGCCCGCCGATCAACCCCCCTTGATCATCGGACGAATTTGTGGGGACACTCCCGGTGACAGCCCCGAAGCGGGCAGGACAGACAGGAAGGACTCCCATATGCAACACACCCGTTTTTTCCGAGGCCTCGCCTCTGCCGTCGCGCTGAGCACCGCGCTGGGCGCCGGGGCGGCGCTGGCGCAATCCGACATCACGGTGGCGATGCAGCTCGAACCGCCGCACCTTGACCCGACCAGCGCCGCCGCAGGAGCCATCGACAGCGTGCTCTATGCCAACGTGTTCGAGGGGCTGACCCGGTTCATGGGCGACGGCTCGATCGTGCCCGGCCTGGCCAAGAGCTGGGCGATTTCCGAGGACGGGTTGACCTATACCTTTCACCTGCACGAGGGGGTGATGTTCCACGACGGCACCACGATGGACGCCGAGGACGTGAAGTTCAGCCTGGACCGTGCCCGTGCCGAGGACAGCGCCAACGCGCAAAAGGCACTGTTCGCCGGGATCAGCGACGTTGCCGTCGTCGATCCGCTGACCGTCAAGGTCACCCTGAGCGAACCGAACGGCAGCTTCCTGTTCAACATGGCCTGGGGCGACGCGGTGATCGTGGCCCCCGAGAGCATCGAGACCATCAAGCAGACGCCGGTGGGTACCGGCGCCTTCAAGTTCTCCGAATGGGTTCAGGGCGACAAGATCGTGCTGGAAAAGAACCCCGATTACTGGGGCACCCCGGCCAAGCTTGACGAGGCGACGTTCAAGTTCATCTCCGATCCGACCGCCGCCTTTGCCGCGGTGATGGCCGAGGACGTGGATGCCTTCATCAGCTTCCCGGCGCCGGAGAACCTGCCGCAGTTCGAAGCAGATCCGCGGTTCCAGGTGCTTGTCGGCTCGACCGAGGGCGAGACCATCCTGGCGATGAACAACAAGCAGCCCCCCTTTGACAACGTCAAGGTGCGTGAGGCGGTGGCCCATGCCATCGACCGGCAGGCAATCATCGACGGCGCCATGTTCGGCTATGGCACCCCGATCGGCACCCATTTTGCGCCGCACAACCCGGCCTATGTCGACCTGACCGGGCAATCGGCCTTTGACCCCGAACTGTCGAAAAAATTGCTGGCCGAGGCCGGGCTGCCCGACGGGTTCGAGACCACGCTGCACCTGCCGCCGCCCTCCTATGCGCGACGCGGCGGAGAGATCATCGCGGCGCAGCTGGGCCAGGTCGGCATCAAGGCCGAGATCGTCAACGTGGAATGGGCGCAATGGCTGGAAACCGTGTTCCGCGGCAAGAATTTCGGTCTGAGCATCGTCAGCCATACCGAGCCGATGGACATCGGCATCTATGCTCGGCCGGATTACTACTTCCAGTATGACAACCCTGCCTTCCAGGAGGTGATGACCACACTTGATGCGACCACCGATCCGGCCAAGCGGACCGAGTTGCTGCAAAACGCACAAAAAATCATCGCCGACGATTACGTCAACGGATACCTGTTCCAGCTCGCGATGCTGAGTGTCGCCAAGGCCGGGGTGCAGGGCCTGTGGGTCAATGCGCCGACCCAGGCCACCGACCTGACGGCGGTCAGCTGGGCCGAGTGAACCCGCGACCGAAACTGCAAAGGGCCCCGTTCGGGGCCCTTTTTCTGACCGACACACCCGAAATGACCCGGAGCGCATGATGGATATCCACCCCGTGGGCAGCCGCCCGACCACCGGCCCGAACCCCGATTACTTTACCGGTACGGTCAGCTTCGACCCGGTGATCGACGCGCCGGAGCCGGCCCGCGTCAACGCCCTGCGGGTCAGCTTTGCGCCCGGCGCGCGTACCGCATGGCACACCCACCCGCTGGGCCAGACGCTGCACGTGCTGTCCGGGTCCGGGCTGGTCGCGCTGCGCGACGCCGCGCCGCGTCGCATCCGCGCCGGCGACACCGTCTGGATTCCACCGGGAGAAGAGCATTGGCACGGCGCCGCGCCCGACACCGCGATGGTGCACCTGGCGATCCAGGAGAAGCAGGGCGACAGCGCCGCCGACTGGCTGGAGCAGGTCAGCGACGCCGATTATTTGCGCGCATCCGAATAGCGGTGCGCATGGGCGGTCGGATGGCTCTGGACGCCCCCGAAAACCATCCCTAAGTTGCCGGCCATGTTGCGCTATTCGCTCAAACGCCTGTTGTCGCTGATCCTCAGCCTGGCCGTCGCCAGCCTGGTGATTTTTTTCGTGATCGAGGTGGCGCCGGGCGATCCGGCCTCCTTCATGCTGGGCATCAACGCCCAGCCTGACACGGTCGCCGCTCTGCGCACCGAACTGGGCCTCGACGTGCCCAAGATCGAACGTTACCTGAGTTGGGTCGGGGGCATGGCGACCGGCGATTTCGGCACCTCTTACACCTATCGCACGCCGGTGACGCAGATGATCGCCGAACGGCTGTGGGTGTCGCTGCCGTTGGCGCTCTATGCGCTGGCGCTGTCGACGCTGATCGCCTTTCCCGCCGGCATCTATGCCGCCGCCCGGCGCGGGAAGCCCGGCGACGCGGTAGTGATGGGCGCGACGCAACTGGGGGTCGCGGTGCCGAACTTCTGGTTCGCGATGATGCTGGTGCTGATCTTTGCCATCAACCTGCGCTGGTTCGGCGCCGGGGGCTTTGCCGGCTGGGACAAGGGGCTGCTCGCCGGGCTGCATTCGCTGACCCTGCCGGCCATTGCGCTGGCGCTGCCGCAGGCGGCGATCCTGGCGCGGGTCATGCGCTCGGCGCTGCTGGACATCCTGGGCGAGGATTTCATGCGCACCGCGCGGGCCAAGGGCCTCAGCCGCCGCCAGGCGCTGTGGCGCCACGCGGTCCGCAACGCGCTGATCCCGGTGCTGACCATCATCGGGCTGCAATTCTCTTTCCTGCTGGCCGGCGCGATCATCATCGAACAGGTGTTCTACCTGCCCGGGCTCGGGCGGCTGGTGTTCCAGGCGATCAGCGCGCGCGACCTGATCGTGGTCGAATCGGTGGTGATGCTGCTGGTCTTTGCCGTCATCACGGTGAATTTCCTTGTCGACCTGGCCTATGCGCTGGTCGACCCCCGCCTGAGGTCCCGGACATGAGCCGCAATCTTGCCCTTGGCGTATTCCTGTCGTCGCTGGTGGTGCTTGCCGCGCTGGTCTCGTTTTTCTGGACGCCCTACGACCACACCGCGATGAACATCCCCGACAAGCTGCAGGCGCCCGGTGTCACGCATTGGTTCGGCACCGATCACTTCGGCCGCGACATCTTCAGCATGATCATGGTGGGCGCGCGCACCTCGATCGCGGTGGCGCTGCTGGCGGTGGGGATCGGCATGGGGCTGGGGGTGCCGCTGGGGCTGGCGGCGGCGGCGCGCAACGGCAGCTGGCTGGACGAGCTGATCATGCGCGGCAACGACCTTGTCTTTGCCTTTCCCAGCCTTGTCATCGCCATCCTGATCACCGCCGTCTTCGGGCCCGGCGCGGTCAACGCCATCATCGCCATCGGCATCTTCAACATCCCGGTCTTCGCCCGCATCACCCGTGGCGCCGCGCTGAGCCTGTGGGAACGCGAATTCATCATGGCCGCACGGGTCTCGGGCAAGGGCGCTGCGCGCATCTCGGCCGAGCATATCCTGCCCAACGTGCTGAACCTGCTGATCGTGCAGGGCACCATCCAGTTCAGCCTCGGTATCCTGGCCGAGGCCGGGCTGTCCTATGTCGGGCTGGGGGCGCAACCGCCGCTGCCAAGCTGGGGTCGGATGCTGGCCGATGCCCAGACCATGGTCAGCTTCGCGCCGCACATGGCGCTGATCCCCGGGGTCGCGATCATCCTGACCGTGCTCGGGCTGAACCTGATGGGCGACGGGTTGCGCGACCTGCTCGACCCACGGCTGAGGGTGACACGCCGATGAACCTGCTCGAGATCACCGACCTCACGCTGAAGATCGGCGCGCTGAAGATCCTCGACCGGGTCAGCCTCTCCATCGCGCCGGGCGAGATCGTGGCCGTGACCGGCGAAAGCGGTTCGGGCAAGTCGATGACCGCGCTGGCGGTGATGCAACTCCTGCCGGACCGGTCCGAGGCCAGCGGCCATGTCATGCTCGAGGGGCGCGACCTGCTAACCCAATCGGAAGCCGCGATGTGCGCCACCCGCGGGCGCGAGATCGGCATGGTGTTCCAGGAGCCGATGACCGCCCTGAACCCGGTCCGGAGCATCGGCGACCAGGTGATGGAGACGATCCTGATCCACAAGGCGATGGACCGCGACGCCGCCCGCGCCCGGGCCCGCGAGGTGCTCGACCGGGTCGGCCTGCCGGAGGATCGCTTTCCGCTGTCGCGGTTCCCGCATGAGCTTTCGGGCGGGCAACGCCAGCGGTTGGTGATCGCCATGGCCATCGCCCTGCGCCCGAAACTGTTGATCGCGGACGAACCGACCACGGCGCTGGACGTGACCACCCAGGCGCAGATCCTCGATCTGCTCAAGGGGCTGGTCGAGGACGAGGGCATGGGGCTGATGATGATCACCCACGACCTCGCCGTGGTCTCGGACATGGCTGACCGCATCGTGGTGATGCGGCACGGCGAGGTGGTGGAACAGGGCGCGACGCGGCAGCTGTTCGCGCAGATGCACCACCCCTATACGCGGATGCTGTTCGAGGCCTCGGGCCACCAGGTCACGCTGCCGGTCCCGCCCCCACCGGCGCCGCTGCTCGAGGTCCGCGGGGCGGTGCGCGACTATCGCCTGCCGCGCAAGCACCTGCTGCGCGATCCGGGCTCGCACCGGGCGGTCAACGAGGTGAGCTTTACCCTCAACCGGGGTGAGCGGCTGGGCCTGGTCGGCGAATCCGGCTGCGGCAAGTCCACCCTGACCCGCGCGCTGCTGGGGTTGGAGCCGCTGCAGGGCGGCGAGATCCTGCTGGATGGTCAACCGGTCTGGTCGGGCCATCGCCCCAACCTGGCGGTGCGGCGGCGCATGCAGGTGGTGTTCCAGGACCCGTTCGGATCGTTCAACCCGCGCCACCGGGTCGAGAGGCTGGTGACCGAGCCGTTCCACCTGCTCGACACCCCGCCGCGCGGCGCGGAGCGGCGCGACGCCGTGGCCGAGGCGCTGACGGCGGTCGGGCTGCGCCCCGAGGACGCGACCAAGTACATTCACGAATTCTCGGGCGGGCAGCGCCAGCGCATCGCCATCGCCCGCGCCCTGATCATTCGCCCCGAACTGATCCTGTTCGACGAGGCGGTCAGCGCGCTGGACGTCTCGGTGCGGGCGCAGATCCTCGATCTGCTGGTCGAACTCTGCGAGGCCTATCATCTGAGCTACCTGTTCATCAGCCATGACCTGAGCGTGGTGCGCACGGTCACCGACCGGGTGCTGGTGATGAAATCGGGCGAGATCGTGGAACAGGGCGAGACCGAGCAGGTGTTCTCGGACCCGCAGCACGACTACACGAGAACGCTGATCGCCGCCGCCCCCCGGCTGCCCGAGGTCGGGCCGGCCTGAGGCGGGGACGGTCGGAGAGTAACTCCGAGGTGACCATCTTGAATCACGGGGTTGGATTGTTCCAGCTTCGGCGCGCATCTCCATCTTTTTCGCCGAGGCAATGTCTTCTGCTGGCGGCGCCGGATGCCCGGGCCTGGCTGCGCCACGTCATCAATGACGAGACGGCCCGCATGAAAGCGGTTTCGCGCGTTTCCATGTGCTGACTTGTTCTCGCAGCGAAGGACGCCTTGCCGCTCCTTTGGGGCATGGGGCCTTTGCACCGCTAGGGATTCGCCAGCAGGCGCGCGGCGGCGATTTGCCCGGCCCAGACACGATCGAGCGCCTCTGCCAGCGAAACATTTTCCTCGTTTTCCCAAAGGTGGATCGCGCGCGCGGTACAGGCTGTCGCATTGGCCGCGAGCGCCATCGCGACCTGGTCATCATTGACACGCGGACGCAGGCACTCGGCCAGTTCGTCGCGTTCGCCAAGAACAACGCGGTCGAGCAGGCCGCTTGCCTTGCTGTTGGCGTGAACGACCTTGCCCACCATGCGCAGGATGGTCTCATCCTCGGCCAGCGCCGCCATATGCCTGTCGAGAAACTGCTTGAGATCCACGGCCAGCGCATTGCGCCCCGCGCGCAGCGCTGCCTTGTCCTCGTCCCGAAACCCCGGGGGCGTGCCGATCGCGGCGGCTTCCTTGTTGGGATAATAGTTGAAGAAGGTACGCGTGCTGACCCCGGCTGCCGCGGCAATCGCATCCGTCGTTATCGCATCCAGCCCTTCGGCCAGCGCCAGTTTCAACGTCGCCCGCTGGATGTCGCGGGCGGTTTGAAGTCGCCGTCTCTCTCTTAACGAAAGTGTCACCCGATTGTCCTTTGCATAGTCTGCAATTTGTGCGTATACGGCACCAACTATACGAAACAGTCAAGGAATGTGAAGGTCATGGCAGCCGGTATCTGGAAATTCACGGGGGCCGCGATGGTACTGTCGGCCCTTGCGTCGATGGCCTGTGCCCAGGGCGCTCCATCGGGCCCGATGGAGGTCGGCGTGATCGAGGTCAAGCTGCAGGACGTACCGCATATCGTCACCTTGCCGGGGCGCGCCGTCGCCTTTCAGGAGGTCGAGGTGCGCCCGCGCGTGGGCGGAGTGATCGAGGACATCCTCTATACGCCGGGTCAGCCGCTAAAGGTCGGTGATCCGCTGTTCCGGATCGACGACTCTGCCTATCTTGCCGCAGAGGCCTCGGCGCGCGCGGACCTGGCCACGGCGCAGGCGAACTTGCCGGTCGCGCAATCGGCCTATGATCGCGCCGAAGAACTGTCGGGGCGCGGCTATACCGAGGCCGAGGTCGAAGAGGCGCGTGCCAGCCTCGCCGAGGCCAAGGCGACCCTGGACGCCGCGCAGGCGGCCCTTGACTACGCCAGGATCGAACTGTCCTGGACCACCGTGACAAGCCCGATTGCCGGACGCGCCGATGTGTCCACAGTCTCGGTCGGGGATCTCGTGACCGCAGGGCAAAGCGACGAGCTGACGACCATCGTGCGCTCGGACCCGATCTATGTCGACATGATGGAAGCCAGTTCGCGGATCCTGTCCTTTCGCAAGAGCATCCACGAGGGCAGCGTAACGCGCAATGACACCCTGCGGGCGACCCTGCTGCTGGAAAACGGCGATATCTACCGGGGCACGGGATCGCTGGTGACTCCGGGCAATTCCGTCTCCACGACCACCGGCACGGTCACCGTCCGTTTCCAGTTCGACAACCCCCACCACATTGTCATTCCCGGCATGTTCCTGCGCGGCGAGATCGTGATGGGCACGATGCAGGCCATCCTCGTGCCGCAACGGGCCGCCACGCGGGCCAATTCCGGCCAGCTCGCCGTCTTCGTCGTGGGCGAGGACGACACCGCGAAACAGATCACCCTGAGCGATGAGGGCAGTTACCAGAACGCCTGGATCGTGCGCGAGGGGCTGAGTGAGGGCGACAAGCTGATCGTGGATGGCCTGTCTTCCCTCAGGGAGGGTCAGGCCGTGACGCCGGTGGCGGCAACGATCAATGCCGACGGCAATGTGCAAGACAGCGCGCCCAGCAGCGCAGAGGATTGATCAATGGCCTCGTTCTTCATTCACCGCCCGGTCTTTGCCTGGGTTCTTGCCATCGTCGCCATGCTAGTGGGCGCCTTCAGCGTCATCAGCCTGCCGATCTCGCAATACCCCGACATCGCGCCGACCACCGTGCGCATCAGCGCGACCTATACCGGGGCCTCTGCCGAGACGGTCGAGAACTCGGTCACGACGATCATCGAAGACGGGCTGACCGGTCTGGACGGGTTGACCTACATGACCTCCTCGTCGACCGAAGGGTCTGCCAGCGTTTCGCTGACCTTTGACGACACGATCGATCCCGACATGGCGCAGGTGCAGGTCCAGAACAAGCTCCAGCTCGTGGAATCCAGGCTTCCCGACAGCGTCACCGCCCAAGGCGTGTCGGTGACCCGCTCGACCACCTCAATCCTCATGGTCGGCGCCCTGGTGAGCGAGGATGGCCGATACAGCTCGCTCGAACTGGGCGACATCCTGGGCAGCACCATCGAGGATGCGGTGCAGCGCACCGAGGGGGTTGGCTCGATCAGCAGCTTTGGCAGCGAATACGCGATGCGCATCTGGCTCGACCCTGCGCGCCTTTATCAGTATCAGCTGACCCCCTCGGACGTGACCACCGCCGTCTCCGAGCAGAACACCAATATCACGGTGGGCAGCCTGGGCGATCAGCCGGTCACAGAGGGGCACCAGTTCACCGTCTCGCTCTCCGCGCAATCGCAGCTTGGATCGGTTCAGGACTTTCAGAACATCCTGCTGAAGACCAACAGCGACGGCTCGGCGGTTTACCTGGCGGACGTGGCCCGCGTCGAACTGGGCGCCGAGGACTACGGCAGCACCAGCCGCTTTGACGGCCACCCCGCCGCCGGTTTCGCCGTCAACCTCGCCACCGGGGCAAACGCCGTCGACACCGCCACCCGCGTGCAGGCCGTGGTCGAGTCCCTGTCCTCGGCCCTGCCCGAAGGCGTGACGGTCGAATACCCTTATGACACCACGCCCTTTGTCGAGGAGTCGATCCAGCAGGTCTATCATACGCTGATCGAGGCGGTGGTGCTGGTGTTCCTGGTGATCCTGCTGTTCCTGCAAAGCTGGCGCGCGACGATAATCCCGACCATCGCGGTGCCCGTCGTTCTGCTGGGGACATTTGGCGTGCTCTCCGCCTTTGGCATGTCGATCAACACGCTGACGATGTTCGCGCTGGTGCTGGCGATCGGGCTGCTCGTGGATGACGCGATCGTGGTGGTCGAGAATGTCGAACGCGTGATGGCGGAGGAGGGGCTGGACGCCGTGGCCGCCACCGAGAAAAGCATGGGCGAGATCTCGACCGCGCTGGTCGGGATCGTGATGGTGCTGTCGGCAGTGTTCCTGCCGATGGCCTTCATGTCCGGCTCGACCGGGGTGATCTACAAGCAATTCTCGGTCACGATCATTTCGGCCATGGTGCTGTCGCTGTTCGTGGCGCTGATCCTGACGCCGGCGATGTGTGCCCAACTCCTCAAGCCCGCGCATGACAGCAAACCCATCGCGCCGCTGCGCGGGTTCAATGCCGCGCTCGACCGGCTGACCGCGGGCTATGGCGGCACGGTCGCACGGCTCGGGCGGCGCCCGTTCCGGGTGCTGGTGGTGCTGACGGCTGTGGGGGTCTCGGCCTGGTGGGTCTATGATCGCCTGCCGACCTCGTTCCTGCCGACCGAGGACCAGGGCGTGCTGATGACCATCGTGGAACTGCCGCAGGGCGCGACCACGCAGCAGACCGAACACGCGATTTCCGCGCTCGAGACACATCTTCTGGAGGCCGAAACGGACATGGTGGAAAGCGTGTTTTCCAATGTCGGTTTCAGCTTCAGCGGCAGCGGGCAGAACTACGGGATGCTGTTCATCAAGCTCAAGGATTACGACGACCGCCCCGGCATGGACGCCGCCGACCTGATGAACCGCACCAACGGCGCCTTTGCGCAATCGCGGCTGGGCAAGTTCTTTGTCCTGCAGCCGCCTGCTATCCCGGGGCTGGGCACGGCTTCGGGCTTCACGATGTATCTCGTGGACCAGTCGGGCAGCGGACAGGCCGCGCTGAGCGCGGCGGCCGACAAACTGGTGTCGCTCGCCAATGCAGATGGCCGTGTGACCAACCTGCGGGGCAACGAGGCGGCCAGCGAACCCTCGCTCAAGATGACGATCGATCAGCAAAAGGCCGAGGCGCTCGGCGTGTCGCTCTCGGATGTGAACGCGATGTTGTCGACGGTGTTCGCCGGCTCTTACGTCAACTATTTCCCCCTTGGCAACGACCTGCGCGAGGTGATCGTGCAGGGAGATGCCTCGGCGCGGATGCAGCCCGAGGATATCGATCACTGGTACGTGCGCAGCGACAGCTCCGAGATGGTCCCGCTTTCGGCCTTCGTGACGCGGGAATGGGAAACCATCACCCCCAAGCTGTCGCGTTACGGCGGCACGCGCGCGCTGGAAATCTCTGGTGCGGCGGCCGCGGGGCTGAGCTCGGGCGATGCGATGAGCGCGATGGAGGAATTGACCGCCGATCTCGACGGCGGATATGGCGCGGCCTGGACCGGGCTGAGTTATCAGGAGCGGCTTTCGGGCAATCAGGAATCGATCCTCTATACCCTCTCCGCGCTGGTGGTCTTCCTGTGCCTGGCCGCCCTTTACGAAAGCTGGACGGTGCCCTTCGCGGTCATGCTGTCCGTGCCCGTGGGGATCCTCGGCGCCATGGTGGCGACCTGGGTGTTCGGCCAGTCCAATGACGTCTATTTCAAGGTCGGCCTGTTGACCACGATCGGCCTGGCCGCACGAAACGCCATCCTGATCGTCGAATTCGCCGAGAGCCTGCGCGCCAAGGGCACGGGCCTGCTCGAGGCCTCGGTCTCGGCGTCGCGTCTCCGGCTGCGCCCGATCCTGATGACCTCTCTCGCCTTCGGCGTTGGCATCATACCGCTGGTGCTGGCCTCGGGGGCCGGGGCCAATGCGCAGAAATCCATCGGCACCGGGCTGCTTGGCGGGATCGTCTTTTCCGCGCTGTTCGGGATCGTGATGGTCCCGCTCTTCTATATCGCTGTCATCAAGGCCGCGACCCTGTTGCGTGCCCCAGTGGAGACCAACCTGTGAAACCTCATTTCCTCTTGCTTGGCCTGATCGTTGCCGGCTGCGCCGTCGGCCCCGACTACCAGCGCCCCGACATCTCGTTGCAGGCACGCTTTGTCGGGGGCGATGCCGAGGCCGTTGAGGCCGTCGCCGCGCAGGCCTGGTGGCGCAGCTATGGTGATGCCGCGCTCGACGCGCTGGTGGCGCGGGGCCTGGCGCAGAACCTCGACGTGATGACCGCCATCGAAGCGATCCGGCAGGCGCAGGCGGAAGTGCGCAAAACCGGGGTCAACTCTGCCCTGGAGGGGTCGCTCTCGGCGTCGGACACGCGCGCCGGGGGGGACAACATGGCGACCTCCACCACCGGGTCAGCCGAGCTGGGCGCCAGTTTCGTGATTGATCTGTTCGGCAGCATCCGGCGCGAGCGCGAAAGCGCGGTTGCCTCTCTGGGCGCGGCGCGGGCAGATGCCGAGACCGCCCGGCTGGCCTGGCTGGCCGAACTGATCGCGGCCTATGCGGATGCCCGCTATTACCAGGAGGTGCTGGCCCTGACGCGCGACACGATCAGGGCGCGCGAGGAAACCGTCGACATCACGCGCAGCCAGTACGAGGCCGGCGCGGCGACGGAATACGAGCTGGCCGAGGCGCAGGCCCTGCTGTCCACCGCGCGCGCCTCCTTGCCGCAATATGCCGCGCTGTTCGATGCCAGGGTCTATGCAATCGCGACCCTGCTGAACGAGCCGGCCGGTCCGATCCTGCGCCGGATGCAAAAGGGCGCGGCGCAGTTGCGCACGCCGGGCGGGGCGCGCACCGGGGTTCCCGCGGACCTCTTGCGCAACCGCCCCGATGTGCGCAGCGCCGAGGCCGCGCTTGCCGCCGCCGTGGCCGAGGTCGGGGTTGCCGAGGCCGCGCTCTACCCGTCGCTGTCCCTGACCGGCGCAATCGGGCGCAGCGACGGCGCCGGTTCCTGGAGCTTCGGGCCAGCGCTGTCGTTCCCGGTGTTCAACCAAGGCAGCCTGAGGGCCAGCCGCGATGCGGAAATCTCGGCGGCGAAACAGGCCGAGATCACCTGGCGCGCCGCGGTTCTGGATGCGGTCGAGGATGTTCAGGTGGCGCAATCGAACCTTGCCCGTTCTCGCCAGAGGGCGGCGCTGTTGCGCACGGCCGCAAACGATTACCGCCGCGCACTGGCGCTTGCGCAGGAAAATTACCGCAACGGCGCGATCACGCTTCTGGATCTGCTCGAGACCGACCGCAACACCGCCTCGGCGCGGATCTCGGCCGCCTCTGCGGTGAACGATGCCGCCCAGGCTTGGGCGACACTGAAGATCGCCACCGGGGCCGGCGCGGCGGCCACCGCGCAAGGCGGCAACTGACGCACCAGGCCGCGATCGGAAACGCGTCACGAGGGGGATAATGGCTTTCTCTGACCCTCGAATTGGGGCCAGAGATGCAAGAGGTAGCCGAGAAGCAGGACATGTTGAAATGAATATCGAACAGCCAAGATTGGGTCGGCGCGGTACCTTGTTCCTACTGATTGTTCTGGGCGCCTTTCCGCCGCTGACCATGGATCTTTACCTTCCCGCATTGCCGCAAATGGCCGACACGTTTTCGACCAGCCACGCCATGATCAACCTGACCCTTGGGGCCTATATGGTCGCCTTCGCGGTCGGGATGCTGTTCTGGGGGCCGTTGAGCGAAAGGACGGGGCGCAAACCGATCCTGTTTGCCGCCCTCGCGATTTACATCGCCTCCAGCCTTTTATGTGCTGTGGCATCCCGCGTCGAAGGCTTGATCGCCTTTCGCATCCTGCAAGGGCTCGCGGGCGGTGGGGTGACGGTCATCGGCACCTCCATCGTCAAGGATCTGTTTGACGGGCGAGAGCGTGAAAAGGTCATGGCGACCGTGATGTCACTGGTCATCATTGCGCCCATGGTCGCGCCGGTGCTCGGGGCATTCCTGCTGCGGGTGGCGTCCTGGCACGCGATGTTTGTCGTCCTCGCCCTGTTTGGATGTATCGCAGCCGGGCTTGTCACGCTCTATCGCGAAACTGTCGTGGAGCGATCCACGGCCCCGATCCTGAAATCATGGAACCGCTTGGGTGTCGTCCTGAAGAACCCGCGTTTCGCCTATCTGCTGCTGTTGTTTTCACTGGTGCCCATGTGTTTGATGGCGTTCCTCGGCAGTGCCGCCTATGTCTATATCGACGGTTTTGGTCTGTCTGAGCAGGCCTTCAGTTTCATCTTTTCTTTCAACGCCATTTGCGCCGCCCTCGGGCCCACGCTCTACCTGCGGATGTCGCGTTACATTCGGGTGCAGTCGATAATCTTCGGCTGTTTCGTCGTGGTGATCTGCGCCGGGGCGGCGATGCTGTTATTTGGAAGCCTCTCTGCGTGGATATATGCCGCAGTGGCCGCCATGACGACCATAGCCGTCATCATCGTTCGGGTTCCGGGGGCGAACCTGTTGCTGGACCAGCAAACGAAAGACACCGGATCGGCTGCGGCCTTGATCCAGTTCAGCGGGACCCTATTGGGGGCTGCCGCCGTGCAGATCGTTTCCGCCAACTCGCATGATCTTATCCGCAACTACGGCCTTCTGTTGATCGCTATCGGTATCACCTGCGCGACGCTCTGGCTGATCGTGCGAGATCGTTCTTTTGTAACCGACACGTTATCCCAACCGTCTTAACGCAAACGGAGACCTTTGCGGTATCTGCAATTGTTTCCTGCGCATTGCCGCTATCCGAGCATGACGCAGCGAAGCTCAGGATGTCGCCCAAAGTGGCGGTGGAATAGCCCGAACATGGTCGCTTGCACTGCCGTGACCGATCAGTGCCCATGTCATTCGTGGAACTTCACTTGGTACACGAAGCTGTTTCACCACGAAGGATTTCGTAGCCAGAAAAGGTTTGGTTTCAAGTGGTTGCAGCGCTCCACCTGACAGATTCGGTGGGAGCGCCCGGAAAAGGAGAAGAATCGGGGGCGCGTCAGACCTCGACCTTGATCCGCTCCTGCTCGCCGACGCCGAAGACGCGCTTGTAGCGGGCGATCTCGTCCGCGGGGCCCATCGCCTTTTCCGGGTTGTCCGACAGCTTGACCGTGGGCCGCCCGTTGGCGCTGATCGCCTTGCAGACCAGGCTGAAGGGCGCCAGCGCGTCGTTCGGCACCAGCCCGCGGAAATCATTGGTCAGTAGCGTGCCCCAGCCGAAGCTGACCTTTACCCGGCCCTTGAAATGGGCATGCAGGGCGACGATTTTCTCGACGTCGAGCCCGTCCGAGAAGATGATGAGCTTCTTGCGCGGGTCCTCGCCGCGCGCCTTCCACCAGTCGATCGCCATCTCGCCACCCTTGACCGGATCGCCGCTGTCGATGCGCATGCCGGTCCAGCCGGCCAGCCAGTCGGGCGCATCGTCGAGGAACCCCTTGGAGCCGAAGGTGTCGGGCAGGATGATGCGCAGGTTGCCCTCGTGCTCCTCGTGCCAGTCCTCGAGCACCTTGTAGGGAGCCTGGGCCAGTTCCGCGTCTGTCTCGGCCAGCGCGGCATAGACCATCGGCAGCTCATGCGCGTTGGTGCCGATCGCCTCGAGGTCGCGGTTCTTGGCGATCAGGCAGTTGGAGGTGCCGGAGAAGCTCTTGCCCAGCCCCTCGACCATGGCGCGCACGCACCAGTCCTGCCAGAGAAAGGAGTGCCGCCGCCGGGTGCCGAAATCGGCGATCGGCGGGCCGCCGACCGCGCGCAGGCGCTCGATCTTTTCCCACACGCGGGTCATGGCGCGGGCGTAGAGCACCTGCAGTTCGAACCGCCGCATGTCGTTCAGCACCGCGCGGCCGCGCAGTTCCATCAGTACGGCGAGGGCGGGGATTTCCCACATCATCACCTCGGGCCAGCTGCCCTCGAAGGTCAGCTCGTACTGGTCGCCGCGCCGCTCCAGGTGATAGGGCGGCAGCCGCAGCCCCTCGAACCATTCCATGAAGTCGGGGCGGAACATCTGCCGCTTGCCGTAAAAGGTGTTGCCGCGCAGCCATGTGCTCTCGCCGCGGGTCAGGCTGAGCGAGCGGATATGGTCGAGCTGTTCGCGCAGTTCCCCCTCGTCGATCAGCTTGGCCAACGGCACGTTGTCCGAACGGTTGATCAGCGAAAAGGCGACCTGCGTGTCGGGCTTGTTGCGGAAAACCGACTGGCACATCAGCAGTTTGTAGAAATCGGTGTCGATCAGCGAGCGGACGATCGGGTCGATCTTCCACTTGTGATTGTAGACGCGCGTTGCGATGTCCAAGGTCGGCCTCGTGAATAAATGCCCGAGCGTGATACGTCAGACCGCCCCCCGGGGCCAAGGGAAATCATTGCGCCGGCTCCGATTGCGCCCGTTCGGCCACCGCCACCAGCCCGGCCAGAAGCTCGGCCCGGCGCACCGGCTTGGTCAGGAAACCGTCCATCCCGGCCTCCAGGCAGGCCTCCCTGTCGCTGTCGAAGGCATTGGCGGTCAGCGCCACGATCACCGGTTGAGCCACCGCTGCGGCGCGAATGCGGCGGGTCGCCTCCAGCCCGCTGATCCCTGGCATCGACATGTCCATGAGGACGATGTCGGGGCGGCTCTCCAGGGTCTTCTCGACCGCCTCCAGCCCGTCATGCGCGAAATCCAGGCGCAGGTCGATCCCGCCCAGGTACTTGCCGATCAGGATGCGGTTGACCTCGGCATCCTCGGCCACGAGGATCCGCTTGCCCGCCAGCAGGGTCTGCCCGGCGGCATCCGGCGGACTGGCATCCCGGGCCCGGTCATCGCCGGTGCTTTCGGCCGCAGGCAGGCACAGCGCGATTTCAAAGCAGGCGCCGCACCCCGGCTCGGAGCGGACCGCGATCGTTCCGCCCATCTCTTCGACCAGCATCCGCGAGATCGTCAGGCCCAGCCCGGTGCCGCCGTATTCGCGCGTGGTCGAGGCATCGGCCTGCGCGAAGCGTTCAAAGATATGCTCCTGCTTGTCCTTCGGGATGCCGATCCCGGTATCCTCGACCTCGATCCGCAGCGATGTCATCCCGTCCCCGGTGGGCGCGCGGCATACCCGAACGGCGATGCCGCCGGTGCTGGTGAACTTGATTGCATTGCCGATCAGGTTGATCAGGACCTGGCGCAAACGGCTGTCGTCACCATGGAGCCGGTCTCCCCCCTCGCCGGCAAAATCGAGCCGCAGCGACAGCCCCTTTTTGCGCGCCTGCGGTCGCAACAGGCGCACCGGCTCCTGCACGCAGGTTTTCAGGTCGAAATCCACCGGGTCCAGCGTCATCCGGCGGGCATCCAGCCGCGACAGGTCGAGCACGTCGTTGATGATGGTCAGCAGGGCCTGCGCCGAGCTGCGGATGGTTTCCGCGTAGACCCGCTGATCGGCATTGAGACCTGACTCGACCAGCAGGTCGGCCATGCCGATCACCCCGTTCATCGGGGTCCGGATCTCATGGCTCATGGTGGCGAGGAACTCGGACTTGGCGCGCGCGCCCTCCTCGGCGGCCTGGCGGGCCAGGCTCATTTCGCGCTGGTGGTGCTTGGTGGCGGTGATGTCGCGTTCGATGGCAACGATCACGTCGACCTCGCCGGCCGCGTCGATCACCGGGACCTGGTTGGTCTCGATCCAGATCGTCTCGCCGCTCTTGCTGCGGTTCTGGATCTCGCCACGGAACGGTACGCCCCGGGCAAGCGCGTCATTCAGTGCGGCCACGACCCTTTGGTCGGTTTCGGGTCCGTTCAGCAGGTCGCCGGGAAACCGGCCGACCGCCTCTTGCGGCAGATAGCCGGTGATCCGGGTAAAGGTCTCATTCACCCAGGCGATGCGGCCGTCGCGGTTGAGCAACAACACGCTGTCATGGGCATTGCGCGCCACCAGCGACAGTCTTTGCGCCTCTTTCTGCCGCGCGGCGAGCTCGATGTTCACCGCCTTGAGTTCAGCACTCTTCTCGATCACCGCCCGGGTGCTGGCCTGGTGCTGATGAAACCCGGACACCGCATAGTCGAGAAAGGAGAACACCATGAACCCCAGCATCAGCGTGCCCGCCGCGTTCATCGAAAACACGGTGTCGGGCGCCCCGTGCATGATCCCGGTCAGCACGAACAGCAGACCCGCCAGGGTCACGTAGATCACGAGGCGCACCGTCCCCGCCGCCCGGTGATAGGGCAGGACAAGCCCGCCGTTGATCGCCGCGCCGGCCAGAAAGGCGATCGCGAAAAGCGGCGAGGCGCTGGTGGTTTCTCCGAACCAGGACAGGGCGATGCAGACCGAGACCGCAAGGGCCTGGATCGTGGCGGTCAGCGTGCTGATGCCATAGACGCGTTCCAGCGCCTCGCCCTCTTTCAGCCGCGTCTCGGCGCTGCGCAGGTACAGGC
The DNA here is from genome assembly GCF_040365005.1 of Aquicoccus sp. SU-CL01552. Classification (NCBI taxonomy): domain Bacteria; kingdom Pseudomonadati; phylum Pseudomonadota; class Alphaproteobacteria; order Rhodobacterales; family Paracoccaceae; genus Aquicoccus; species Aquicoccus sp. SU-CL01552. Next base: position 25,287 of record NZ_BAABWV010000011.1, on the reverse strand, counting down.
AATCCACCGACTCGCCGATCAGCGCGATCGACAGCGCGGAGAGCCCGGCCAGCGGCCCGTTCATCATCCAAAGGAACAGCCCGCCCGCGACCGTCATGATCTGGCGACTGCCGAAATTCTTCACGCGCCCGTGCGCATAGCGCAGTAACAGGCCTTCCTTGCTGTTGCGGTGCCTGAACTCCACCAGCGGATCGGCCTCGGCCGCACCCCCGAATTGCATGGCCGATCCCTTTCGGCTGAACCTGACCCCCCGGTTCAGTTAGCCAGCCGATCGTTAACAATTCCTTCAGGAGAGGGTGACGCCGGCCTCTTTCATCGCCCCGAGCGCGGCGGAAAGCGACCCGTCAAGGTCGATGGCGCGGCAGGCATCCAGTCGCACGGTGACCTCGAACCCGAGCTTCGCGGCATCCACGGCCGAGAAATGCACGCAAAAATCGGTCGCCAGCCCGACCATGGTCAGGTGCTCGATCCCGCGGCTGCGCAGGTAGCCGTCCAGCCCGGTCGGGGTCTCGTGATCGTTCTCGAAAAAGGCGCTGTAACTGTCGATCTGGGCCCGGAATCCCTTGCGGATGATCAGGTCGCCGTCGGCCCGCAGGCGCGGGTGAAACGCGGCGCCTGGCGTGCCCTGAACGCAGTGATCGGGCCAGAGCACCTGCGGCCCATAGGCCATGTCGATCATGTCATAGGGCGCCGTGCCCGGATGCGACGATGCGAACGAGGAATGCCCCGCCGGGTGCCAGTCCTGCGTCAGGATCACCGCGTCGAAATCGGGCATCATCGCGTTGATCGGATCGACCACCGCATCGCCTTCGGGCACTGCCAGCGCACCGCCGGGGCAGAAGTCGTTTTGCACGTCGATGACGATCAGGGCATGGGTCATGGTCGCTCTCCTTTGCCCAAGGGGTAGAAAGCCGCCGTGCCCTAGTCAATGGCCGCGCCGATCTGCGCACTTGCCCAGGCCGGCCAGACCGCTTAAATCCGCGCCCATGTACACGATTGCCGCGCTTTATCACTTCACCCGTTTCGCCGATCCCGCCGCGCTGCGGTCGGCGCTGCTCGATCTCTGCCTCGCGCAAGGGGTCAAGGGCACGCTGCTTCTGGCGCGCGAGGGGATCAACGGCACCATTGCCGGCCCCCGCGCCGGCATCGACGCGGTGCTTGCCCATATCCGCGCGCTTCCCGGCTGTTCCGACCTGGAGTGGAAAGAGGCGGTCAGCGACCATCCGCCTTTTGCCCGGATGAAGGTGCGGCTGAAGAAGGAAATCGTGACCATGGGCCAGCCGGACGTCGATCCGCGCGCCCGCGTCGGCCACTACGTCGAGCCGCAGGACTGGAACGACCTGATCCGCAGCCCCGACGTGGCCCTGATCGACACCCGCAACGATTACGAGGTGGCGATCGGCACCTTCGAAGGCGCGGTCGATCCCGAAACCGACAGTTTCCGCGATTTTCCCGCCTGGTGGGCAGAGAACAAGGACCGTTTCCACAACAAGCGGATCGCGATGTTCTGCACCGGCGGCATTCGCTGCGAGAAATCCACCAACTTCCTGCTGGGTCAGGGGGTGGACGAGGTCTATCACCTCAAGGGCGGCATCCTGCGCTATCTCGAGGAGATGCCTGAAGAGGACAGCACCTGGCAGGGCGAGTGTTTCGTTTTCGACAACCGGGTGTCGGTCGGCCACGGGCTGAAAGAGGGCCCGCATGAGCTCTGCCACGGCTGCCGCCGCCCGATCCTGCCCGAGGACAAGGCCCGCCCGGAATACGAGGCTGGCGTCTCCTGCCACCTGTGCATCGACGAGACCTCGGAGGCGGACAAGGCGCGCTTTCGCGAACGCCAGAAACAGATCGCGCTGGCCCATGCTCGGGGCGAGAAGCACCTGGCGGCAGAGTAGACGCACGCACCATCCGGTTTCGTACGATTTGCGTCCGGGATTCCCCGATCCGGGGCGCGAATTGCCCAGAGGGCGCGGGCGCCGTCGCACAGCGAATTTGACACAGCTTCGCACCGCCATAGCTGAGCGTCATGGAAACGGCTGTGATCATCGGCGCCTCGGGCGGGATCGGCGGCGCGCTGGCCGATGCGCTGGCGGCGCGCGGCACCTGCGTTACCCGGCTGTCGCGGCGCGCCGACGGGCTCGATCTTACCGACGAGGCCTCGATCGAACGGGTGCTGGGGAAGCTCACCGCGCCGCAGGAGCTGGTCCTTGTCGCCACGGGCGTTCTTGCCGCCGACGGCCACCGGCCGGAAAAATCGATCCGTCAGGTCACGGCCGGGGCGCTGGCGGCGCAATTCGCGGTGAACGCCATCGGGCCGATGCTGGTGCTGAAACACGCGCTGCACCTGTTGCCGCGCGATCGCCCCTCGGTCTTTGCCGCGCTCTCGGCGCGGGTCGGCTCGATCGGTGACAACCGGCTGGGCGGCTGGCATAGCTACCGCGCCTCCAAGGCGGCGCTGAACCAGTTGATCCACGGGGCCGCCATCGAACTGGCGCGCAGCCACCCGCGCGCCTGCGTCACCTGCCTGCATCCGGGCACGGTGGAAACGGAGCTGACCCGGCGCTTCGCCGGCGGTCACCCCACCGTGACGCCGAAACAGGCCGCGCAGGCCCTGCTGCGGGTGATCGACGGGCTGCCCCCCGAGGACACCGGCGGGTTTCTCGACTGGGCCGGCGAACCGATCCCCTGGTAGCTGCGCCCCCTCACGGCAGCGGCGAGACGCCGATCACCGACGGATGCAGCGCGATCAGCGCACCATAGCCCGCCACGCCCAGTGCCAGCCGTATCCCCAGCATCGCCCAGCTTTGCGGCGCCGCGACCAGCGGCGCGGCGGCCACCTGCGCGCGCAGCGCCTGCCAGTGCTCCGCCCCCATCTCGCGCCGTTTGCGCCGGTCGATCAGGCCCATGCCCATCACCGCGAACCCGGCGAACATCCCGAACAGAAGTACATGTGCCAGATCCCCGTTCGGCAACAGGTGCGCCCCGGCCCAGAGCGCCAGCGCCAGAAGCACCGGGTGCCGCACCCAGCGCACCACGCCGGGGCGGTCGGGATCGAATGCCTCGTTGTGCATCCCCCCGAAGGAAAACGGGTTGGGCCGACCGAGGCCGAGCGCCAGCACGAGGCAGACCAGCGCCATCAAGGTCAGCGTCGCATGGGTTTGCCATGTCGCCCGGGGCCAGACCCCGACCCAAGGCGCCTCGCCCGCCGCGCGGATCAACCAGGCGAGGATCAGGATCGACAGCAGCGAGTAGGCCAGCGTGAAGCCCCGCGCACCCAACAGCACGACCAGCGGCCCCTTGATCGGCGGGCGCAGCAACAGCGAATGGCTCAGCAGGAACACCGCGAAGGCGGCGACGAAGTCCATCCATCCCATGGCGTGCTCTCCCATTTCGGGTCAGGACGGGCGCGGCGCCCTATTCCCACTCCATCTCTTCATAGGTGGCCTGGGCATTGCGCCCGGCCATCGCCTCGAACTGGGCCAGCCCGGAAAACGCCGACTGGTCGATTTTCGGCGCCGACATGATGTCACCGCCTTCCTCCAGCAGGGCGCCGATCCGGCTGCGCAGGTTGACGAGGTAATCATAGGTATCCGCGCGTGCGCGCTCCAGCGTCGTGGCCGGGCCGTGGCCGGGCACCAGATGCGCTGGGGCATGCGCCGCCATCGCCTCGAACACCGAGATCCAGCTTTTCACGTTGGACTGCGGCCCGACCCCCAGCAGCCGGTCGACATAGACGATATCGCCGGTGAACATCACGTCGCGCGCGGGCAGCCAGACAAAGCTGTCACCGGGGGTATGGGCCTGACCGGCATGGGTGATCTCGAATGTCAGCCCGCCCACCTCCAATGTATGGCTGTCGGCAAACCGGACATCGGCATAGGCCGGCACGGTCCCCGCCAGCCGGTCGCCGAGGAAACCGGCCAGCGCTGTCATCTGCATCGAGCCGCGATCCGCGTGGTCGGCGACGGCGGCCTCGGAGGCGATCACGGTGGCCCCCTGTGCCTGCCAATAGCCATTGCCGAGCCAGCGGTGATCCTGCCCGCCGGAGTCGATCACATGGGTGACCGGCGCATCGGTGATCTTGTCGATGGCCGCGTCGATCATCGCCGCACCGGCCCATGACCCGCCGGGATCGATCAGCACCACGCCATCGGCGGTCTCGACCAAGCCGAAGGTGGCGTTGTTGGCGAGGTTCTCGGAATCGCGTTGGTCCATCGGCCCGATCAGCGCCCAGACATCTGGCGCCACCGGCTGGATTTCCAGCACATCGGCCAGCGCCGGACCGGCACCAAGGGCGAGGATGGCCCAAAGCGCCCCCCGCCGGATGCCGCCGGTAATATACGAGATCGTTCCCGACATAAGACTCCCCCCTTGTCGCCAGGACGCGCGGGCCACAGCGCGGCCCGCATCGTTTGCAGCGATATAGGTTCTATCCACCCTGTGTGCCCAAGGGAAATGCCCCCGCCGCGTCGCTAAGACGCGGGCGGGCCTTGCGTGCCGGGTCCGCCTCGAAGGGCGTCGTGAGGGCGCCGCGCGAATCCGTTCATTTGAGGTTCATCCCTGTTGGCTCGGCCATTTCGTCGCGGGCGCCTGAAGCCAGGCGCGTTCTGGCGACCGATTCCGTTGATCCGCAGTAGCGCCCGACCGCATCCTCGTCGGGGATGCGGCCGATCACCCCTTTTCGTCGCCGGGCGGTTCGGGCATCAAGACAGCCGAAAGGACCGCTTGCATGACCGACCCGATCTATGCCGTGGGCGATATCCACGGACACCTCGATCAACTTGATCGCGCCCTTGCCCTGATCGCCGCCGATGGCGGGCCGGAGGCCAGGGTCGTTTTCCTCGGCGATCTTGTGGATCGCGGCCCCGACAGCCGCGGCGTGATCGACCGGCTGATACAGGGGCAGGCGGCTGGTCGGCCCTGGCAGGTCCTGCGCGGCAATCATGATGACATGTTCCGCCGGTTCCTGGTGGACGCGACAGAGGAAAACGCGCGGATCAAGTCCCGCGTGACCTGGACCCATCCGCGCGTCGGCGGGCTGGCAACGCTGGCCTCCTACGGGGTGGCGGCCGTTGACGACATGCCCCTGCCGGAGCTGTGCGCCGCCGCGCATGAGGCCGTGCCGTCGGAACACCTGGCGTTTCTCGACGGGTTGCCGCGCCACGTCGAACGCAACGGGTTGCTGTTCGTTCATGCGGGCATTCGGCCCGGCGTGCCGCTCGAGGCGCAGGATCCGGAGGACCTGATCTGGATTCGCGACCCGTTCCTTGATGACCCGCGTCCGCATTCCTGGCTGGTGGTGCACGGTCATACCGCGCTGGAGTACCCGCAACACTTCGGCAATCGCGTCGACCTTGACGGCGGTGCCGGATACGGCCGCCCGGTGCATCCGGCGGTGTTCGAGGGGCGCGACTGCTGGCTGCTCACCGACGCGGGGCGGGTGCCGCTGACCCCTTAGGGCCAGAGGTCGGTCGAGAGGTATTTCAGCCCGCTGTCGCAGATGATCACCCCGATCACGCCGCCCTGTTCCGGCCCCGCCAGCAATTCCAGCGCGGCGGCCACGTTGGCGCCGCCGGAGAACCCGCCAAAGATTCCCTCTTCGCGGGCCAGTGCGCGGGCAGTCTCCCGCGCCGTCTCGCCGCTGATGGCCAGATAGCCATCCACTGGCGCGCCAGCCAGTTGGTCAAGCGCGGCCATCGCGTAACCGCCGCCCTGGATCGGGTGGCCCGGTTGCGACACCGCCTGGCCCGACAGCGCCGCCGCGCCCTCCGGCTCGACCAGGTAGCCGCGCAGGTCCGGGTTGCGTGCCTTCAGTGCCCGGATCGTGCCGCCATAGGTGCCGCCCGAGCCGGCGAAATCGGCAAACGCCGTCAGCGTGCCATCCGAATCCGCCCACAGTTCCGGTCCGGTCGTTTCCTCATGCGCCGCCGCGTTGCCCGGATGGCCGAACTGGTCAGCACGAAAGGCCCCGCGTGCCTGCGTGATCCGCTGCGCCTCTGTCTCGACCCGGGCCAGATCGGCGCCCGAAACCTCGCCCGTCACCGATCCCGGCGCCTGGTCGACCAGCACCACCTCGGCCCCCAGCGCGGCCATCATCCGCGCCCGTTCGGGCGAGTTGCCCCGGCTCATCACCGCCACGAAAGGATAGCCCTTGATCGCGCAGACAATGGCCAGGCCGGTGCCCATGTTGCCGCTGGTCAGTTCCACCACCACCTGTCCCGGCGCCAGCGCACCGCTGGCCTCGGCGGCCTCGATGATGCCCATCGCCGCGCGGTCCTTCTTGGAAAAGCCGGGATTGAGGTAGTCCAGCTTGGCCAGGATCCGCCCCTCCAGCCCGCGCGCCGCGACCAGCCGGTCCAGCCAGACCGCCGGCGTGTTTCCGATTGCGTCAAGGATCGACGTCAATGCCATGTCTCGGATCTTCCTTTCACTCGAAATATCCCGGGGAGTCTCCGCAGGAGACGGGGCAGCGCCCCCTCACCCGGTCCAGTCCAGCACCACCTTGCCGCTCTGGCCCGAGCGCATCGCGGCGAACCCCTGTTCGAACGCCTCCGCCCCGAAGCGGTGCGTGATGATGCGGGTGATGTCCAGCCCGTCTTCGAGCATGGCGATCATCTTGTACCATGTCTCGAAGATCTCGCGTCCGTAGACCCCCTTGATCGTCAACGCCTTGAACACGATGCGGCGCCAGTCCACCTGCGATTTGCCCGGTGGCAGGCCCAGCATGGCGACGCGCCCGCCCATCACCAGCGCCTCGACCATCTGTTCCAGCGCGACCTGGTTGCCCGACATTTCCAGCCCGACGTCAAAGCCCTGTTTCATTCCAAGGTCCGAGATCACGTCGCGCAGATCGGTCTCTGCCGTATTCACCGCGACGACATCGGTGACCCTTTCCGCCAGCGCCAGGCGATAGGGGTTCACGTCGGTGATCACCACGTGCCGCGCGCCCACGTGCTGGGCCACGGCGGCGGCCATGATGCCGATCGGTCCGGCGCCGGTGATCAGTACGTCCTCGCCCACCAGGTCGAAGCTCAGCGCGGTGTGCACCGCGTTGCCCAGCGGATCGAGGATCGCGCCGATCTCGTCCGGGATCGCATCGGGCAGGGGGACAACGTTGAAGGCCGGCAGTTTCAGGTATTCCGCGAAACAGCCCTGTTCGTTCACGCCGATGCCGCGCGTTTCCGGGTCCAGGTGGAACCGCCCGGCGCGGGCCTGCCGTGACAGGTGGCCGATCAGATGCCCCTCGCCGCTGCAGCGCTGGCCGATCTCGAGGTCGTCGACATTGCGCCCCAGCGCGACGATCTCGCCGGCGAATTCATGCCCTGTGATCAGCGGCACCGGCACGGTGTGCTGCGCCCAGTCGTCCCAGTTCCAGATGTGCACGTCGGTGCCGCAGATGCCGGTCTTGCGCACCTTGATCAGCACGTCGTCCGGGCCGATCTCGGGCACCGGGGCCTCGACCCGCCACAGCCCCTCGCGGGGATACGATTTCTCCAGCGCCTTCATGGTCCGGGTCATCGGATCACACCACAGGCCTTGCCCGCCGCCTCGAAGGCGGCAAGCGCGCGGTCCAGCTCGTCGCGCGTCAGGGCGGCGTTCATCTGGGTGCGGATGCGCGCCTGTCCCTCGGGCACCACCGGGTAGAAGAATCCCGAGACATGGACCCCCTCGTCGAACAGCCGCGCGGCCATCTGTTGCGCCAGTTTCGCCTCGCCCAGCATCACCGGCACGATGGGGTGTTCGCCCGGCAGCAGGTCAAATCCCAGCCCGGCCAGCCCCGCGCGCCAATAGGCGGCGTTGTCGTGCAGACGATTGCGCAGGGCCTCGCCCGCCTCGATCAGTCCGATCGCCTCGATCCCGGCGGCCACCACGGCGGGCGGCAGCGAATTGGAGAACAGGTAGGGCCGCGAGCGTTGGCGCAGCAGGTCGATCACCGGTCGCGGCCCGGCGGTATAGCCGCCGATGGCGCCGCCCAATGCCTTGCCCAGCGTGCCGGTCAGGATATCGACGCTGGTGCCGAAGTGATCCGGCGTGCCGGCCCCGTTCGGCCCCATGAAGCCGGTGGCGTGGCAATCGTCGACCATCAGCACCGCGCCGTATTGATCCGCCAGCGTACGGATCTCGGGTAGTTTGGCCAGGTGGCCGTCCATGCTGAACACGCCGTCGGTGGCGATCATGATGTGGCGCGCGCCCGCGGCCCGCGACTTTTGCAACTGCTGCTCAAGATCGTTCATGTCGGAGTTGGCATAGCGATAGCGTTTCGCCTTGCACAGGCGGATGCCGTCGATGATCGAGGCATGGTTCAGCGCGTCCGAGATGATCGCGTCCTCTGGCCCCAGCAGCGGTTCGAACAGCCCGCCGTTGGCATCGAAACAGGCGGCGTAAAGGATCGCGTCCTCCATCCCGAGAAAACCGGCCAGCCGTTCCTCCAGCGCGCGGTGGATGTCCTGCGTGCCGCAGATGAACCGCACGCTGGCCATGCCGAAGCCGCGCTCGTCCAGCGCCCGTTTCGCCGCCGCGATCAGGGCGGGGTGATCGGCAAGGCCGAGGTAGTTGTTGGCGCAGAGGTTGATCACATGGGCGTCGCCCACATCGATCTCTCCGCCCTGGGGCGAGGTGATCATCCGCTCGCGCTTGTACAGCCCCTCGGCCTCGATCTGCGCGAGCGTTCGGGAAATCTGGGTCAGGAATCGATCCGACATGGTGCCCTCCGTGGTTGCCGAAAGGCTAGCACAGGTTCGGAGGTGCCCCAAGAAGAATGTACGTCAAAACGGATAAAAATCCGTTACAACGGAAAATCTGGTGATGTCAGGCGTTCTTGACGATCAGGAAGACCCGTGCGGCGCCCCCTTCGGCGGCAATTGCATGGTCGATGTCGGCGCGATAGCGGGCGGTATCCCCGGTGGCCAGCACCTCCTCTGCCGTGCCTGAGGTGACCCGCACCCGCCCGTCCAGCACGGTCAGCGCCTCTTCCGCCCCGTGCTGGTGTGGCTGGCTTGTCAGGCTGCCGCCGGAAGCAAAGGTGATGTCGTAGACCTCGTGCCGGCCGGCCTCTTCCGGCGGGGAAAGGATGCGGATGCGGCATCCCTCGCCCATGTTGTCGATCTGCGGCACCTCGTCACCGCGCAGAACGTCGATCCGTTCGCGGCCCGCGTCCTGTTCCAGCAGCCCGGCGAAATCCACCTGCAAGGCGCGGGTCAGGTTCCACAGGGTGGCGATGGTGGGGCTGGACTCGCCGCGTTCGATCTGGCTGACCATCGAGCGCGACACGCCCGAGAGCCGCGCCACCGCCTCCAGCGACAGCCCCTTGTCGCGGCGGGCCTGTTTCAGCCGGTCGGGCAGGCGGGACAGGATGTCGTCAGCAGTTTCCGTCATGGTGGAATTTGTGACCGGGGTCGGCGCATCTGTCAATCGGTTCCGGCCGCCCTCGCGTGACGGTCCGGCGCATGGCGCGCGGGGGCGCCTTGCGTTACGGAACGTTTCGGCAGACAGCGGCATTCCGCGGCTGCATACTGCGCCAAATTCCAAGACTCGGGAGAGATACATGACCGACATCGTAATTCTGGACGGTGCCCGCACCGCCATCGGCACCTTTGGCGGCGCGCTGGTCGGCACCCCGCCGATCGAGCTTGGCACCGTGGCGGCCAAGGCCGCGCTGGAGCGCTCGGGCGTGGACGGCGCCCAGATCGGGCATGTGGTCTTTGGCCATGTGATCAACACCGAACCGCGCGACATGTACCTGTCGCGGGTGGCCGCGATGCAGGCCGGGGTTCCAAGCGGAACGCCCGCGATGAACGTCAACCGGTTGTGCGGGTCGGGCGCGCAGGCGATCGTGTCGGCGGTACAGGCCCTGATGCTGGGCGATGCGGAGTTCGCCCTTGCCGGTGGTGCCGAGTGCATGTCGCGCAGCCCCTTCATCATGCCGCAGGCCCGCTGGGGCGCGAAGATGGGCGACGTGAAATCGCTCGACATGATGCTGGGCACGCTGAACTGCCCGTTCGGCAACGGCCACATGGGCGTCACCGCCGAGAACGTCGCCGATGAGCATGGCATCAGCCGCGAGGCACAGGACGCATTCGCGCTGGAAAGCCAGCTTCGCGCTGCCAAGGCAATCGAGGCCGGCTATTTCGAGCGCGAGATCACGCCGGTCGAGGTCAAGGTCAAGCGCGACATGGTCGAGTTCAAGGTCGATGAGCACCCCAAGCAGACCACCGCCGAGGGGCTGGCCGGCCTGCGCCCGGTGTTCAAGAAGGACGGCACCGTCACCGCCGGCAACGCCTCGGGCATCAATGACGGCGGCGCGGCGGTGGTGCTGGCGACGGCGGCGGCGGCGGATCATGCCGGGCTGAAGCCCAAGGCGCGCGTACTGGGCTATGCCCATGCCGGCGTGCGGCCCGAGGTGATGGGCGTCGGTCCGATCCCGGCGGTGCAGAACCTGTTCAAGAAGACCGGGCTTTCGGCCGGGGATTTCGACCTGATCGAGAGCAACGAGGCCTTTGCCGCGCAGGCGCTGGCAGTCAGCAACGAGCTTGGCTTCGACCCGGCCAAGGTCAACCCGAACGGCGGCGCCATCGCGCTGGGCCACCCGGTCGGCGCCACCGGCGCACTGCTGACCGTCAAGGCGATGTACGAGCTGGAGCGCACCGGCGGGTCCCGCGCGCTGATCACCATGTGCATCGGCGGCGGGCAGGGCATCGCGCTGGCGATCGAGCGGATTTGATTCCGCTTCGGCCTCAATGACGAAACCAAACCGGGCGCGGCGTCGAACAGGCGGCGCGCCCTTTTCTTAGCGGCGATCTCAGCCCAGCAGAACCACCGCCGCCACCGTCGCCGCGACGCCAAGGCCCAGGCCAAGCAGGCCGGCGATCACCGGCGAGGGGCCATTGTTTGGCCGCTGCGCGCTGTCGTGGGTCTGGGCGATCAGCGCCGATTCCACCAGTCCCGGCAGGCGCGGCCCGAACCGCGACATCACCCGCGCGGTCTTGAGCAGGTCGGACAGCATCGCGCGCGGGCCGATGGACTGCTTTATGTAATCCCCGACCACCGGCTTGGCGACCTCCCAGATGTTCATATGCGGATCGAGCGAGCGTGAGACCCCCTCGACCACGACCATGGTCCGTTGCAGCAGGATCAGCTCGGTCCGGGTTTCCATCCCGAAACGTTCGGTCACCTCGAAGAGATAGGACAGCAGCCGCCCCATGGAGATCCGGGTGGCATCCATGCCGAAGATCGGCTCGCCCACCGCGCGCAGCGCGCGGGCGAATTCATCCACGTCGCGGTCGGCGGGTACGTAGCCGGCCTCGAAATGCACCTCGGCGATCCGCTTGTAGTCGCGCTGGATGAACCCGAACAGGATCTCGGCATAGACCCGGCGGGTATATTCGTCGATATGGCCCATGATGCCGAAGTCATAGGCGATCAGGTCTCCGTTGGTGGCGACCTTGAGATTGCCCTGATGCATGTCGGCGTGGAAGTACCCGTCGCGCAGCGCATGTTTCAGGAACAGTTGCAGCACCCGTTGGGCCAGCACCGCCCGGTCGATGCCGGCGGCGTCGAGGGCATCGTTGTCGCCCAGCGCGATGCCATCGGCCCAGCCCAGCGTCATCACCCGGCGCGCCGAATGGTTCCACAGGATCGGCGGCAAGCGAAAGCCTTCGTCGTCGCCGGTGTTGGCGGCAAACTCCGAGGCGGCGGCGCTTTCCAGCCGCAGGTCCAGCTCGCCCTGCACCACCCCGTCGAAATGGGTGATCACGTCCATCGGGCGCAGCCGACGCGCGCCCGGCGCGAACAACTCGATGATCCGCGCGGCGAAATAGAACGCGTCGATGTCGCGGCGAAAGGCACGCTCGATCCCCGGTCGCAGGACCTTGACCGCCACGTCTTGCCCAGTATCGGCCAGCCGCGCCCGGTGCACCTGGGCGATCGAGGCCGCGGCGATGGGCTCAGAGAACTCGGTGAACAGCTCGTCGACCGACTGGCCAAGCTCGCGTTCGACCTCGGCCATGGCTGCATCGCGGGAAAACGGCGGCAGCTTGTCCTGCAGCACGCGCAGCTGTTGCGCCAGGTCGCCGCCCACAACATCCGGCCGCGTCGAGAGCACCTGGCCGAACTTGATATAGGCCGGACCAAGCGCGGTCAGCGCGCGGGTGGCCGGCGGCATCTCCGGGTTGCCCTTGTATCCCAGCCACTGAAAGGGTTTGCCGAGCGTATGGGCCAAGATGCGCACCGCACGCGGCGCCTCGAAGGCATCGAGCACCACGCCCATCGCGCCGGTCCGCTCCAGCGTGGCGCCGGTGCGGATCAGCCGCCAGATGTTATGCGGCCCCCTCACAGTTTCCAGCCCGAATGCAGCGCCGCAATGCCCAGCGACAGGTTGCGGTACTTCGCATTGTCGAACCCGGCGGCGCGGATCATCGCCAGAAACGTCTCCTGGTCGGGAAACTTGCGGATCGATTCGACAAGGTATTGGTAGCTGTCGTGGTCATTGGCGATCACCTGGCCCATGCGTGGGATGACGTTGAAACTGTAAAGATCGTACAGCTTTTGCATCCCCGGGTTGGGCAATTGGCTGAACTCCAGCACCATCAGCCGCCCGCCGGGTTTCAGCACCCGGTAAGCCTCGGCCAGCGCATCGGCGGGGCGGGTCACGTTCCGGATGCCAAAGCTGATCGTGTAGACGTCGAAGGTGTTGTCGGCAAAGGGTAGCGCCATCGCATCACCCACCACCCAATCAAGGCTGTCGGCCATCTGGTCGGCCTCGGCGCGCTTGCGCCCCTCGACCAGCATCGGTTCGGTCAGGTCCAGCACGGTGGCATGGCCGTGACCCGCGCGCTTGAGGAACCGGAACGAGATGTCGCCGGTGCCGCCTGCCACATCCAGCAGCCTCTGCCCGGGGCGCGGCGCCAGCCAATCCATCATCGCGTCTTTCCAGACCCGGTGGATGCCCATGCTCATCACGTCGTTCATGATGTCGTACTTCGAGGCGACCGAATTGAACACGCCCTGAACGCGCCCGGCCTTTTCCTCTTCCGGCACGGTCTGAAAGCCGAAATGCGTGGTCTTGTCCGTCTGGTCTACCATGGGGTCTTGCCGTTCGTTGCGATCCGCCCTTGTTATAGGGTGCTTGCGGGCAGGCACAATGCGGCCCGGTGCACGAGGAGCGTCAAGATGCCCGAATTGCCCGAGGTCGAGACGGTACGTCGCGGTCTGGCCCCCGTGATGGAGGGTCAGGTGATGACACAGGTCGAGGTGAACCGCCCCGATCTGCGCTGGCCGTTCCCGGACCGCATGGCCGAACGGCTGACCGGGGTCCGCGTGCTGCAACTGCGGCGGCGGTCGAAATACCTGCTGGGCGATCTCGACTCGGGCGAGACGCTGCTGATCCACCTGGGCATGTCGGGGCGGATGACGGTCTCGGGCGACCTGCTGGGGCGTTTCGTCCACGAGCACCCGGCGCCGCAAAAGCACGATCATGTGATCTTCCACATGGATAACGGCGCGCGCATCACCTTCAACGATCCGCGCCGGTTCGGTGCGATGGACCTGATGTCCACCACCGGGGCTGAGGCGCACAAGCTGTTGTCGGTGCTGGGGCCGGAGCCGCTGGGCAATGATTTCCACGAGGGCTATCTGGTCGCCGCCTTTCAGGGCCGGAACACGCCAGTGAAATCGGCGCTTCTGGATCAGGGAATCGTTGCCGGGCTGGGCAATATCTATGTGTGCGAGGCCTTGTTCCGGGCCGGAATCTCGCCCCTGCGCAAGGCGGGACGGATTGCCGCGCCACGGGTCGCGTCGCTGGTTCCCGCGATTCGCGACGTGCTGGAGCGGGCCATCGCGGCGGGTGGGTCATCGCTCAAGGATTTCCGGCAAGCCGATGGAGAGCTTGGATATTTCCAGCACAACTTCGATGTCTACGGACGCGAGGGCGCGCCCTGTCACACCCCGGATTGCGGCGAGACGATCCGCCGTGTCGTCCAGTCGGGGCGCTCAACCTTCTATTGTCCGTCCTGCCAAAGATAACTTGAACCGCCCGGCGCGCGTGGTAAGGAATCGCACCAGATTGCAACAAGCGAAAGCGGATAGCCAAATGGCCTTCGAGACGATCAACGTCGAAGTGGACGATCACGTCGCCCTAATCAAGCTGAACCGCCCCGAGGCTCTGAATGCGCTGAACGGCCAGCTGCTGGGCGAGCTTTGCGCGGCGCTGAAGGAAGCGGACGCGAACGACAAGGTGCGCTGCATCATCATCACCGGCTCGGACAAGGCCTTTGCCGCCGGCGCCGACATCAAGGAGATGTCGGAGAAGAGCTATGTCGATGTCTTCACCGAGAACCTGTTTGCGGAGGCCACCGACCGGGTCGCGGGCGTCCGCAAGCCGATCATCGCCGCAGTGGCAGGCTATGCGCTCGGCGGCGGCTGCGAACTGGCGATGGCCTGCGATTTCATCATCGCGGCCGATACCGCCAAGTTCGGCCAGCCCGAGATCAACCTCGGCGTCATCGCCGGCATGGGCGGCACCCAGCGGCTGACCCGTTTCGTCGGCAAGTCCAAGGCGATGGACATGAACCTGACCGGCCGTTTCATGGAGGCCGAAGAGGCCGAGCGTTCGGGCCTCGTCAGCCGCGTCGTCCCGGCCAAGAAGCTTCTGGACGAGGCGATGGGCGCGGCGCAGAAGATCGCCGAGAAATCCATGCCCTCGGCGATGGCGGCGAAAGAGGCGGTGAACCGCAGCTACGAATCGACGCTGAGCGAGGGCATCCTGTTCGAGCGTCGCGTGTTCCACTCGATGTTTGCGACCGAGGACCAGAAAGAGGGCATGGCCGCCTTCCTCGAAAAGCGCCAGGCCCAGTTCCGCGACAAGTGAATCGGCGGGCTTTGCCACCGGCGCGATTTTCCGGTTGGCAAAGCCGCCCAACTTGGCTAATCAGCGCCGCTATACATGCGCGTGCGGCCCGCTTTGGCCAGAATCGCACCCCACCGGGGTGGCTGGGCCGGGTTCGGCTGTACGCATCTGAAACGTAATCGAACCCGAAAAGGCCAGAACCACATGGCAAATTCACTTCAAGCCAAGAAACGCGCGCGCCAGAACGAGCGGCGCTTTGCCGTCAACAAGGCGCGCCGGTCGCGCATCCGTACCTTCCTGCGCAAGGCCGAAGAGGCCATCGAATCGGGCGACAAGGACGCGGCACAGGCCGCTCTGCGCGCGGTTCAGCCCGAACTGATGCGCGGCGTGACCAAGGGCGTGTTCCACAAGAACACCGCTGCCCGGAAAATGTCCCGCCTGTCGGCCCGCGTCAAAGCGCTGGGCTGAACGGCGAGCGGAACAACCTAAAATTGTTCTGAATTAAGGCGTTGCGCTTCGCGGCGCCTTTTTTCGTGCCTGCCTGGGCTGATTGGTTATTTCGCAGCTGCGAGAGATTCTTTGTGACCAATGCCTGAGTCAACATCATAGTTTCATTGCCGCTCCGCACCGCCTCTTGCTATCCATAGTCCTGCGATTCACTCGCTTGGGGGGACAGGCGGCTTTCGGATCGAACCGACGGGCATCGGAACGATTTGGAGTCTTATATCGAGGGGAATGAAGCGATTCATTCCGTTTGGTCTGCTGTGTGTCAGCCAATTTCGGCTGTGCGGCCCTGTCATGAACTATGAGTGTATAGCGGCGCTGTTTCGGTGTTCTCTTCGGGGTGCTGTTTCCCCGGACTTGTTCCTGCGCTGCTGTGACGCCCCGATTTTGGGGTAACGCCTGCCTGAAATGGGCGGCAGGCGCATGGACCTCGTGTGACGTGAATCCTGCCGGGCTTGCCCGGTCAATGACAGAGAAAAGGCCGCAAGGCCGGGGATGCGGAATGTGAGGCGCCGAATGACGCAAGAGAAATGGGGTCAGCTGAGACAACGTCTTTTGAAGACCGTTGGTCAGAACAACTACAAAACCTGGATTGAACCGCTGGAATTTGCCGAACTCGAGGACGGGGTCGCGATCTTCAACGTGCCGACCAGCTTCATGGGCAACTATGTCAACCAGAACTTTTCCGACCTGATTCTGTACGAGCTGGCCACCTCGGGCGAGACGGTCCAGCGGCTGTCATTCCAGGTCGCGGCCAATTCGCCGGTTCGCCCGGCCGCAAAGGGCGCGGCTCCGGAATCCACGGACTCCGCGCCGGTGGCTGCGGTCGCAACCCGGCCCGCTGCCGCGAAAGCCGCCGCTGGCGAGGGCGCCTCGGGTCTGGCCGAGGCCTTGCAGGCCGCGCCGCTCGACCCGCGGTTCACTTTTGAAACCTTTGTCGTCGGCAAGCCGAACGAACTGGCCCACGCCGCGGCCCGACGTGTCAGCGAGGGTGGGGCCGTCACCTTCAACCCGCTTGTGCTCTACGGCGGCGTCGGCCTCGGCAAGACCCACTTGATGCATGCCATCGCCTGGGAGTTGCGGGCACAGAAACCCGATCTGAACGTGCTGTACCTTTCCGCCGAGCAGTTCATGTACCGGTTTGTCCAGGCGCTGCGCGAGCGCAAGATGATGGACTTCAAGCACCTGTTCCGGTCGGTCGACGTGCTGATGGTCGATGACGTGCAGTTCATCGCCGGCAAGGATTCCACGCAGGAAGAGTTCTTTCACACCTTCAACGCGCTGGTCGATCAGAACAAGCAGATCATCATCTCGGCCGACCGTGCGCCGGGCGAGATCAAGGACCTCGAGGACCGCGTGCGTTCGCGTCTGCAATGCGGGCTGGTGGTGGATCTGCACCCGACCGATTACGAGCTGCGCCTCGGCATCCTGCAAAGCAAGCTGCTGCAATACCGCGATTCCTACCCCGAGTTGCAGGTCGCGGACGGGGTGCTCGAATTCCTCGCCCACCGGATCAGCACCAACGTCCGCGTGCTCGAGGGGGCGCTGACCCGGCTGTTCGCCTTTGCCTCCCTGGTCGGGCGCGAGATCGACATGGAGCTGACGCAGGATTGCCTTGCCGACGTGTTGCGCGCCTCCGAGCGCAAGATCTCCATCGAGGAGATCCAGCGCAAGGTCTCGGACTACTACAACATCCGCTTCTCGGACATCATCGGGCCCAAGCGCGTGCGTTCCTACGCCCGGCCGCGGCAGGTGGCGATGTACCTGTGCAAGAACCTGACCAGCCGGTCGCTCCCCGAAATCGGGCGCCGCTTCGGCGGGCGCGATCACACCACCGTCATGCACGGGGTGCGCCGCATCGAAGAGCTGAAGGTGACCGACGGCCAGATCGCCGAAGATGTGGAGATGCTGCGCCGCGCGCTCGAGGCCTAGGGCAACGGCGGTTCTCGGGGCAGGGCGGCAGGGAAATCCCACAGATGCCGCCCGCCGGGCCACCGGGGCCTTGACGCCCCGGCCTTTCCGGCAGAGAAATCCATAAAAAACTTGTGCCGCAGGGGCAAACGGCTAGTGTGCCCCTCCCGGCAGGTGCGAAGGGTGAGGGAATATGAAGATCAGCATCGAACGTGGCACGCTTCTGAAGGCCGTGGCGCAAGCCCAGTCGGTGGTGGAGCGGCGCAACACGATTCCGATCCTGGCGAATGTGCTGATCGAGGCCGAGGGCGACCAGGTCCAGTTCCGCGCCACCGATCTGGATATCGAGGTGGTCGACAAGGCCAACGCCCAGGTCGAACGCGCCGGCGCGACCACGGTGGCCGCCACCACATTGCACGAAATCGTCCGCAAATTGCCCGATGGCGCGCTGGTGACCCTCACCGCCGACAGCGCCGCCGGGCGGCTCACGGTCGAGGCCGGACGCTCCAACTTCTCTCTCGCGACCCTGCCGAAGGAAGATTTCCCGGTCATGGCCTCGTCGGAGTATCAATCGAACTTCTCCGCCCCGGCCACCGTGCTGCGGCGGCTGTTCGACAAGTCGAAATTCGCCATCTCGACCGAAGAGACCCGCTATTATCTCAACGGCGTCTACATGCATGTGGCCGACGGCGAGGACGGCAAGGTGCTGCGCTGCGTGGCCACCGACGGTCACCGTCTGGCCCGGATCGACGCCGATCTTCCGGCCGGCGCCGAGGACATGCCGGGTGTGATCGTGCCGCGCAAGACAGTGGCCGAGCTGCGCAAGCTGCTGGATGACGACGACATGCAGATCGCGGTTTCGGTCAGCGAGACCAAGGTGCGCTTTGCCACCCCCGACCTGACCCTGACCTCCAAGGTGATCGACGGCACCTTCCCCGACTATTCGCGGGTGATCCCGCAGAACAACACCCGTCGGATGGAAGTGGATGCCGCGGATTTTGCCAAGGCGGTCGACCGGGTGGCCACAGTAAGCTCGGAACGCTCGCGCGCGGTCAAGCTGCAGCTTGACGAGGACCGGCTGGTTCTCTCGGTCAACGCCCCCGACAGCGGTGCGGCGGAAGAGGAACTGGCGGTTGCCTACAACGACGAGCGGCTGGAGATCGGGTTCAACGCGAAATACCTGCTCGAGATCGCCAGCCAGGTGGATCGCGAGAACGCTGTATTCATGTTCAACTCCTCCGGAGACCCGACCCTGATGCGCGAAGGCAGCGACACAAGCGCCGTCTACGTGGTCATGCCGATGCGCGTGTGATCGGCGCCGCCGACGCCTCCGGCGGGAGTACTTTCAAAGAGAAGAAGGGGCCGCCATGTCCCTTGCCCTGACCGAGTTGACCCTGTCGCATTTCCGGTCGCACCGAACCGCGCGGATCGCGGGCGACGGCCGGCCGGTCGCGATATACGGCCCCAACGGCGCCGGCAAGACCAACATCCTCGAGGCGGTATCGTTGTTTTCGCCCGGGCGCGGCCTGCGCCGGGCCAGCGCCGGTGAGATGGCGCGGCGCCCCGAGAGTCTGGGCTGGAAGCTGACCGGCCGGCTGCGGGCCGGGGGCCGCCCCCACGAGATCGAGACCTGGTCCGAGAGCGGCGCCGCACGGCAGGTGCGCATCGACGGAAAACCGGCAACGCAGATCGATTTGGGGCGGCTGTCGCGGGTGGTTTGGCTGATCCCCGCGATGGACCGGCTGTGGACCGAGGGGGCGGATGGGCGGCGGCGATTCCTCGATCGGTTGGTGATGAGTTTCGATCCCGCCCATGCCGAGGCCTCACTCGCCTATGAAAAGGCGATGCGCGACCGCAACAGGTTGCTCCGGGACCAGGTCCGCGACGCCGCCTGGTACGGCGCGCTGGAGGCGCAGATGGCGCGGGCCGGGATCGCGATCCACCAGGCGCGGGCGGCGGCGCTGGAGCGGCTGACCACGGCGCAGGCCGAGGCGGAGACGGGTTTCCCGGTGGCGGAACTGGCCCTGGTGCAGGCCGAGGGGGAGATGCCGCAGAGCGAGGAGGCGCTGCGCGCCGCGCTGGCCGGTAGCCGCCCGCGCGACCTCGCCGCCGGTCGCACCCTGGTCGGGACGCATCGCGCCGACCTCGATGCCATCTATGCCGCCAAGGGGGTGGCCGCACGCGATTGCTCCACCGGGGAACAAAAAGCGCTGCTGGTCTCGCTGATCCTGGCCAATGCCCGGGCGCTGGCTGCGCGCGACGGCGATGCGCCGATCCTGCTGCTGGACGAGGTGGCCGCGCATCTGGACGCCGGGCGGAGGGCGGCGCTGTTCGACGAGATCTGCGCGCTGGGGGCGCAGGCCTGGATGACCGGCACCGGCCCCGAGCTGTTTGCCGAACTGGGCGAGCGGGCGCAGTACCTGGAGGTGGCGGATCACGGCGGGCTGTCGGAGGTGCGGGCGCGATGACCCTCTCGCCGGGCGATCTCTGCTTTGCCTTCGTGGTGGACCGGATGCCGCAGGTCCTCACCGCGCCATCGGCGCTGCGGCGGCTCAATCTGGGGGCCGGGTTCCTGCTGATCTGTGTCGGTCTGAACCTGCCCTTTGCATGACACAAAATATGGGGCGGGGACGTGACATTCCCCCCTAGGAATCGTATAAAATCACAAAAATACAAAGGAACTTCGCGATGGCCGAAGGCAATCAGGCGCCGGCCGAATATGGCGCCGAATCCATCAAGGTTCTCAAGGGGTTGGAGGCGGTTCGCAAACGCCCCGGGATGTATATCGGTGACACCGACGACGGCTCGGGCCTGCATCACATGGTCTATGAGGTCGTTGACAACGGCATCGACGAGGCGCTGGCCGGTTACGCCGACCACGTGGCGGTGAAGATCCACCCGGATTCCAGCGTGTCGGTCTCGGACAATGGGCGCGGGATTCCGGTTGGCATCCATGAGGAAGAGGGCGTTTCGGCGGCCGAGGTCATCATGACCCAGCTGCACGCGGGCGGCAAATTCGACAGCAATTCCTACAAGGTGTCGGGCGGTCTGCACGGGGTCGGCGTGTCGGTGGTCAACGCGCTTTCGGTCTGGCTGGAGCTGCGGATCTGGCGCGACGGCAAGGAGCATGTCGCGCGGTTCGAGCATGGCGAATGCACCGAGCATCTGAAGGTCGTGGGCGATTGCGGCGACCGCACCGGAACCGAGGTGCGTTTTCTCGCCTCGACCGAGACCTTCTCCAACCTCGATTACTCCTTTGAAACGCTGGAGAAACGCCTGCGCGAACTGGCCTTTCTCAATTCCGGCGTCCGCATCCTGCTGGAGGACGAACGTCCGGCAGAGCCGCTGAAAAACGAGCTGTTCTACGAGGGTGGGGTCAAGGAATTCGTCAAGTACCTCGACCGGTCCAAGTCGTCGATCATGGCCGAGCCGATCTATGTCATCGGAGAGCGGGACGATATCGGGATCGAGGTCGCGATGTGGTGGAACGACAGCTATCACGAGAATGTCCTGCCCTTTACCAACAACATCCCGCAGCGCGACGGCGGCACCCACTTGGCGGGCTTTCGTGGGGCCCTGACCCGGACGCTGACCCGATACGCGCAGGAAAGCGGTATCGCCAAGAAGGAAAAGATCAACTTTACCGGTGACGACGCCCGCGAGGGGCTGACCTGCGTGTTGTCGGTCAAGGTGCCGGATCCGAAATTCTCCAGCCAGACCAAGGACAAGCTGGTCAGTTCCGAGGTGCGTCCGGCGGTGGAAAACCTGGTTGGCGAAAAGCTGTCGGAATGGCTGGGCGAGCACCCGAACGAGGCCAAGATCATCGTCGGCAAGATCGTCGAGGCCGCCTTGGCGCGCGAGGCGGCGCGCAAGGCGCGCGAACTGACCCGCCGCAAGACGGCGATGGACGTGAATTTCCTTGCCGGCAAGCTCAAGGATTGCTCGGAAAAGGACCCCTCCAAGACCGAAGTCTTCCTTGTCGAGGGTGACAGCGCCGGCGGCTCGGCGCAGACCGGGCGCGACCGGCGGACCCAGGCGATCCTGCCGCTGCGTGGCAAGATCCTGAACGTGGAGCGGGCGCGGTTCGACAAGATGCTGTCGAGCCAGGAGATCGGCAACCTGGTGATGGCGCTGGGCACCGGGATCGGGCGCGACGAGTTCAACATCGACAAGCTGCGGTACCACAAGATCGTCATCATGACCGACGCCGACGTGGATGGCGCGCATATCCGCACGCTGCTTCTGACCTTCTTCTACCGGCAGATGCCGGAACTGATCGAGGGCGGCTATTTGTACATTGCGCAGCCGCCATTGTACAAGGTCGCCCGAGGCAAGTCCGAGGTCTATCTCAAGGACCAGGCGGCGCTGGACGAATACCTGATCGAACAGGGCGTCGATGGTGCGGTTCTGCGCCTGGGCACGGGCGAAGAGATCGTCGGTCACGACCTCAAGCGGGTGGTGGAAGAGGCGCGGCAGCTGCGTCGCGTGCTCGATGCCTTTCCCACCCATTATCCGCGGCACATCCTGGAACAGGCGGCGATTGCGGGGGCTTTCGTGCCCGGCGCGGTGGAGGCCGACCTCCAGGGGGTCGCCGACCGGGTGGCGGCGCGGCTCGACCTGATCGCGCTGGAGTATGAGCGCGGCTGGCAGGGCCGGATCACCCAGGACAAGGGCATCCGTTTGGCCCGCATCCTGCGCGGCGTCGAAGAGGTGCGCACGCTGGACGGTCCGATGCTGCGGTCGGGCGAGGCGCGCCGCACCGGCACCCTGACCGAGTCGCTGCAAGAGATCTATGGCACCGCGGCACAACTGGTGCGCAAGGAACGGTCACAGGTCATCTACGGCCCGCTGGGCCTGCTCAAGGCGATCCTGGACGAGGGCGAAAAGGGCCTGACCCTGCAACGCTACAAGGGGCTGGGCGAAATGAACCCGGAGCAGCTGTGGGAAACCACGCTGGACCCCGAAGCGCGCACGCTGCTGCAGGTCAAGGTCGATGACGTGGCCGAAGCGGACGACCTCTTTACCAAGCTGATGGGTGACGTCGTGGAGCCGCGCCGAGAATTCATCCAGAAAAACGCGCTGAGCGTGGAAAACCTGGATTTCTGAGGGCGTGTAGGTGAGCGCGTATTTTTTCGCGGCGCGCATATTTTTTCGCGCCGCGAGAATGTGGAAAACGACTGTATCTTTTAATTATCAATAACTTAGGCGAGGAAAGCCGTTTAGCGGTGTTTTGTGCGTCTCTGTTCGCAGTCAATATTGCATGGGCGTCAAGATCTTCGCCCTCCGATCCTGATCTCCTGGATTCCGCCATTGCCCATGAAAATCACCGCAAGCTCCGGTAGCCTCGTCGTGATGCCTTGTCTCCCTCGTTCGCAAATATGGCTACGGCGGCGCGGACTGGCGCCTTGGGTCGGTTCGACCGGACAAATGCGATCCGGTAAGGGGCCAGACTGGTCCGGGCGCCAATGGGCACAATCCGATCGCCCAACCAGGCACGCCGGTCATCGTGCGGACGTCCTTAGACCTTCTGCACGCAGGACAACCTCGGCGGCAGCGCGGGCGTCCTCGCCGGCGTCGTGATGCTCGAAACTCAGGCCGAGATGGGCCTTCAGCGAAGCCAGCCCATGGCCGCCGTTGCCTTTCAGCTCCGGCCATGCCCGGCGGGCGACGCTGACGCTGTTCTGCCAGTCCCAAACAGGCTCCTCGCACCCAACTGTGGCACAAGCGGCACGGATCGCGCTGCGGTCGAACCCTGAATGCTGATAGACGGTATGGCCATCGAGGGCCTGTCGCAGCACGGGAAGCGCTTCGGCGAATGTGGGGGCCCTGGTGACCGTGGCGTTGGTGATCCCGTGCAGGCCGGAAAATACCCAATGGGTTGTCCGAGGGTCGACGTAGGTCATCCAGGTCCGGATCGCGTTGTCCGGAAGAACGCAAGCCACGCCGATCTGGCAGATACTGCCGCGATCATGGTTCGCGGTTTCCACGTCCAGGGCGACGAACCGGAACGGCCCGCCGGGAAACGCGGGGAGCGATGACCCCGACGTCGAGCGACTATCGGTGGAGAGGCGGCTCTTCGCTCTCATTCTGGCAGATTCAGCCTGGGCAGCGCGCGCAAGATCCTCACCGCCTCCAAGCTTTCCATGATGACGCGTTGGTACAAGGGTGGCGTCCGCGCGTCAGTTCGGAGATTGGAACTCACCGAACTCTTACCCCCGACCCGCCCCCAGAAAACAGCACCGATCAGTCTCTGCTTTTGATTTATACGCGGGATCATGACCATCACTCGTCTCCCCAGGACCAAGGTTCGTTTTTCTTGTTTTCGTCAGGGAGAGGGCGTGCGCGCTGGCGTAACTCGCTCCTCGGGTCCAACGGGCTTATCCTGCCGTCCGGTACAAGCCAGTTGAGCCTCTCTTCGATATCCATGGCTTTCATGATCCGGATCAGGCTATCGATCGTCCCTCCCTCGCCGGCCTCGAGGCGGACGATCACACCACGCGAGACGCCTGCTTTCGAAGCGATATCGCTCTGCCTCAGATTGCAGGACAAACGAAAGGCTGCGAGGCGCTCACCGAATTCCTTCGCCAGTATCACGACTGGTTTTTTGTAGCTCATTTTGCGTTCCAAAGATAACCCACAAAGCCGGATTTTAGCGGTAATGGCTCGAAATCGATACACTGTAAATAGCTGTGAGATCCCATGGTTGGCGCTTGGATCCATTCCTATGGTTCAATTCAATAGAAGCCGTGATGGAAGCGTCTCGTCCCTTCCAGACCTACTGAACCAGGTCCCCAAAATCGAAGAGAGCAGCACTGTGATCGCCGAAATGGTCGTGCGCCTTCAAGGCAAGCTTTCGGAGATTGAGGAGGTCGCCATGGACTGTAGGCCTGTGGGAGAGAACGGCCCATAGCGGCCATTCAGATCACCTGCAATGCTGCTGCGCAGCTTCGCTGATCCAGTCACTCGCTTCTGTCGCGGCGAAATATGCAGCTGTCTAAGGATCGGAACGTCCCAGTTGCATTCGGGGGCGATACCGGAGCGCGTGGGCATAGAGTTGTCCAACGCGTGAACCGCTGCACTTCGAGGTAGTCGTCTTTCTCCGGCTCGCGCATCGCGTCTGAAATCCCGCGCAATATCTCGGCGATTTCCGCATGAGCCGCATCAACCGGCGTATCCGCTTCCCGTTCACGAAGTGTCCGTCGTTGCGCAGGTGCCAGGTCATCTGCCGAACACCGAAGAACGGCGTCTCCAGGAACTGCTCGTCGATCCGCCGCATCAGGTCGAGGTTCCGTTCGGTCTCGCCCTTTGGCGTGTCGTAGAAGGACGAGCGCGCGATCGACAGCAGCTTGCACTGCTGCCCGATGGACAGCTCCGGGGGGGCGGCGGGCTCGATCATGCCGCGCCTCACTTCCCGCCCCAGGGCTTCAGCTTTCGTTCCCAAAAAGAGTTGACCACCGCCAGCTCCCCGATCTTGGCGTGTAGCTCCTTCACCTGCTCTTCGTCTATCTCGGGTTTCTTGCGCCCTCCGCGCTCGAACACGCCCGATGCGCCTTCGAGCAGGGCACGCTTCCATTGATGGATTATCGTCGCCTCTCGGTGTTTGCATGCAAACACCTGCCGGTAACAGATGCACCCCGAACCAGCTCGCCAGCTCGGCCGCGTTGTTCTGGCTTACGCCGCGCCACTGGCGCGACGGTCCCCCCCCAACCCTCGCCCTTCAGGGCTTCCAGCGCAACCTTCGCCTTGAACTCAAGCGCGTGTTGCTTGAGTTTCGACATCTCTGATCTCCTTTTCGTCGAAGATCAGCAGACTGCAAATCGTAGCTTACGTCACTGTCCGAATTTCAGGGGATAGCTCATGGAAGGCTTCTGATATGCAGGTGCGCAGGCTTGACCAGGTTAACATCCAGACCACCCAGGTTGAGACAATGGTGGTGTGGTATCGCGACATATTGTGCCTGCGCGCCGATCCACGTCCCGCGTTCTCTTTTCCGGGCGCGTGGCTCTTTGCGGGGCGGGACGCCGTTATCCATC
>NZ_BAABWV010000010.1:0-176263 GCF_040365005.1 Aquicoccus sp. SU-CL01552 | reverse complement strand
CAGAGAAAACGGCCGAAATCGGCACCCCGTCAATTCTGAGAGTCTTGTGCTCGTTACTGTTCAGCGTCACTTCGATCTGAGCATTTTCCGGTAGCAATGGTATGTGCAGCCAGTTGCCGTAAAGACGCGCGATCTTCTCACCATTCACATAAACATGCGCGTGGCCTTCGCCTGGAACATCGGGCTGGCCGGCGTGTTCCGGCGCGAAACGGAAGTTCTGCGTCTCCACGCGCAAGTTCCATCCGGACATGGTGTCACGGGCCAACTCCACAGAGAGGTCCGGTGCCACGTCGTCGGCCAAATCAATCGCGTCATGGTGATCATGTCCGACCCCGGGCATCTCCACCGACCCGTGCGCGTGAGCGCCATGATCGTGGCCGTCGAGTGTGACGCCGTTGGCTGCGGCAATAAGGAATCCAATTCCACCACCCAGACCGAGTCCGAGGGCGAGGACAGCAAAGACTCGAAACATATCTTCATCTCCTAGGAAGCCGTCCCCGAGCTTGAGCAGACCGGGGACAGCTGCGTGTCGTTCATGCCATAATCGGTTGGCGCGCGCCCTCTTTGACCCAGAAATAAGCTGCGCAGGTACCGAGAATGACCCAGGCTGCAATGCCGACTCCGAAGGCACGAGCCGCGAAAAGCGCGCCAATCTCTGGCGGCACTGGTCCAGTGAAGCTCCCTGGTTCGGGCGCACCGATAAGATGCGGTGCAAGCAGAAGGGCCGCCACGGTGGCGTAGATGGCCAGCCCCTCCTTGAAGGCCAGGAGCCACATTGCCACACCCGCGGCAACCACCGTTCCGAACCACCAGATCTGCCGCTGCACGAGATCAGCCGAAGCGACTCCGGGCACCTCTGGCGCGAGCGATATTCCCGGCGCGAACTGGCAGGTGATAAAGCCGGCCAGCCCCCAGAGCAGACCCTTCTTGGCGGTAACTTCATGACCGTTTTGTTCCGCCAGAGACATCAAGGCGACGACGATCATCGCATACCCGACGTATACCAGAGCAGAGAACAGGACGCTCAGCCCGTCACGCAAAGGGTTGAAACCAGGTAGAACGGGGTGAGCCGATACTGCCGCACCGCCGAAATGCACCAACTTGCCGGACTCATAGAGTTCGGCATGCAGGAGCACTGGTTGCACGAACACCAACTGAAGCAGAGCGGCAATCAGCCCTGCAACAGCACCAGCGAATAACGCGCTGATCAGAATCCGATTGTACTGCACCTCAGTGGCAGGGAAAGCCGGTGGCGTGGCGTACATCATGCGCCGCATCATGCAACGTGGAGGCCTGAACATGGCCAGTCACGACGACGATGCCAAGGCCGATCGTCAGAAACAGGACAGGCGCAAGCAGGCCGGTTCGCAGGGCTGCGGTGGATTTCATGGTTTGGGTGGTCATCAGGGGAACTCCTTGTTGAGCTTTGTGGAGGCCCTCGGGGTGGCACACCCCGAGTGACCTTTAAGTCTTTGTTGTCCGGCCACGTTTGAGAGAGGGCCTTCTTGTCGTTCGTTGTGTCGTGCCGCTTCGATCAGTGGCAACGACAATGCGGAAGCGGCGGTCTCTCCGTCACGCCGGGACTTGAATCGACGCGCTGATCGCGATTGGGGTATGCAAGGGTGCGTGGTGGTGGTGATCGTGCGCCGGCGGGCAGGCTGCATTGGACAAGGCAATAGGTTGCCCATGTGGCGTGTTAAGATACGCCTGCCGCCACTCGCCAACACGTTCGTCGACCGCTTCTGTGGCAAGGTCGGCGACTTTGCCGACCATCTTTTCGAGGGCGATCATCCACTGACGGTAGTAGGTGTCATTGGAGGTTTCCCCCTCACGCGCCGGGTTTGCCTTGATCACGGTGCTGAACATTTCGACCCACTCGGGCCAAGTGAACATGCCGCCCTTGTGCATCTCGACGATCATGGCAAAGGCCTGCGCCTGCCACGGATGGTCGAAAGATCGGTTTGGTTCATGCAGCGGCAGGGCAGCAATTTCTTGCGCAACTTGCTCCGTCATTACGTCACCTTCGTCATGTAATCGTCCCAGAGGTCGATGTAGATCTTGTCGCGGCCAGAGGCGTCATCGCCCCACAGTTCGCGCGCTTCGAAAGCGACACTGTAGAGTTGCTGGGGGTGGTGGCCCTTGCCATGCGCGATCGTGTCCGGCGTATGGAAAACCCCATGGCACATGTGAATGGTACCTTCCTTGCCACGGGCATAGCGCGGCAAGCGGGTATGGGTGACGGGATTGATGTTGCGTGTCAAGACCTTGTCGCCCGGCTTGAAGCTTGCGGCGACATCGTCATCCATATTGGCGGGAATGCCCCCGGCGATGATTGCGGGGGCCATCTCTTTGGTGAGGACGGGCATATCAGGCAGCTCCTTTCAGTTCGTCATAACGTGCGTCGAGCTCTTCCTGCGTCAGCACGCCTTTTTCGACCATCAGCGTCTCGAAACTGGCAAGCCAGTGCTCATAATAGCTGCTTTCGAGATAGTGAGCCGGATCCATCTGCTCGATCGCATGGCGGAATTCGTCAACGTTGAAGCCTGCAGCAAGGGCAGCCGGACAGAAAAGCGCAAAAACCTTGCGTTCCCAGTCAAACTTGAAAACCGGTTCTTCTGCGGGCGGTGCTATCGGCCCCATGCCGTGCATGCCGCCGAGATCGTGAATTCCATTCATGTCACACCTCCTTCACTGGATGTCCGTGGGGGTTTTGGGAAAGCCTGTACCGATCATCGAGTCACGGGTCACAAGATCTATCAGTTGGTCTTCGGTCCAGCCTTCAGTGCCCTCCGGGCGTTCCGGCAGGACGAGGTAGCGAAGTTCTGCACTGCTGTCCCAGACGCGGATTTCCTTGTCATCAGGGACCGAGACGTCAAACTCAGCCAGGACGGAACGCGGATCGACCACGACGCGGGAACGGTATGGGGCTGATTTGTACCAAACCGGCGGAAGTCCCAGCGTTGGCCATGGATAGCAAGAGCACAAGGTGCAAACCGTCATGTTATGCACTGTCGACGTGTTTTCAACGACGGCCATATGTTCGCCTTGCAGGCCAGAGAAGCCCAGTTCGGCGATCGCGGCAGTTGCATCCGTGCGCAGCCGTTCAAGGTACTCCGGATCGGTCCATGCCTTGGCAACGACGCGAGCGCCGTTGCGCGGGCCGATCTTGTGCTCGAATGCATCTGCGATCAGGTCCAGGGCTTCCGGGTCGATGAGGTCCTTCTCGAGAAGCAGCGATTCAAGCGCTTTGACTCGAAGAACCACGTCGCTGGGTGGTTCGGTGTGGCTGTGATTGTGGTCGTGCGGCATTACGCCCTCCTGTTGGTTTTCTTTTCAGCTTGCGCTGTCTTGTCCGGCGCCCTTCGGGCAGCCTTGCTTGTGCCGATGCTTTGGGTCATCGCCCCGCATGAAAGCCGGGCGGTGAGACGGTGCAGCGGCGGGGTTTATTGGGTCGTCCAATCGACATCCGCCTCAAAAGCGCTCGCGGCTTGGTAGATTGTTGCTTCGCGGTAATCGCCGGCGACCAGCATCAAGCCCACAGGCAGACCGTCGATCATGCCGCATGGGATGGACATGGCGGGATGGCCTGTGATGTCGAACGGACAGGTCGTATTGGTCATTTCGAAGGCACGGGCGACGATCTCGGTGATCGAGGCATCCTTACCCGGCAGCGGCTGGGCCGTGATCGGCAGGGTGGGCATCAGCAGGATGTCATACTCGTTGAGGAGTGCATCGTAGGCCGATTTGATTGAAAGCGCGATGTTTTGTGACTTCGCATAGTAGCGACCGCGGTAATGGCTCAGACCCCACTGGCCAACCATCATGCAGATCTTCATGGTCGCCGAGAGATCATCGGCGCGGTCTCGCCATCCGGAATGCGCATCAAGCAGGCCGACGTCGTACTGGCCTTTCCAGTTAAAACCCATGCCGTTGCCATGCATCATCTGCGCGGTGAAGCCTTCCAACGTAATGGGGTTCCAGGCCGCCCCCGCGATGTGGTGCTCGGGCAGCGAGACCTCGGAAACTTTGGCGCCGAGGGCGCGAAAACGTTCGGCGGCGGCGCGCGCCTTGTCGGCGACCGCAGGGTCCATGTTCGGAAAGTCGAAACCCTCGGTCAGGATGCCGATCTTCATACCCTTGACGCCCTGGCCAAGCGCCGCGGTATAGTTGTCGGTCTTCGGTGCGTATTGTCTTGGGTCGCGGCCATCGGCACCGGCCAAAACTTCAAGGAACAACGCGTTATCGGCCACGTTTGCCGTGATCGGGCCCGTATGGTCGATCGTTGCCTCGATGGGCATGACTCCGGTGTAAGGCACCAGGCCATGAGTCGGCTTCATGCCGTAGGTACCGCAGAACGAGGACGGAATGCGGATGGAGCCACCTTGGTCGCCACCAATTGCCATGTCCACTTCGCCTGCCGCCACAAGTGCGGCACTCCCTGATGAAGAGCCGCCAGCCGAATAGCCATGCCGATGCGGATTGTGGACCGGACCCGGGTCAGAGGTGTGGCTGCCACCGGACAGGCAGAAGTGCTCGCTCACCGCCTTGCCGGCGATGGTGCCGCCGGCTTCCAGGATACGGGTGACGATCGTGGCATCGGCAGCGGGAATAAAGCCCTCGAGCGTGGTCGACCCGTTCATCATCGGCACGCCGGCCAAGGCAACGTTGTCCTTGAGTACAATCGTTTTGCCTGAAAGTTTGCCTTCGGCTGCCCCGTTTACTTCGGTCTTGCAGGCCCAGGCACCCAGCTTGTTCTTATCCGCCGAGGGGCGGGCTCCGGGGGTGCGGGGAAATTCCACCGCCGGAACCGGATTTGGCATGGCATCTATCAGGTCGTAGGCGTCGAACATGCCACCCATGAGCGAGTGAAATTCGCTCACCTCATCCGACGTCAGCATAAAATGGAGATCAGAGCCGAGCTGCGCGACGTCTTCCTTGGTGGGGCGGGTAATGGGCATCTCTGGTCCTCTTGTTTGTTTCCTTTCGAATAGTGTCAAATGACATCATCTGCATGTCAAGAAAAAACTGCCCCCAGCCAGACAGGCTTGCGGTAACTGCCTGAGCGGCAGGCTGGATTGACATGAGGAAAGTTGAGCGAAACACTAGGGTGCTTCGGCCCGACATGACGCTTCACAAGGGCGTTCGCCAGTTTCAAGGTTCGGTCGTCGCCGCCCCGCACCTGATGCGTAATGGTTCTAGCTGCGGCCTGCGCGCGGGACGAGACGCCCCCAAAGTCCGGCCCGGTCCGTGACAGCCGTCTTGCCCTCTCGGGCGAGGAGAAATCTCAGGCAGTCGGCTGATCCTTTGGACCCAAAGGAGAGCACGACGCGACCTAACGTGACGTATGTCTCTGGTTGCATTCCCGGCTAGTAGATTCTAAGATATTGTCATCTCGGAAGAAGTGGCGATCAGCAGTTGGCAAATGTTATGCACTGCAAAGAGGGTGATACTCGTGACAGGAACAGTCAAAGGCAGGATAAGCCACTTGGTGGCAAGCTTGAACCGGCAACTTGAAAAAGAAGTCGAAGAAGAGCTGCGGCATCTTCGGTTGCCCATAGAGCAGGTTCGGGTGCTGGAAGCCCTGTGCCAGAGCTCTGTCCCTGGCGGTATGACCATGTCTGAACTGGCAAATTACGCAGTTGTCGATACATCCACTTTCACGAAGGTGATTGATCGGATGGTCAGCGAAAACCTCGTTTACAGAGCGCCTGATCCGACTGACCGGCGCAAGGTCCGGGTGATCGCGACGCCGGATGGTCAAGCCGTCTATTCGGAGATGAAGCCGCATTTGGAGGTCCAAGAAGAGAGACTTCACGCGGCAATCGCGGATTTTTCGGGAGAGGAGGTTTCGGATCAAATCACCTTGTTGCTGGAAAAGCTCTGCAGCCGTGAGGACCAGCCGTCCGCGCGTAAGTAGATCCCTTGCTTGCCCAATATCCGAATGTACTGAATGCGGCACACCCCCGAGGCCGCAACGCCGTCGATGAGGTGGATACCCCCTCGCGACGCCATCGACGAAGCCGGTTCACACCATGAGTTCTCGGCTATGTCTGCGCAGCAGCGGCCCTGTACAGCCCAATGCAACAATCCCCAATTGCCTGCCGGGCTGACATGACGCGGCGCAACCATCGCCAAATGAACGGAGGCAGGTCCTTTCAGACGTTCACATCCGACAGAATGCGCAGCACGTCATTCAAGTGACCGGTCCCGAGCGTGTCCGAGATGTGCTGTTCGTGATCTTCGCCGATCTCTTCAAGCTGACGGCACATGGACACGCCAGCCTCGGCCAGCGCCACGCGCACCTTACGCCGGTCGTTTTCATCGGGCACCCGAAAAACGAGTGCTCCGCGCACCATGCGGTCGATGATCTTGGTCAGCGTCGCCGGTTCTACCAATACCCGCTCAGCAAGGCGCCCCATGGGCTGGGGGCCTTCTTCTTCAAGTGTTTTGAGTACGCGGTATTGCTCGATGGAGATGCCGTTGACCGAAAGGCGTTTGGCAAGGTCTTCCTCGATCAGCCGGTTCGCCCGCGCGATAAGATAGCCGAGCTGCTCGGTAAACTTCGGATCCGCCATGGTGCTTTCCTCGAACAACCGGAATAGTGACAAGTATGTTATGTATAACGTTCACGGTTGAACTATTCCACAATATTTGAAAAATCCAGTACTGACATGCAGATTTCTGGCAACGCAAATGCCACAACCGCTGGCGTCAGGCGACGAAGGCCTGCCTGAGGACGAAATCGATCCCGTCCGCTTCGGCCAGCCGCACTTTGGCGTCGGCATCGCTGCGCCCGATCATCCGATAGGCGTCATCCCGGTGCAGGCGCGGGCGCAGGAAATGCGCCATCCGGCACCCGTCGACCCGCCCGACCTGCCGCGCAATGGCCGCCACAAGGTAGATTGCGTCATAAAATTGAACCGAATTCGCTGTCATCGTCGGGCGCCTTCCCGAGAAACACGCATCGTAGCGCTCCACCAAAGCGTCGCGCCCGGTGCCCCGGCTGGCGTCGAAATAGGCTTGCGCGGCAAAAAGGTTCTCCGTTCCGCCATCGGCCAGCGCCAGCAATTGCGTTTCGTCAAAGGCGAGATTCAGGCGGGTGATGGTGCCGCTTAGGCCCGCCTCGGCGAAGGCGCGGTTGAAGCAGACGGAGTCTTCACCCAACATGGCGATGACGACCACATCCGCACGGGCCTTGCGGATCCGGTCAAGCACCTCGGCGTAGTCGCGTTCGCCAAAGGGCAGCAAGGCGTCTCCAGTGAACGTCCCGCCCGCCTGTTTTACTGCATCCAGGGTGGTGCCATGGGCGATGCGCGGCCAAATATAGTTGTTGCCGACAAAGAAAAAGCGGCGCGCCTTGCGGTGGCTAACCATCCAGTCAAGGCTGGGGTTCAGCACTTCTGCATCCGTGATGCCAAGCTGCGCGGTGCCGGGGCCGCAAAAGCCACCCTCGTAATGCGGGGTATAGATATAGGGCGCCAACCCCCCTAGCCCGCGCCGCACGGCGAAACGCAGATCGCTGGACTGAAGCCCGATCACCGCGTCGACGTTTTCGTCGATCGCCAACCGCTGCGCGGCCTGAAAGGCACTGTCCTGGCTTTCACCGGAATTCACCTCGACCAGCTCTATTTCCTGGCCCAGTACACCGCCCCCGGCGTTCAGCTCGGCGGCAGCCAGAAGCGCGGCCCCTTGGCAGCCGGATGTCCAGATTCCCGCCGGCCCGCCATGAGAGAGGATCAATCCGATTTTCATAGAGTGAATCACTAGCGCAGGTTGGGCCTCCCCACAAATTCCGCGAAAGCTCGCAGCCTCTCTGGGGCGCCGGGCGCCTATTTTCTGTGCAGCTACAACCAGGCACTCACCTGAGGGGCGACAAGAATAGTAGCGCGTCAATGGGTGCTTGCTATCTCGGTATTATCCTTTTCAACTATTTTCAAAGCAATTAAGGAAGCTCCCATGAACGCCCCGACAAGACCCGTGACCCTGTCCACGCGCGACATCCCCGACCTATCGCTGATGGAAACCAGCGCGCTGATCGCGTCCGGTCAAGCCACCCCGCTTGAGGTCACGCAATCCGTTCTGGCCCGCGTGGCCGAGGTCGACGGCGCGCTGACTGCCTTTATCACTGTCACGGCGGACCGCGCGCTGGAACAGGCCGAAACCGCCACCAAGGAACGCGCCGCCGGGCTGCGCCGGGGGCCGCTGCACGGCATTCCCTTCGCGTTCAAGGACTTGTGCGAGACCGATTTCGCACCCACCTCAGCAGGACTGGCCTTGCTCAAGGACAACACCACCGGGCGCAACGCAACCGTGACGACGCGGCTGGAACAAGCCGGCTGTGTCACCATAGGCAAGTTAGGTATGACCGAAGGCGCCTATTCGGGCCACAACGACAAGATGGTCGTACCAAAGAACCCCTGGAACCCCGCATGCTGGGCTGGGTCATCGTCGTCCGGATCGGGCGTGTCGGTCGCGGCAGGTATGACCTTTGGCGCGATCGGATCAGACACCGGTGGGTCGATCCGCTTTCCTTCCGGCTGCAACGGCATCACGGGGATGAAGGGCACTTGGGGCCGTGTCAGCCGCCACGGTGTCTTTGCCCTGGCCGATAGTCTGGATCACGTCGGCCCGATGGCGCGCAGCGCAGAGGATTGTGCCGCGATCATGACCGCCATCGCGGGGCCGGATGTCAACGACCCTACCGCGCTGATGGCACCGGTAGACGACTATCTTGCCGCGTGCGACGGGCCGATCCGGGGGATGCGCATCGGCGTCGATCGCGCGGTGATCATCGACAAGGCCAGCCCTGAAACCGCCGAGGTGATCCGCGAGGCCATCGCCGTATACGAGTCTCTTGGGGCCGAGATCGTGCCGGTGTCCTTCCCTTTTCCCGACGATGCGGTCGACCAGTGGACGGTGCTGTGCGCCATCGAGGTCGCATTGGCCCATCAGGGCCGGTTCCCCGAACAGCGAGACGGCTACGCCCCACATCTGACCGAGCTGCTGGATTACGGTCTTGGCCTGACTGCGAAAGAGGTTGGAGCGGCGATGCAGTGGCGACTGGTTTACAACGGAACTGTCGCCCGGGCGATGCAGGGGTTGGACATGGTGCTGTTCCCGATCACCAGCGCACCGATGCCCGAGTTGGATAACATCTACGGCGCACCCTCGGCAGGTAAGAACGAAAACCTTGGCGACATGCTGAAATTCACTGCCCCTGCCGATTTCACGGGCTATCCGTCGCTGACGCTGCCAGGCGGGTTCGACAGCCGCGGCGCCCCGATCGGCTTTCAGCTGATGGGCCCTGCGCTGACGGAAGCTGCACTGTTCAAGGCGGGCGCTGCGTTCCAGCGGGCCACGGATTTTCACACCAAGCGCCCGGATCTGTCGCCGTTTACGTGAGAGCTGCGCGGATCTGCCGGAAGGCGCGGTCGAGCGCGCCTCCGGTCTTGGCGGCAATACGGATGACCTGCCCGGTGTTGCCGCGTGTCTGCCCTGCGGCGGCATAGGCATCGGGCAGGTCCAGCGGACCGTCGGGAAACGGCGCGTCGCCCAGCAGAATGACAGTACCAAAGGCAGTCGTTCCGCCGGGCAACGTGGCAAATGCGATCAAATCGGCCTCGGTCACATGCTGGCGTTCTCGCAGGATCACCTTGTTTGCCGCATCCGACACGATCATGTCCGACTGCCACCACCCACCCAAATCGGGCGCAGCAAACTGACGACAGAACCCATCGAACAGCACCGCCCGCGCACCGGGGGCAAGCGTCAACGTGATGCGCTGGCGCATTCTGGCGCCGGGCATCAGCACGTTGGGGTCCGGCATATGGCGCAGGATTGCGCCGGCCTCTGCGACCAGGTCCCAATCAGAGCGTCCTTCGCGGCCCCGTTTGCGATCGGCGTGGATCATCAGCGCGCCCGCGCTGATCAGATCGACGCCGGCACCCGCCTTCACCGTCACCGCATGCCGCCAATGGTCCCCCGGTAACAGGGCCGCGCCGGCGCATTGCGGCAATACCGTCAAGGCTCCGGTCAACCCGCCACGCCGAAATCCACGCGGCAATGACCAGGGCCATTCGACGTGACGCGAAAGGATCGCCGTGCCGCCATCGGGCGCAAGCCCGCAGGTGAGCGCCACCTGCGGCGTCTCGGCGATATCCTTCACTTGAACAGAACCTCGCGGCGCAAATGGGCGATGACCTCGTCCACGCCATCGCCCTTGCGGCAAATGGTGGGCAGCACCGCGCCGCCGCCGCGCACCTGCACGGCCTCGGCCAGCATCTTTGGGAAATCGACGCCCACATGCGGGGCCAGATCGGCCTTGTTGATCACCAGAAGGTTGGCCTGCAAGATCCCCGGTCCTTTCTTGCGGGGGATGTCATCGCCCCCCGCCACGTCGATCACGAACATCCAGAAATCCACCAGATCGGGCGAAAAGGTCGATGCCAGATTGTCGCCCCCGGATTCGATCAGGATCAGATCCAGCCCCGGAAAATCAGATTCCAGCCGGTCGGCGGCGGCCATGTTCAGGGTGGGGTCTTCGCGAATGACCGTATGGGGACAGGCACCGGCCTGTACCGCGCGCACGCGGTCGGCGGCAAGCAGACCGCCCTTGCGCAGGCGTTCCGCGTCTTCGTCCGTCACCAGATCGTTGGTGATGACAGCGGTGTCGATGCCGGCCTTGGCTAGCTTGGCAAGCATGACCTCGATCAGGGCGGTCTTGCCGGATCCCACCGGGCCGCCGATCCCTACGCGCGCGGCGGTCATCGCAGGAAATACCGCCGGGCAAGCGGCACCTCGCGGGCGGGGTCCGCGACCATCGGCACGCCATCTGCTTCGACCTCGAAAGTTTGCGGATCGACGGTGATCTTGGGCAGGGCGGTGTTGCGGATCATGTTCTGTTTTCCCAGTTTGCGAGTATTGCGGATCTGCACGAACGGTTTCTGCACTCCGAGCTTTTCCTGCGTGCCGGCCTTGATCGCGAGTTCGGACACGAACGTCACGCCAAGACGATGTTTCGCCGCGCCGAGCGCGCCCCACATGGGCCGGTGGATCATCGGTTCCGACCCCAAGAAACTGCCGTTGCCGTCGCCCATGGTTGCCCAGACAATCGTACCGGATTTGATGACCGTCGCAGGCTTGGCCCCGAAAGACGCGAACGGCCACAGGACGATATCGGCCATCTTGCCGGGCGCGATGCTGCCGACCTCGTGGTCGATGCCTGCCGCGATGGCGGGGTTGATGGTGTATTTGGCGATGTAGCGCAGGATGCGCTGGTTGTCGGCCTGTTCGGTGGTCTCATCATCCAGACGGCCGACGCGGTCTTTCATCACCGACGCCAGTTGCCAGCATTTCGCAAGGTTCTCGGCGAGGCGGCCCATGCCTTGGGTGTCGGTGGCGAAGATCGAAATTGCGCCCATGTCGTGCAGCAGGTCTTCGGCAGCCATGCTCTGTGGCCTGATGCGCGCCTCGGCAAAGGCCACATCTTCGAGCAGATCAAAGCTCATCATGTGGGCAAGCATGGTCATCGGCAATCCCTCTTCGAGGGCAGGCAGCGTATAGGGATTGGTTGGATTGGTGGAGGACGGCAAGACGTTGGGATAGCCATTCACCACGAGGATATCGGGGGCGTGTCCGCCACCCGCGCCTTCCGTGTGGTACATGTGGATCGACCGCCCGGCGATAGCGTCCATCGTCGTGTCGTAGAACCCGAATTCGTTGATCGTGTCGGTGTGCAGATGCACCGAGAAATCAGAATTGTCGGCAGCGGTCAGCGTGCCATCCAGCACCGCCGGGGATGCGCCGAAATCCTCGTGGATCTTGACGCCAAGCGCGCCGCCCGACACGCTTTCGCGAACCGCCTCGGGGTTGCTGTTCCCGCGCCCGAGAAACCCGAAATTCAGCGGGTATTCTTCCGCCGCCTGGATCAGTTTACCCAGCACGTTCGGCCCCGAACACGACACGTCGAAGTTCGGCCCCGGAGACATGCCGATCATCGTTGTACACCCCCCCGCCAGCGCGTGGTGGCATTGCTGAGGCGACAGGAAATGCGCATGCGCTTCGATTGCGCCGGCGGTGACAAAATGATTGTCGCCATGCACCACAGTGGTATTGGGGCCGGTCACCATGCCATCTGTGACGCCGTTCATGATGTCGGGGTTTCCGGCCTTGCCGACGCCCACGATGCGCCCGTCGCGGATGCCGATGTCACCCTTTACGATGCCCAGCTCGGCGTCGATGATTACGGCGTTTATGATGACCATATCCAGCGCGCCATTCGCCGCCGTGCCGGTGGTGCAGAAGCCTTCGCCATCGCGCATGATCTTGCCGGCACCTGCGGTCAATTCGTCGCCGGGGTGGGTATGGTCACATTCGATCTCGGCCAGCAGCGAGGTATCGCCAAGGCGTACCATGTCGCCGGTGGTGGGGCCGTAAAGCCGCGCATATGCGTCACGGGTCAGTTTCATTTCATGTACCCCCGCCGGGTGGCCGCCGCGATGGCGCCATCCAGCCCGCCTTCAACTGGGCCTTCGGTCAGACCGGCAAAGCCGTGGACGACGCGTTTGCCGCCGTAAGGCACCAGAACGATGTCTTTTTCGATGCCTGGATCGAACCGTTCTCCCCCGCCCGAGGGCCGGTCAAGCCGCATCCCGAACGCGGCCTTGCGGTCAAAGTGCAACGCCGGGTTCACCTCGAAGAAATGCGCATGGGAGCGCACCTGGATGGTGCGGTCGCCGGTATTGAGCACGCTGATCGTGATCGCCTTGCGGCCCGCATTGATCTCGATGTCGCCCTGCGCCGGGATGACCTCACCTGGGATCGGATCGTCCGGAGCGGGGGCGATGGGGTCAAAGACGGTGACCAGCTTGGTGCCCTCGGCCATCGACACCTCGACCGAGAAGGTTTTCAACATATGCGCCACGCCGGGTTCAACTTGTTCCGCCGTCAGTAGGGTCGAAACGTGGCTGACGATCTCGCTGTGGGTGTGACCAAGCCGGGCAAAGGTCAGCAGTTCATCGGCCAGCAGCGCGACGGCCTCGGGGTGCGCAAGCCGAATGCCCAGGCTGATATAGCGACGGGCCAGATCGGCGGCGGTGAAGATGGTCAGCCGCTCCATTTCCGTGGGGGTCAGGTGCATCTGTTGCTTCCTTAGTTGATGAACAGCCGCCCCGAGCGGGGGCGCATGAGCGCCACGTCGGACAGCGGCATGGCACCCGAGGGCAGCGCGTTCGGCTCGGGTTCGGTTGCCAGATCGGCAATCAGCGGGGCCAACGCGAGCAGGTCGCGCTGCGTGGTGATCGCCCCCGAAACGCCAAGGCGCACGGCGGCAGAAAATGCGCCCCGCGCCATGCTGAGCGCCGAGGTGGCCAGCGCATTGGCCAGATCCAGCCCGCAAGCCCGCAGGAAAACGCCATGGGCCACGGCGAAATGCCCGGTGCCTTGGGATTGCGCGGCCAGCGCGCCAGGGTCCAAATCGATGTGCAAGGCGCGCGCCGAGGCGAACAGGGCATCGCCCGCCTGCACGCTGTCCCGGCGCAATCCTTCGGCGGGCATCAGGGTGTCGACGGTGTCGAACCAGTCGGTCAACGCCGCGCCGGTCAAGCGGTGCCCCCCGGCCAATGCCACCCGGTCAAAACGGTGCCAGCGGGTGCGCAGTTCGGCTGCGATCCAGTCCGGCAGGGTCGCCTTGCAGACCTGCCCATCGGCCAGTGCGCTTTCCAGCCCCCAGGAAAACGCAAAGACCCCGGACGGAAAGCTGCTGTCCGCAAGTTGCATCGCGCGGATCGCCGACAGGGTCATTCCAGATCCAGGATTTCAAATTCTGCGAGGTCCCGCAGGTCGCTCAGTCGGTCGATGTAGCGATCGACCGGACCATCCAGCACTACGTCCATGACTCCAGGCCCGAACACTACTTTCCAGTGCAGGTTGCCGCACCAGTGGCCAAGGCGCATCGCGTCATTGACCGTTGCGGGCTTCAACCGCAACCGGGCCGCGCCATCAATGCGGGAAACGATGGCAAGCCGCCCGTCGTGAAACAGCACCGCACCATCGCTCAATGATTGTTCGCGCGACAAGGCGATGGCGCAATCGCGCCCCTTGTCGGTGTGAAGGCGCATCCGTTTACGGGCGCTGTCCGTTTCGGGGATCGACAGGTATTCCAGCGCCCCCTCATGTTCCAGAGCGTGTAGTCGATCATGCCATTCCGGATCTGACATCTGGCCCAGAACAGCCTCGAGCATCAGAGGGGCATTGGGTGACACGTCTTCCATAGATCTTTCCTTGCGGGGAAAAGGGCCCGCCCCCCAAAAGCGCGAGGGACGGGCTGGTTCACCAGAGAGGTGGTCTTGATCCGCTTACCAGGTCTTCCAGTCGCCCGATTTCTCGAACGCGTCGGCCAGCGTATACAGGGTGCTTTCATCCCACAGTTTGCCGACCAACATCATGCCCACGGGCAGGCCATCGACTGTGCCGCAGGGCACCGACAGCGCCGGGTGATGGGTGATGTCGAACGGCGCGGTGTTCGCGAGGATTTCAAAGCCACGCTGAAGGATTTCCTCACGGCTGGCATCAGCTGCCGGGAGCGGCGTCGCGACCATCGGAACGGTGGGCATCAGGATCGCATCGTAATCGGCCAGCACCGCGTCATAGGCAGCGCGCAGGGTTTTGACGATGTTATGGGCCTTGCCATAGTAACGCTTGCCGTGCTGATCGTCAGCGTATTGCGCGAACAGCATCGCGCACTTCAGCGTCTCGGACAACTCGTCGGCGCGTTCGCGCCAACCGCGATGGAAATCCATGAAACTGGTGACATAGAGATCGGAACGCGACGTGCCGTAGCCATCGCCCAGCATCATCGTCTGCATCGAGCCTTCCAGCCCGATCGGGGTCCAGATTGCCGGGCCCATCAGGTGCAAGGGGATCGAGACTTCTTCGACGGTAACGCCAAGTGCCTCAAGCTTCTTGGCCGCTTCGCGGACCTTGTCGTCGGAGGCCGCTTCGGAATTGGCGTGGCCGAACCCTTCCTTGAGGATGGCGACCTTCATGCCCTTGACCGGCTTGTCCAGCGCCTCGGTGTAGTTGGAAACCGAGATATCGATTTGACGGCTGTCATAACCATCGGACCCGGCAAGCACTTCGAGCATCAACGCGCTGTCAGCGACAGTCGCGGTGATCGGGCCGGTGTGGTCGACCGTGATTTCGATCGGCACGATGCCGGTATAAGGAACAAGGCCATGCGTCGGCTTCATGCCCACGGTGCCGCAGAACGCTGACGGCATGCGGATCGATCCGCCCTGATCGCCACCGACGGCCATGTCGACCTCGCCCTTCGCGACCAATGCAGCCGCGCCCGACGACGACCCGCCAGCGGATTTCGTCGGATCATTCGGGTTGCAAACCGGCCCCAACGCCGAGGTGTGCGAGCCGCAAGACATGCAGAAACACTCGCAATGCGCCTTGCCCACGATGGTGGCACCCGCGTCCAGCAGCCGCGTCACGACGGTGGCGTCAATGTTGGGGACATAGCCTTCCAAGGTGGACGAGCCGTTCATCATCGGCACGCCGCCCAGCATGACGTTGTCCTTCAGGACGACGGTCTTGCCCTTGAGCTTGCCTTCGGGGGCACCGGTCACGGTGGATTTGACGTACCAGGCATTCAGCTCGTTTTCTTCTACCGGCGGACGTTTGCCGGGGGTGCGCGGGTAGGTCACCTCGGGCACCGGGTCGATCATCAGGTCGATCGCGTTGTAGTCATCAACATAACCCTGCATCAGCCCCTGAAATGATTTCACATCCTCGGGCGAGAGGTTGAAGCCAAGGCGCTTGGCCACATCGGCCAATTGTTCTTCGTTCGGAAGTGTCACAGACATCCAATCATTCCTTTCAATGGTGTCGTTTGAGGGCGCCCCGAAGGGGCGCGAGTTCAGGCGGTGAAACCCATAAAGGCGCTCACTGCACTGGCATCTGTCAGTTCGGACTTGGGGATTTCGCGTTCCAGAACGCCATTCGAAATGGCGTAGACGCGATCCGACAGACCGGTGATGAAATCGAGATTCTGTTCCACCAGAACGATGGTGATGTCGATCTTCTTGGTCAGTGCCGAAAGGGTGTCGACAATTTCGTCAATGATCGACGGCTGGATGCCTTCGGTCGGCTCGTCCAACAGCATCAGGCGGGGATGGCGTGCCAGGCAGCGCGCCAGCGCCAAGAGTTGCTGCTCGCCGCCTGACAGCGCGCCACCACGACGGTCAAGCAAGCGCTTCAGACGAGGAAACAGTTCAAGCATTTCATCACTGACCCGCGCCATCTCGGTCTTGCCGCCTGAGATGGCGACATGCAGGTTCTCCTCGACCGTGAGGTTCGGAAAGATCTGCCGGCCCTGAGGAACAAGTCCGATTCCCATCTTGGCACGCGCGTCCACGGCGGTGCCGCGGATGGACCGGCCATCGAAGTTGATTTCGCCGCCGGTGACTTTCACATAGCCCATGATCGAGCGCATCAGCGTGGTTTTGCCCATGCCGTTGTGGCCCAGAATGCCGACGATTTCGCCCGCTTTCGCATGGAAGTTGACGCGGTGCAGCGCGGGCACGAGGCCGTAGGCGGCCGACAGATCCTTTACGTCAAGCAGCATTGGCCTGTTTCCCTAGGTAAATTTCCTGAACCTCGCGGTCCTGCATGATGTCGTTGATCATTCCTTCGCGGAAGATTGCGCCCCGATTGAAGACCGTGACAAAATTGGCAATCTGCCGGATGAAGGCCATGTCGTGTTCGACCACGACCACAGCTGCGCTTCGGGCGGATTCCAGCACGAGCTGTGCAAGGCGGTCGCGTTCATCTCCCGTCATCCCGGCAGCAGGTTCGTCCAGCAAGATCAGCTTGGGCTCACCCGCCAGCACCATCGCCAGTTCCACCAGCTGGCGCTGACCGTGGGACAACAGACCAACCTCGCGCTTGGCCAGATGGGTGATGCCGCAGCGTTCCAAGGTGTGATGCGTCAGGTCTTTGGCCATCGGCGCGAGGTGTTTGCGACGGGCAGACAACCGCACGTTTTCATAGGCGGTGACGCCATCGAAGACGTTGGGGACCTGGGTCTTGATACCCACGCCAAGGTTGACGATCTGATGCGTCAGCGCGCCGGTAATGTCCTGATCGGACAGGGTAATCTTGCCCTCGGTCGGCGTCAGCTGGCCGGTGAGGCATTTGAAGAAGGTGGATTTCCCCGCCCCGTTCGGCCCCAACAGACAGCGCAGTTCGCCTTCCGCCAAGTTGAAATCAACGTTGTCTACAGCCGTCACACCGCCAAAGCGCATGGTCAGACCACGAGTGGTAAGGAGGTATTTGCTCATTCTTTCACGGCCTTTGCGGGCACATCCCGCCCATGGTTGCGTTTCCACAGCACGTAGCCGCCAAGCGCCAGCGAGCGTGCGGTCGGCACGATGCCCTTGGGCAGCGCCAAGACCAGCACCACCATGATTGCGCCAAGCACGGCGATCGGATTGACCACGTCCACGGTGCCAAGTTGCAGCGTCAGCCATTGCAAGAGAATGCAGCCGATAATCGGACCGACCAGGGTGCCGACACCACCCGCCATGACCCAGACAAGCGCTTTGGCAGACATTTCCATCGACACTGAGTTCGGGTCGATGAACGCCTGGTAGGTGGCCCACATGGCCCCAGCGAGGCCTGCAATGCCGCCGCCAATGGCGAATACGATGACCTTTTGTTTGCGCACGTCATAGCCCAACAGCGCGGCGCGGGTCTCGTTCTCGCGGATGCCGATGGTGACGCGGCCGAAGTCGGACGCGATAAGGAACCGCAGAGCAACGTAGATGACGATCAAGAAACCCATGAACACCTGGAACATCTGGCCCGGATCCAGCCATGCGCCGGGATCGCCCGGGATGTGCAGTGTCGGGATCGACGGGATCCCATTGAAGCCCCCAAGCCGCGCCGATCCGATGGAATACTCGGGCCCGGCAGTGTGGTTGATCAGCTTCCAGAAAATCAGC
Organism: Aquicoccus sp. SU-CL01552; assembly: GCF_040365005.1. Lineage (NCBI taxonomy): Bacteria > Pseudomonadati > Pseudomonadota > Alphaproteobacteria > Rhodobacterales > Paracoccaceae > Aquicoccus > Aquicoccus sp. SU-CL01552. Next base: position 158,255 of record NZ_BAABWV010000010.1, on the reverse strand, counting down.
GCCACGACCATTGTCACAACACCAAGGTAGACGTCCGACAATCGGCCGTAGAACATGAAATACCCAAGCGCTGCGCCAAAAACCGTGGGGACGATGATGGACAGCACCAAGGGGATCGTCGTGCTGCCCATATTGATCGACGCAACCGCGAAGGTATACGCACCAAGGCCAAAGAAGGCCGCTTGACCAAAGCTCAGGATGCCTCCGAAGCCCCAGATGTATCCGAGGGACAGGGCGAAGATCGACAGAACGACATATTGCGTGATCTGCATGATGGTAAAGAGATCCAGCATCACCGGAGCGATGAACATCACTGCCAGCCCTATGGCGACCATGATGTAGAAACCTGGATCACGGGTAACTTTTTTTTCCATTAGCCCCAGTCCCTTACAAAGATTTCTTGAAGATGCTTCCGGTGATGCCCAGCGGCAGCAGCCGTAGCAGTACAAGCGCGGCCAGAAGCAGTGCCGCGTCGCCATAGACAGGCCCGGAAAGGAACGTCACGCCCTGGCTGATCGAGCCAAGAAGACCCGCCGCTGTCAGCGTGCCGGTGATGACGGAGGCGCCCCCGGTGATCACGGTGATGAAGCTTTGCGCAATGAAGTTCACGCCCATGGTCGGCACAACGCCCGTCAGCGGAGCCAGCAGCGCGCCGGCAAAACCGGTGACGGCCGAGCCGATGCCAAAGGTCGCCATGTAGACCCAGCGCGTCGGGATGCCCAAAGCCTCGGACATATCGGGATTCTGCATGGTGGCGCGGGCAATCAGCCCGGCCTTGGTGAATTTCAGCACCGCCCAGATCAGCGCCAGCAGCGCAATGGCGGCAAAGATCAACACGAGGTTATAGCGCGGCATCTGGTAGTCCCCGATGCTCATCCCGCCCAACGGGGTCGCAACCCCGGTGACTGAATTGCCGAAGATCATCGTCACGCCGCCGATCATCAGCATCGACAGCCCCCATGTCGCCAAGAGGCTGTCAAGGATGCGCCCATAAAGCCGCTGGATCACCAGCCGTTCGACAAGGACACCAAAGATGCCAACCACGATGGGCGCAAGGACGAGCATGGCAAACCATTCGTTCACGCCATGTCCGGTGGAAATAACCACCGTGTATCCGCCCAGCATAAGGAATTCTCCGTGGGCGAAGTTGATGATCCGCATCATGCCAAAGATGATCGCCAGCCCCGAGGCCAGCAGCACCAGCCAAGCAACGGCGCGCACCATTTCAAGGGCGATTACGATAGTATAGTCCATGCTCGTCTCCTGCTATTCAGATCAGAGGCTGATCTCGACGTGCTTGTTCGAGTCAGGGTTTGCGATCAGATCACAGACCATCTGAGTGTCGGTCGGCGGGCTATTGGGAAAGGCTTTCTTGATGTTGAACACCTGGTCCTGCAGCTCCGCGATGTACACGTCGCGAATGGCGTGCTGGGTCTTGGGGTCGATTTTGACCTTGCCGGCAGGCATGTCGTAGGTCTTGCCCGAGGTCAGCACCTCAAGCAGCGGATCGCGTTCGGTGGTGCCAGCCTCGGCAACCGCGTCGGCCCACATCCTGACGGCCTCGTAGGTTACTTCGGAAATCTCGGACATCACCCAATCCTTGTCGGGATAGGCCGCCGCGACCTTTTTGAGGAATGCCTTGTTGGTCGGGTTGTCGATCTCCTCGAAATACCCAAACGACGCGGTGAGGCCATTGCCCTCTTCGGCGGTCAGGAGCAACTGGTCCGATCCGCCGGCGCCCAACACGGTCGACATCACCGGGATTTCCGATTTCATGCCGGCTGCCGCCCACTGACGGTAAAAGCCCATGTGCGACGTGCCGACCAGTGCCGACAGGACGAAATCAGGCTTTGCGCCCTGGATCTTGGACACGGTCGAACCGAACTGCGACACGTCCAGCGGGAAGAATTCGGTTTCAATGACTTCGCCGCCGTTTTCCTCGACGTAGCGTTTCACCCAGGCCGCGGTAATGTGGCCATAGTTGTAATCGGCCGCGATGGTGTAAACCTTCTTGCCGTACAGGTTCATGCCATACGGGATCAGGCGGGCAACGGTCTGCGCGGGCGTGGTGCCCAGCGTGACCTCGTTGCGGTCGCATACACCGCCTTCGTACTGGGTGTTGTAGAAGTAGAAGGTGTCGTAGCGGTGAAAGATCGGGCGAATCGTCTCGCGCGAGGCGGACGTGATGCCGCCCAGAACCACATCGACACGGTCCTTCAGAGCCAGCTGCGTGGCATACTGCGAATACAGTGACATGTTCGACTGCGGGTCATAGATCACCGGCTCGAGCATTTTGCCAAGCAGGCCTCCGGCCTCGTTGATCTCGTCGATGGCGAGCTTGAACACCTGGTTCATCGGAACGCCGACCGAATCAAGTGCGCCGGACAGGTCGTGCAGGCCACCGATCTTGATTGTGTCGGCCTGGGCTCGTGCGACCAGCGGTGCGGCCAGAATGGCCGCGCTGGCCATGCCAGTGGTTTGAAGGAAGTTCCGTCTGCTGAGTTTGGTCATGTTATCCCCGTTGGTAGATGGACTGGCCCGACGCTCTCAGATTTACTTGAAAAGTAGAATATCCATTTTCTAATAATGCCGGAATCCACGAACTGTGATGATTTATTGTGCACATCCGAGGTCATCTGCCTGAATGGTGACCACCTTTTGTGTTGAAGCGGGATTCGGGACCCATTAATCGACCTGCAGTCGCGAGCCGGGGCCATCGACGAACACGCATAGCGCGGCCTCGCGCTTTGCGACCCGGATGACATCGGCTTTGCTCAGGTGATCCCGGGCCAGGGCTTTGCGGCGCAGTTCGCCGCTTGTATTCGGCGAGACCAGACCCCTCCGAACGACAAATGGCTCTTGGGAGAAGTCGTGCTCCCGATCAATGCCAAAAAGCACTCGCCCTGGCGCGCGAAAGATACCAACGGCAACCTACGCGACATCCTTGTCCGGAGGCGCCGCGGGAAAAATCATGGAGCAATTCAGTTCCCCCGGGCCAGCGCAGCGGTACCTCGCGACACATGACCGGATCAGCGCCATCTGCCCGATCCGCCGAAATGTCCTCCCGAGCGCCATCATCCCAACAGGATCGCGTTCAGCTGAAAACAACTTGGGAATGGCATTCCGCGGGATTGCCGCACGATGGTTGATTGCGGGGTTCGTGTCGGTCTGAACGGCCGCCCCATCCTATCGAGCAGGCAAGAAACAATCGTGCCCGCGGCGCCGAGAAGATCCGGGAGCGGGCTCTGGGGTGTTGCGCAACACGCCGGGTACGCAAGAGAGGGCGCTCAGCCCCTTTTACTCCGACGTTCCTCGGTCGCGCCCGTCAGATCGGCGATTTCCTCGGCGGTGAAGCCGGCCCCCTGCAGGACCTCATGGGTATGCGCGCCGAGTTCCGGCGCGGGCAGGCGGGGGGTGCAGGGCGTTTTGTCCAGCTTTACCGGGAACCCCAGCATGCGCACCGGGCCATGGCCAGGGTGATCGACCTCGATCGCCATCTCCTGCGCCACGATCTGAGGATCCTCGAACGCTTCGCTCAGGCTTTGCACCCGCCCGCAAGGCACGCCGGCGGCGTTGAGCCGGGTAATCCAGGCATCCTGCGTATCGGTAACCAACCTCTCGTCGAGAAGCCGGTGCAACACGTCGCGGCAGGCAAAACGCTTGGCATTGGTGTCGAACCGCTCGTCCGACATCAGATGCCCCAGATCCAGTGCGTCCAGCAGCCGTCGCAGGATGGTGTCGTTCGACGGGGCGATGGCGATCTTTCCGTCCGCGGCCTGGAACAAGCCATAGGGCGCAACCAGCGGATGGTCGTTGCCGGTCCGCTCGGACTCGGCTCCGGTGGCGAAATATTCCGCCGCGAGATAGGCCATGGTGCTCATGGCTCCGTTGACCATGGCCGCCTCGACGTGCTGGCCGTTGCCGTTCAGATCCCGCCCGCGCAGGGCGGTGACGACGCCAAAGGCACAGTAGACTCCGGCCAGCAGATCGGTAATCGGCTGCGCCATGCGCATGGGTTCACCGCCTGCCGGGCCATTGGTCGCCATCAACCCGCTCATCGCCTGCGCGATGAAATCGAATGCCGGCCGCTCGACGTAAGGGCCGGTGCTGCCGAACCCGTTGATCGAGGCCGTGACGAGGCGCGGATTGATCTGTTGCAGGCGCTCCTTGCCGAACCCCATCTTCTCCAGCACACCGGGGCGGTAATTCTCCAGCAGGACATCGGCATCCGCCAGCAACCGGGCCAGCGCCGCCCGGCCGGCCTCCGTGTAAAGGTCGAGCACCACCGACTTCTTGTTGCGGTTGAAGCTGGCAAAATACCATGACAGCCCGTCGCGGATCGTCCCCTGGGCCCGCACCGGATCACCCTGGGGCGTTTCGATCTTGAGGACCTCGGCCCCCATGTCCCCCAGCATCATCGAGCAATAGGGCCCCGACAGGACACGGGTGAGGTCGATCACGCGGAGTCCGTCCAGCGGCAGGCGGGGCGCCGTCGTCTTATCGGTCATGCTGCTCATCCTGCCGCACAGGGCACCGCGTCACGCCGATGCAAGGTCAACCGCGGCCCTGCCTTCATCACCTGTCCCGGCAGCGGCCGGTCCAGTATCTTTTCCATGCGGCGGGCGACCGCGAAGACCGCCTCCAGATCGACTCCGGTCGCAACGCCCGATTCCTCCAGCAGATAGACCAGGTCCTCGGTGCAGATATTGCCCGTCGCGCCGGGCGCGAAGGGACAGCCGCCCAATCCACCAAGACTGGATTCATAGCGGGTGATCCCCTCCAAGAGCCCGGCATAGACACAGGCCAGTCCAACCCCCCGGGTGTTGTGGAAATGCAGCGTGATCGCGGCCTCCGGCACCTCGCGCTTCAGTGCGCGGCAACGCTCCTGCACCAGCAGAGGCGTCGCCATGCCGGTGGTGTCGCCCAGGCTGATGCGGGTGATGCCCATATCCGCATAGGCGCGCGCCAGCTCGGTGATCGCCGTGACCGGCACATCCCCTTCGAACGGGCACCCGAAGGCGGTGGCGATGGCGCCCTGCACCGGAATCCCGGCCTCTTCCCCGATGCGGCAAATCTCGCGGAACGCTGTCAGCGAGGTTTCGCGACTGCAATTCACGTTGGCCTGGTTGTGGCTTTCCGAGGCGGAGAGGAACACCACCATCGCATCGACCCCGGCCTCGACCGCGCGGGCGGCGCCACGGGCGTTGGGCACCAGCGCGGTCAGCTCGGCGCCCTTGCCGCGATCGATCCCGGCAAACACCTCGGCAGCGTCGCGCATCTGCGGCACCGCCCGTGGAGAAACGAAAGAGCTGACCTCGAACTGGCGCAAGCCGGCGGCGATCAGGTCGTTGACCATGGCGATCTTGGCCTCGGTCGGCACCCAGTCGGGCAAGGCCTGCAACCCGTCGCGGGGGCCGACTTCGGTGATCCGAACCTCGGCGGGAAAACCTTCGATCCTGGTATGCGGCATGGGGGCTCCAAAAGGTGATTGATTTGGTCTACCGGAGTGGTATACCAATTGCGGAGAGGGAGGGTCAATGCCGACACGCACCACGTCCGACACGGCAGGAGAAGAGCCGAAGCGCCTGCACGAACAGGCGCTTGCGCAGATGCGCGCGGACATCCTGTCGCTGGCGCTCGCGCCGGGCGAGGCGGTATCCGAGCGCAATCTCGAGACCCGCTACGGCGTATCCCGGACATTGATCCGACAGGCTCTGGCCACCCTGATCCAGGAGGGGCTGGTACAGCGCATCACCCGCAGTTACGTCGTTGCCCCCTTCGATGTGCAGGAGCTGGTCGAGCTGTTCGAGTTCCGCGAAGAGGTCGAGGTTTCGGCGGTCCGGCTGGTCTGCGAACGGGCCACGCCCGAGCAACTCGACGCATTGCAGGCGACTGTCGATCGCGGCCTCGAGGAACTGGAGCCGGAGGATTGGCTCGGCTCCGGCCTGGATATCCACGTTGAGCTGGCCGAGCTGTCGGGCAACCGCTACCTGCGCGAGGCCGTGCGCGATGCCGCCCGCCGCGCGCTGCGCGCCCGCTGGCTTCTGGCCAGTGATCCCGGCGAGCGCGAAGTCGCCCACCGCGAACATTCGGAAATCATCGCACATGTCCGGCACGGCGATGTGGACAAGGCCGTCACCGCAATCCGCGCGCACACGCGCGCCGTGCGGGATCAGATCCTCGGGGCCATAGGCGAGGCGCGGCGCTATCTTGGTGCGCGCAGCTTTGCCGACGATCCCGACGACGCCATCCGGCATCCCCGCAAGGATGCCTGAGCGCCGGTCCGCCGGCACATTTCGGAGAAGACACGAGGGAGGAAAAAACGACATGTTTTTCGCTAGAAACATCTTCGGAGCGGCCATCCTGACCGCGACACTGGGGGTCACCACGGCCAGCGCGGAGGAATGCATCGCGCCGGCCGATCCGGGCGGCGGCTGGGACTTCACCTGCCGGACCGTGGGCCAGCTCCTGCATGAACTGGACATCGTGGACGCGCCTGTCCAGGTCACCAACATGCCCGGCGGCGTCGGCGCCGTGGCCTTCGCGAACGTGGCGGCCAAGCGCTCGGACGATGCCGATCTTCTGGTCGCCACCTCGACCGTCGGCGTGACCCAGATCGCACAGGGCAAATACCCCGGCGATGTCAGCGTGATGCGCTGGCTTGGGATGCTGGGAAGCGACGTGGGCGTGATCGTCGTTGACGCCGATTCCGAGTACAAGTCGATCGATGACCTGCTGGCCGCGCTCAAGGCCGATCCGACCTCGGTACCGGTGGCAGGGTCGTCCGGCGCCGGCGGTTGGGACCATATCCGCCTGTTGATGCTGGCGGATTCGGCAGGCATGTCCGGCAACGACTACAAGGCGATCCGCTGGGTCCAGTTCGACGGCGGCAGCCCGGCGGTGACCCAGATGATGGGGGGTCAGGTCGGCGCCGTATCGACCGACCTGGGCGAGATTGCCGGCTTTGTCGAATCCGGCGATATCCGCATCCTCGCGGCGCTGTCGGATGAACGCATCCCGGCCTTCCCGGACGCCCCGACCGCCAAGGAACAGGGGTACGACGTGACCGGCTATAACTGGCGCGGCTTCTACACCGGCGGGGACGTGTCCGCCGAGGCCTATGACGCCTGGGTCGAAAAGCTGAAGACCCTCTATGACAGCGAGGCCTGGAAAGAGGCGGCCAAGGCCAACGGCCTGGTTCCGGTATGGCGCGGCGGCACGGCCTTCGAGGGCTACGTGGTCGAGCAATCCGCCAAGATGGAACAGATTTCGCGTGAAATCGGGGTCATCGAATGACAGACCGTATCGTCGGCCTGGTGTTTCTGACACTGTCGATCTGGTACGGCGTGACCGCGGGGGATTACAAGGCGAGCTTCGGCGACCCCTTGGGCCCCGCGGCCTTTCCCATGATGGTCGCGGTGCCCGCGGCGCTGATGAGCGTCATGATGATCCTGCAACCGGGGTCGAATCCGGCCTGGGCAACGGGCCGGCCAATGGCCCGGCAGGCCGCCACGTTGGCGGTTCTGCTGGGCTATGCCCTGTTGTTGGAGCGGCTCGGTTTTCCGCTGGCGACAATGCTCGGCGTCACCCTGCTTGCGCGGCTGATCGGCACGGGTTGGCAAAAGGCGATCAGCGCCGGCGTGGTGATCGCGCTGCTGCTCTATGTGTCGTTCGACCGGCTTCTGGGGCTTCCGCTGCCTCTTCTTCCCAATCTCACGGGCTGATATTCCATGGAACTTCTTGATGCGCTCGGCGCCGGCTTTTCGGTCGCGCTCACGCCGACCAACCTGCTGCTGGCCTTCTTCGGCTGTTTCGTCGGGACGCTGATCGGCGCCCTACCGGGGCTCGGCCCGGTCAATGGCGTGGCGATCCTGATCCCGCTGGCCTTCGCGATGAAGCTGGAACCGGCCTCGGCGCTGATCATGCTGTCCTGCATCTATTATGGCTGCATGTACGGCGGGCGCATCTCCAGCATCATGCTGAACATCCCCGGCGACGAGCCGGCGATCATGACCACGCTCGACGGCTATCCCATGGCCAAGGCAGGCAAGGCGGCCGAGGCCCTGGGCATCTCCGCCGTCGCCTCCTTCATCGGCGCCACCGCGGCGACCATCGGCCTGACGCTGTTTGCCCCGCTGCTGGCGCAGGCCGCGATCCACTTCGGCCCAAGCGATTATTTCGCGCTCTATGTCATGGCCTTTGCCACCATCGGCGGGGTCGTGGGCGTCAACCCGGCCAAGACACTGCTCGCCGCGTTCCTGGGGCTGATGCTGGCCACGGTCGGGCTCGATCCCGGCACCGGCACCGCGCGCTATACCTTCGGATCCTTCAACCTCTATGACGGGTTTGATCCGATCGTCTCGATCGTCGGGCTGTTCGCCATAAGCGAGGTGCTGGTCTATTTCGAGACGGCGGCACGCTCGGGCGGCGACAGGATACCGCTTGGACGGGCATTACCGCGCCTGAGCGAGATCACCAAGGGGCTGACCGCCTCGCTGCGCGGCTCGGTCATCGGTTTCATATGCGGGGTTCTGCCGGGGGCGGGCGCCTCTCTCGGGGCCTTCGTCTCCTATACCACCGAAAAACAGTTCAGCGACAAGGACGGCACCTTCGGCAAGGGAGATCCGCGCGGCATCGCCGCACCGGAGGCGGGCAACAACGCGGCCTCCGGCGGCGCGCTGATCCCGATGCTGACCCTCGGCGTGCCGGGGAGCGGCACCACGGCGGTGATGCTGGCGCTGCTGATCTCGCTCAACATCCAGCCCGGTCCGCTGCTGTTCGAGCGCGAACCGGACATGGTCTGGGGCCTGATCGCCTCGCTCTATATCGCCAATTTCGTCCTGCTGATCCTGAACATCCCGATGGTCGGCCTGTTCACCCGGTTGCTGAGCCTGCCGCAATGGCTGCTGATGCCCTTCGTCGTGATGGTCAGCTTCATCGGGATCTATTCGATCAGCCATTCGACCTTTGACCTGATGGTGATGATCGGGTTTGGGGTGCTGGGCTATCTGCTGCGCAAGCTCGACATCTCTCTGGTGCCGGTGGTGCTGGGGTTGCTGCTCGGCGCCGATATGGAGAACAACCTGCGCCGGGCGCTGTCGATCTCCGGCGGCGATTTCGCGGTGCTGTTCGAAAGTCCGATCGCGCTGACGATCTACGCGATCACGATCCTGATGCTGATGCTGGCCTTCCGTATGGCCCGCAAGGGGGCGCAGACCCGAGGCCGCGACTGAGCCGCCGGAGGGCGCTCCGGGGCTTGCAGCCACGGGGCGCCCCAAAGTCGGTAGAGGTCTGCGTCGTCACTAGTGTGGTGAAAAAAATCCGCCGCGAAGATCGCCGCCAATCCCAACCGCGTCACGCGCCGATCCGCTCCAGACCGAGGCGCTGAGCACATAACGGCGGGCTTTATCATGTCCGTCGACGACCCGCACCAGCACGCGCAAAGACGTTGGCAATCCCCATACACGTTCCCAGGCCATACCGCCGGTTCAGTTATCTTCCGGGCGGCGAAAGATACGCGATAGTTCGGGAAGAAATGCTTGCCCGTGCCCGTCTCCGACCGCAGCGGTGATCGCCGCATGAATGCCGTCAGCGATGGTTTTCTGCGCCCCGGCGTGTTCAGACATCATTCGAAAATAGTCGATGTCCTTTAGCGCGTTGCTGACAAAAAAGGGCAGTCCTTCGCTGTCCCCGTCAGTGATGAACGGCGCCATTCGGTCAAGCGCAATGCTGGCCCCGCCGCCTGTGGCGATGACATCGACAAACCGTTTGGGATCGACGTTTGCATCGGCAGCCTGGGCAGCAGCTTCGGCCAACAAGGTCATGAAACCGACGGAGACGTAGTTGTGCAACAGCTTCAGCCGGTGGCCGGCACCGAGAGGACCGACGTGATCGACAGCCTCGGTAAAGGTGGACAGAACCGGACGGACTTTTTCAAGAACCTCCGGATCGCCACCGACCAACAGGTTCAGCGTCCCCTCGTGCGCGTGTCTTGCCGTGCGTGTCATCGGTGCGTCAAGGAAATCCCCCCCGGCGGCCTTTACCATCTCACCCATGCGAATAGTGGCTTCGGGCAAGGCGGTGGAGCAATCGACCACCACGGTGCCCGGACGCAGACTTGAAAGAACCCCGTCCTCGCCGGCAAGAACCGCCTCGACCTGTGGCGAGCCGGTAACGCAGAGAATGATGACGTCTGAAGCGGCGGCCACCTCGGCCGAGGTCGCGCTGCCGGTTCCGCCGAGCGCCAGGATCTCCTCCACGGGCTGGTTGCCCGGATGGTCGAGGAAGGAAAGCGCCATTCCCCCCCGCCCCAAGACGTTGCGTGCAATGCCGTGGCCCATAAGCCCGACGCCGATCAATCCTACGTTCATGTCTGTCCTCCACAAACGCACGCGCCAAGGTTTCTACCGGCGCCTTCCTGAGGCTTCGTTGACCGGACCCGCGTGCATTTTCACAGGAGTAGCCGAGTCCACAAAGTCGGGAAAGGCGACCCGGCGCGCGGACCGGGCCATTTTCTTACACCCCGTTCTGCTTTTCTGACGATGGCGATATCAGCGCGTTGCGTTGTCTCCGGCACAACCATCTGCGCCCGGGTTTCAGTTATTTCATCCGTTTTCTTGGGGGGAATGCGTGGCCCGATCGCGCAGGGTGGAGCGGGGCGCGCCATTTCTGCACGGGGCATCAGAAAAATCGAATTGTCGTTCTCCGGGGCGGTTGGCACATTGTTTCGAACCCGGCCAACGCCGGAGAGAAACGCCCCGCCGGGAGACGGGGTGGCCCCGAAAGGGGCATGGAGGAGCTTACGATCGCGGACGATCTCACACGCCCGGCATGGCAGTGCCGGGGCTGGAAGCGTCTGTTTGATCGGCAGGGGAGGATGACATGGCATCCAACGCAAAAGACGCGCCGGGCGGGCGGGTGAAACCGCCGTTCAAGATCACGCAGGAAGGGGTGGTCATGGCCATCGCGGCGGTTCTCTTCGTCGTGTTTTCGATGGCGCTCGACAGGTTCCTGACCCAAGGCAACATTTTGGCCCTTCTCAAGAACGTGGCCATTCTGGGCATGCTGGCGGTCGGCATGGGGTTCGTCATCGTCGGACGGGGGATCGACCTCACCATGGTGGCGGTCATGGTGGTGGGGGTGGCCTTTGCCATCTGGCTGGCGACCCAGGGTTTTACCTTTGGCGAGGCCATCGCGGTAGGCGCGCTACTGGTCGCCGCCTGCGGGCTGGTGACGGGCGTACTGATTGCGGTGGCCGAAGTTCCGCCGATCTTTGCCACGCTGGCCATGGCCTCGGTCGTTTACGGAGGCGGGCGCGTGGCGTTCAATTCGGACGTCCTCTATGCGCCGGGCGGCATTGGATGGCTGACCTTTATCGGATCGGGCACGGTCCTGGGAGTTCCGGTTTCCGTCGTGATCTTCTTTGGAGTGGCAGCCCTGATCGCGTTGTTCCTGCGTTTCACCCGGTTTGGCCGTTTCGTCTATGCCACCGGGGACAATCCGGAGACGGCGCGCACCATGGGCTTGCCATCTCGCCCGGTGGTTATCTCGCAATACGTGATCTCCGCGCTGATCGCCTATGCGGCGGGGATACTGCTGACCGGGTTGGTCTCGGGGATCAACACCCGGCTCTACAACTCGACCCTGATCTACGATGTTCTGCTGGTTGTCGTGCTGGGCGGCATCAGCCTGTCGGGTGGGCAGGGTGGCGTGCGCAACGTGCTGGTGGGAACCGTACTGGTCGGGATCCTGATCAACGGCATGACCATCATGAACTTCAGCTACACCAGCCAGAACCTGATCAAGAGCGTGATCCTGCTGGGCGCGCTGGCGCTCGATGCGGTGATCAATCCACGGGACGAACAGACCTCGCAAAGCGGAGACATCTAAATCCGTTCGAGTTTCAATAAGGGAGGAAACCAAATGAAGATTTTCAAGAAAGCGACTGTAGCGGCCTTGACGGCCGCGATGCTCACAGGGCTGCCGGCGGCGGCCAAGGAGATCGAACAGGTGGGTCGGCAGGCCTATCTGGAGGCCCTGAAGGACAAGAAGGTGATCTTTATTCCCCTGTCGCAGGGAATGGACCTGAACCAGGCCTGGACCGCCGTTTGGGAGCGTCACGCGGACCGTTACGGGTTCGAATTCCAGGTGCGGGATCCGAACATGGATACCGCCGCCGGTATCCGCGCCCTGCAGGGTGCGATTGCCGACCAACCTGACGTCCTGATCGTGCAGAACCCGGATGTTCAAACCTATGCCCGTGCCCTGAAACAGGCCCAGAAGGCAGGTATCAAGATCTTGCAGATCAACATGCAGTCGATCACCCAGACCGACAGCTATGTCGGCAATGACTGGATCGAGATGGGCCGGCTTGAGGCCGGGGAACTGGCACGGACGTGCCTGGCCGAAGGCGCACCTTCGAAAAAGATCGTCTGGCTGGCGGGTGTTCAGACCGGCGCCGCGAATATTTACATGCGCGAAGGGCTGGATCAGATACTGACCGAGAACCCCGAGCTTGAGCTCGTTTCGGACCAGCCGGCCGATTATGACAGCGAAAAGGCCCGTCAGATCACCGAGACGGTGTTGCAACAGCACCCCGATCTCTGCGGGATCATGGGCATCTGGGACAATGCTGAAGTGGGTGCAGGCGCGGCCGTCCTGGCCGCAGGCAAGCAGGACCAGGTCACCATCGTGACCAACGGGGCCGGGGCGCATACCGCCTGCGACAGCATCGACAAGGGGCTGTTGGACGTCGTTTACAACTTCAACGCGCCGATCCAGGCCGAGATCGCGGCCCAGCAGATTTCCGAGTTTCTGCAAAACCCCGAACGTCCCGCAGGGTCTGAACAGACGGTGTTCTTTGGCCCGATCACCCGCGTGGATGCGTCCAATGCGACCGGGCGCAACTGCTGGACCATCGACCAGCTGAAGTAAGGACTCCCGGAATGAGCTTCACGGAAACCCTTGTGCGATGGCGGTATCGGTTTTTGCCAGATCACGTCATGGGCGAATTGCTGAACAAGAAATGGTCAGACAGCGCGATCCCCTTTTTCGCGCTGGTGTTGATCATCGCGATCTTCGGGTCCATCGTGCCCCGGTTCTTCGACTTCGGCACCCTGTCCATTCTTTCCGCTCAGGTGGCGGAACTGGGGCTTATTGTCCTGGGATTGTCCATTGTGATGATCTCGGGTGGGATCGACCTTTCGGTCGGTTCCACCTTTGCCCTTACCGTAACCACCGCGCTCTATGTGATGAACGTGCAAGGGGCCGGTTTCACCACCGGCCTGCTGGCGACGCTGGGGGTCGGGGTGATCTGCGGCATGATCAACGGTCTGATGGTGGGCGTTCTGCGGATGCGGGCCTTCCTGACCACGCTGGTCACGCTGATCATCTATCGGTCGATCTTTGACATCGTCTTTCCCGAGGTGTCGACCGACATTGTCATGAACTATCCCGAGTCGGGCTGGTTCGAGTTTCTGGGTATCGGACAGGTCTGGGGGCTTCCGGTTTCATTCCTGCTGATGGCGGCAATCTCGGTCGCGCTGCATATCCTGCTGTCGCGCGGGCGTTATGGCTGGCGTCTGATGGCCGTGGGTGGCGCGCGCCGGTCGGCACATAATGCCGGGATCAACGTGCGCTGGACGGTATTTTCGGCCTATGTCGTCTGTTCCGCTTTCGTGGCTCTGGCGGCCTTTCTGTTCTCGGCCCGCATTGGGTCGGCGGCCTCTGACATCGGTGCGGGACTCGAGCTTCAGGCGCTGACCGCGACGGTGCTTGGCGGTATCTCGCTGGGCGGGGGGCGCGGATCGGTTTCCAAGGCCTTGATGGGGACGGTCTTCGTCCTCATGCTGTCGAACTCTCTGCTGTCTCTGGGTATTCCGGGGCCGGTCAACGCCTTGCTCCTGGGCCTGATCCTGGTTGCCGCCGTGTTCCTCGACGTGCGGTGGGTCAAGAACCGGCACAAACTGTTGCGCGCGGTCTATGTCTCGCCGACCTTCAACAAGATGCCCCCGGCGATTTCGACCGACGAAGGTCCGATGAAGCCCAATGACCGGCTGAAGGACGTGGGTGTCATCGGCCTGGGCATTCTCGATGGGGCCGAGGACGTGATCTTCGACCGCAACGACAACCTTTATACCGGCTCGCGCCATGGCGATATTCTGCGCTGGTTCCCGCCCGATTACACGCGACACGAGGTGTTTGCCCATATCGGCGGCGCGCCGATGGGCATGTTGTTCGACAAACAGGGCAACATGTCGGTCTGTGTTGGCGGCATGGGACTTTACCAGATCACGCCCGAGGGCGAGGTGAGCCTGCAAACCGCGGAAACCAACCGGAGTTGGACATCAGTCGCGGATGACTCGGTGATGAAGCTCGCAGATGATTGCGACGTGCTTCCCGATGGGCGGATCGTCTTTTCCGAGGCAACGGTCCGGTTCGAGATGCACGACTGGTATGCCGATGCATTGGAAAGCCGGGGCAATGGGCGGCTGATCTGCTTTGATCCCAAAACCAAGACAACGCGCACCATCCTGAACAACCTGATCTTTCCCAACGGAGTCTGCACCTCCTACGACGGAGAGTCGGTGCTCTTTGCCGAGAGCTGGGCTTGCCGGATCAACCGGTATTATTACGCAGGACCCAAGAAGGGACAGCTGGAGCGCGTGATCGAGGGCTTGCCGGGCTATCCCGACAATATCAACCGCGCGTCTGACGGGACTTATTGGCTTGCGCTCATGGGCTCGCGGACCCCGGCGCTGGACCTTTCGCTGGAGATGCCGGGCTTTCGCCGGCGCATGGCGCGGCGGGTGTCCGAGGACTCCTGGCTGATGCCGAACCTGAACACCGGCTGCGTCCTCAAGTTCAACGAAAAGGGGGAAATCCTGGAGAGCCTGTGGGATCTGGGCGGTCAGAAACACCCGATGATCACCTCGATGCGCGAACACAAGGGTACGCTCTATCTGTGCGGGATCTTCAACAACCGGATGGGGACGCTGAAACTGCCCGACGCGGACCAGGACTGGTGCGGGGTAGACACCTATTGGGGGAAACCTGCATGAATGCGATCCGACGTTTCATCGACCGTCGCCTGGGCCGCGGCGAGGCCGCAATCACGGTACCGATCCTGGACGGGCCGCTGATGCCCAACGCGGCGCTGGACGAGGCCGGGCGTTTTGCCCAAGTTCCCGATGCGGACAACCTTGTTGCCACAGACCAGGGGCTGGTCTGTTCCGCGGGGGCCGAGGTTCGGCGCCTGGACTGGGTCGAGGGCGTGGCAACCACGCTCCTGGACCTGCCCGCGCCGGTCAGCGCCATGGCCGGTGGCAAGGGCATGCTCGCCATCGGTGTCGACGGTCAGGGTGTCGTCATCCATGGCGGCCAGTTTGATGGCCATCGTTTTGACGGCATGGCAGGGGTGGGACCAAAGCACCCGACATCTCTGGCTTTTCTGGACGGGACCACCTTGCTTGCGACCGAGGGGTCGGAGGACAATGCGGCGGGCAACTGGCGCCGAGACCTGATGGAGAAACGCCGCAGCGGCAGCCTGTGGCGGCTGGATCTCGCCAGCGGCAAAGCCGCGCGTATCCTGGGCGGGCTGGGTTGGGCGTCCGGCGTGGCAATGACCGGGTCGCAACGGATCTGGATCGCCGAAAGCTGGCGGCACCGGATCCTTTCGGTCGACTTGGAGACCGGGCAAAGCACACCGGTTCTGGAGCATCTTCCGGCCTATCCTGCCCGCATCGCCCCGGCGGTGAACGCCGGCTATTGGCTGAGCTTCTACTCGGTGCGCAACCAGCTCGTGGAATTCATCCTGCGGGAGGATGCCTATCGCGGCCGGATGCTGGCGGAAGTGCCCGAAGCCTATTGGATGGCACCCTCGCTCTCCTCTGGAAACTCGTTCAGGGAACCGATGCAGGGCAGCCAGCTCAAGCAGATGGGCGTGCTGAAACCCTATGCAGCGACCCGCTCCTATGGGCTGGTGGTGCAATGCGACCCGAAGATGCGCGCGATCCGCAGCTTTCATTCGCGTGCGGACGGGGCGGCGCACGGCTGCGTCTCGGTCTGCGAACGGGGAGATGCACTTTATGTCGCCTCGCGCGGCGCGGGGCGGATCCTGCGACTTGACGACGTGGCACGGGAGGAGTGAGGCGTGGACAACATCATTGAAATGCAGGGCGCGACAAAATCCTTTGGCGGAATCGCCGCGTTCAAGGATATCGACTTCACGCTGCGCAAGGGCGAGATTCACGCTCTGCTGGGTGAGAACGGGGCCGGAAAATCGACACTGACCAAGGTCATGGCCGGGGTCTATCGGTTGAATGCCGGCAAGCTGTTGCTCGGCGGGACCGAGGTTAGCTTCGGGGCACCCTCGGAAGGGCTGCGCGCCGGGGTTGCCATGGTGTTCCAGGAAACCAACCTGGTGCCGGCAATGACCGTGGCGCAAAATATCTACCTGGGTGACGAAAAGGCGTTCAACCGGTTGCGCGGCCTATACATCGAAGCGCGGCAGTTCCTGGTCAGCATGGGATTTCAGGTTGATCCGACCGCCCAGGTTTCGACGCTGGGCGCGGCACAGAAGCAGATGGTCGAGATTGCCCGGGCGGTCCACCACAACGCGCGGGTCATCATCTTTGATGAACCCACCGCGACTCTCACGCCCGAGGAAAAGCGGCATTTCTTTTCGCTGATCGAACGGTTGAAGGCCAAGGGCGTCGCGATCGTCTTCATCAGCCACGCGCTGGAAGAGGCCCTGGAAGTCTCCGACCGGATCACGGTTCTGCGCGATGGCGAACTGGTGGCCACGGCCGATGCCACGGAATTCACGCGGGAATCCATTGTGCAAGCGATGGTCGGACGCAACCTGACAGAGACGCTGCATGGAGTCACCAAGCGCGAACCGCGCCCCTACGGTGAAAAGGTCCTGAGCGTCGAGAACCTGTCCTGCGCAGGGATCGTGCGCAATTCCTCGTTTTCCGTTTTCGGTGGGCAGGTCACGGGAATCTTCGGGCTGGTCGGCGCCGGGCGGACCGAGATGGCCAAGATCGTGTCCGGCGTGATGAAGCGCGACTTCATGCACGGCGGCGAGGTCCGGCTGAATGGCAAACCGGTGCGTTATCGCGTGCCGAGGCCGGCAATGCGGGACGGCATCGTCTATGTCACCGAAGACCGCAAGCACGATGGCTTCTTCGAAACCATGACCGCCGGTCAGAATATGCTGTTGGCGGAGCTGTCGACAGCCTCGAACCCGGTTACGCCCGTGACAATGAGCCGTGCGGCGGAACTGGCGCGGGAATGGGGTGGCAAACTGCACCTGCGCGCGATTTCGGAGCGGGCCCGGATGATCGAACTGTCGGGGGGCAACCAGCAGAAGGTGGTGATCGCGAAATCCCTGATCCAGAAGCCCAAGCTGATCATCTTCGACGAACCCACGCGCGGGGTCGACGTGGGGGCCATTGTCGAGATCCATCAATTGATCCAGGATCTGGCCGACCAGGGCCTTGCCGTGGTCGTGATTTCCTCCTACCTGCCCGAGATCATGGCCGTGTCGGATCGTATCCTGGTTGCGAAGCGGGGCAAGATCGTGGAAGAGATACTGGCATCTCAGGCGTCGGAAGAGAAGATCATGTTCGCGGCGGTCCACTGACCTTGCAGACATCATCTGGCTCTTCGGGCCGCCCCGAGATCCATGCGGCAAGGAGATCTGGTTGGCGATGAGCGCGAACAACGTCAACCTGAAACTCCTGCAGACCTTTTTGCTGGCGGCGGAGCATGGCAGCTTCCGCCGCGCCGCCGAAGAGAGCAACCGCTCGCCTTCTGCCGTGTCGATGCAGATCCGGGACTTGGAGGAACAGGTCGGCGTGAGCCTGTTCGTCCGCACGCCGCAATCAGCCAACCTGACCCCGTCCGGCGAAATGCTCTACGAGCAGGTACGCTCGGCGATGGCTGACGTTCAGACGGGTCTCGATCGGTTGTCGGATGTGGCGGCGCAACGGCGCAGCCACGTGAGCATCGGCTGCGCGCCGACGCTGGCCGCCACCCGGTTGGGCAATATCCTCGCAACGTTCAAGCTGCGCTATCCCCGGTCGGTCATCGACCTGAAGGAAACCCCGCCGATGGCTGCGTTGACCTTTCTGCAAGAGCAGGAAGTCGAGCTTTATGTCGGGCCGGAAGTTCCGAACATGACGGAATTCCATTTCGAGCCGATCCTGCGGGACCGATTTGCCGTTTGTGTTCCCACGGAATTCGATGAAGGGGCTGACGGGTTCTCACTGGCCGATATCGCGTCGTTCCCACTGATCCTGCTTGATCGTCAAACAGCGGCACGTGCGCTGCTGGATCGGATCGGTGGCGATGTCAAACTGAACATCCAGTACGAGGTGAAATACGCCTATACCGCGATGACTCTGGCCGCCGCCGGGTTGGGAGTGGCGGTGGTTCCCTTTATTGCCGTCCCGATGTTGCCGGCCACGTCCTTTCGGGTCGTCCCTCTGCTGGATGATGGGGCCGAACGCGCGGTGGGGATCATCACCGCGCGTGGCTATGTGCATCACAACTATTCCGAACAATTGATGGAGCTTATCCGAACCGAGTTACGCCGCGATGCCAATGACGCCTGTTGAGAACCCGAGAGGCTCTCAATCCGCGTTGATCCAGATCGCCTTGGTATCGAGGTATTCTTCCATGTGCTCGGTGCCGCCCTCGCGGCCGTAGCCGGACATCTTGACGCCGCCGAAGGGCACCGCCGGGTCGATGGCGTGGTACATGTTGACCCAGACCGAGCCCGCCTTGAGCCGGTGCGCCAGCTTGTGCGCGGTGCCCAGGTGGGTCGAGAACACGCCGGCGGCCAGCCCGTAGGGGGTGGCATTGGCGCGCTCGACCACCTCGTCGATGGTGTCGAAGGGCAGCGCCGAGATCACCGGGCCGAAGATTTCCTCGCGCGCGATGGTCATCTCGTCGGTCACGCCCCCGAACACGGTGGGCTGAAAGAAATGGCCGCCGTCAAGCCCCGCGCCCTCGGCCCGGGCGCCACCGGTGAGCACCTCGGCCCCCTCTTGCGGCCCGGCGGCGAGGTATCCGGCGATGCGCTCGGCCTGCCGCGCCGAGATGATCGGACCGATATCCGTGCCCTCCTCGACGCCGTGGCCGATCCGCAGGTTGGCGGCATAATCGGCCACCCGGCGCAGGAACTCGTCATGGATCTCGCGCGCCACGAACAGGCGCGAACCGGCGATGCAGATCTGCCCGGAATTGGCGAAAACCGCCATCGCCGCGACCGGCACGGCCTTGTCGATATCGGCATCGCGGCAGACGATCACCGGGGATTTCCCGCCCAGCTCGAGCGAGACCCGCTTGAGGTTGCCGGTGGCCGCCCGGGCGATGGCCTGCCCGGTGGCGGTGGATCCGGTAAAGACGATCTTGTCGACGCCGGGATGCGCGGCCAGCGCCGCGCCGGCGTCGGCGCCATGGCCGGTGACGATGTTGAGCACCCCGTCGGGCAGCCCGGCCTCCTGCATGATCTTCGCGATCAGCAGCACGGTGAGCGAGGCCTCTTCCGAGGGTTTCAGGATCACGGTGCAGCCGGTGGCAAGCGCCGGCGCGATCTTCCAGATCGACCCGGCGATCGGGGCGTTCCACGGGATGATGGCCCCGACCACCCCAACCGGTTCGCGCACGGTCTGCGAATAGATCTCGCCCGGGAAGGAGTTGGGGATGGTCTCGCCATGGATCGCCACCGCCTGCCCCGCGTAAAAACGCAGCATGCCCAGAACCCGGCGGCTGTTGGCCAGGGTGCGCTGGATCGGCATGCCCATGTCGAGCGTATCGGACAGGCAGAGGGTTTCCCATTCTTCCTCGAACTTGTCGGCAATGCGCAGCAACAGCGCCTGCCGTTCGAAGGGGGTGAATTTGGACCACGGCCCCTCGAAGGCCGCGCGCGCGGCCACGACGGCGGCGTCGATATCGGCGGCCTCGCCCTTGGGCACCGTGGCCAGCAGCGAACCATCTGCGGGGTTACGCGCCTCGATCACCGCGCCGGAGCGCGCCTCGCACCATTGACCACCGATGAACATGGGGCGAAAGCCGCCGTTGTAGAGCGCGGTCGCGCGGTCTTGCCAGTTTGTCATTCGTCTCCCTCCGCCTGATGGCGCCTCCGATCCGGTGGACGATCATGCGTCGGCCGCGTCGGGCTCACAAACGGGGAAAGCTGATACCCCGTTCAGATAATGCGATGCCCCGAGGAACGGGCACTGTCAGCCGGGATCGGCGATCGCCGCTGACCGTGAGTGATTGGCGAGGTTCCGACAACACCGGCACCGCAAGGTGACGAAACCGCCAAGCAATTTCAGCCTGATGCAACAAATCGCGGTTCAATCCGAATTGCCCACGGAGGACTTGTTCTTGCCTTTGCGAGGGAGGGTCCGCACCAGGGCGCGCACCCCGTCGAAAGAAAACCTAATCCTGCGTTCAGATAATCGGACTGTCCAAGTTGCCGGCTTTTTCCCATGGTCCGTGACGCGAGAGGCGCCGTGGGCGTCACAGGTCCGGTCGACCTGTTGACCCGGCAGAAGCAGGGGGCGCCGTTGCCGGCGTTCTGGAGGAGGAGTAGAGATGAAAGACAGTTACGAGATTGCGGTCGTGCATGGCGACGGCATCGGCCCGGAAGTGTGCGGCGCGGCCATCGAGGTTCTCGATGCAACGCTCGGTACGGGCATCCTGCGGTTTATCGAGTATCCAGCCGGAGCAGAGCATTTCCTTGCCACCGGTGAAAGCCTGCCTGAGAAGACGGCGCAAGCCTGTCGCGCGGCCGACGCCATCTTGCATGGCGCCGCTGGCCTGCCGGGTGCGGTCCATCCTGATGGCACCGAGGCCGGGGTCGATTTTTCGCTCAAGCTACGCTTTGGCCTCGACCTCTATGCCAATATCCGGCCCATCCGCCTGTATGACGGGGTCGAGAGCGCGCTGGTCGGCATCCCGGCTGGCGGAATCGACTATGTCATCGTTCGCGAGAACAGCGAGGGCCTCTATGCCGCGCGCGGCGCCGGCTCGGTGCTGCGGGGTGACGTGGCGGTCGATACGTTGGTCCAGACCCGCAAGGGGATCGAAAGGATCGTGCGCAAGGCGTTTGAACTGGCACGCCTGTCCGATGGCGCCCCGGCGGATGGGGTTCGCCGCGTGACCTGTTGCGACAAGGCAAACGTGTTGCGCAGCTATGCGTTCTTTCGTGCGGTTTTTGACGAAGTCGCCAAGGACTACCCGGAAATCGAGGCGGAACATGTGATCGTCGATGCGATGACCATGTATCTTGTCCAGCGTCCGGGCCATTTCAACATCATCGTAACCGAGAACATGTTCGGCGACATTCTGTCCGATCTGGCGGCGGCAACCATCGGGGGCCTTGGCATGGCGCCCTCGGCCGAAGTGGGTGCCGACAATGGGCTGTTCCAGCCTTCGCACGGGTCGGCACCGGATATTGCCGGGCGGGGAATCGCGAACCCCTATGGCATGGTGCTCTCCGCTGCGGCGATGCTTGATTGGCTGGGGCGCAAGCATGACGATAAGCGGCTCCTGGACGCGGGAGGCCGAATCCGCCGCGTCACCGAGGGCGCGTTGAGCGCGGGCTGTCTCACCACTGATCTGAAGGGCAGCGCGACGACGCGGGAGGTGACGGATTTCCTGTGCCAGGCGTTGGCGTCCAAAGAACCCATCACCGCATGAAGCAGCCCTGTTGAAGAGTGGTTGAAAGGCCAACGGCGCCTCGACCCGATATCTTCGAGGACGCCTTCCCTTTCGGCGTTTATGCCCGTGCCGTCCGCTCCCCGTGACGGGAGGAGGAGGTCCGGTCGGCCGGCCACGCGCCGGCCTTGGCACAAGGTGTGTGCGAGGGCGCGGTGGCGTTCCAATGCGCAACCGACGAGACGGACGATGCGCGCTAAACCCTATCGCTCGCCGCGCCGATAGGGTTGCATCAGCGCCTGTGGCACCCGCGCCCTACGCGCCATCACGATCAGCGCCACGATGGACAGGACATAGGGCAGCATCAGGAACAACTGATAGGGCACGCCCTCGACCACGGTTTGCAGGCGCAGCTGAAACGCATCGAAGAACGCGAAAAGCAGGGCCCCCAACAGGGCCCGCGCCGGGTTCCACGACGCAAAGACCACCAGCGCCACGCAGATCCAGCCGCGCCCCTGCACCATCGTCGGGAAGAACGAGTTGAAGGCGGCGAGGGTCAGGAAGGCGCCGGCCATGCCCATCAGGGCCGACCCCGCCATGATGGTGCCGATGCGCAGCCAGATCGGGTCGATCCCCTGCGCGTCGACCGCATGCGGATTCTCGCCCGCCATGCGGATCGCGAGGCCAAGCGGCGTGCGGTAAAGGAGCCATACCAGCATCCCGACCAGGACTAGGGCCAGGTATGTTGGGGCGGTCTGGTTGAACAGCACCGGCCCGATGAACGGCACATCCGACAGCAGCGGGATGTCGAGCGGCCGGAACGGCTCGATCGTCGGCGGAGACGAAGCCGTCGGGACAGCAAGGCGGAAGACGTAGTATGAGAAACTGGACGCGAAAAGCGTGATGCCGAGACCCGTCACATGCTGGCTGAGGCCAAGCGGCACGGTCAGCAGCGCGTGCAGGAATCCGAACATCGCCCCGCCAAGCGCCGCGACCAGCATGCCGGTCCAGAGATCCCCGCCGGAATAGACGGTCAGCCAGCCCAGCATGGCGCCGAAGGTCATGATCCCCTCGATCCCGAGGTTCAGCACCCCCACCCTTTCGCAAAGCAGAACGCCGAGCGTTCCGAAGATCAGCGGCGTGGCAATGCGCAGCACGGCCTCCCACATGCCGACCGAGCCGAGGATATCGAACAGAACACTCATCTTCGCACCCGGTATTGTGCCAGAAAGATCGCGACCAGCATGGTCAGCAGCGATAGGGCCACGGTGACGTCCGCGATGTAGGAAGGGATCGACAGCGCGCGTGACATGCTGTCGGCGCCAACGAACATGATGGCCGAGAACAGCGCGGCAAAGATCGCCCCGATCGGGTTGAGGTTGGCCAGCATCGCGATGACGATCCCGGAATAGCCATAGTTGGGCGACAGGTCGGTGGTGACATAGCCCTTGACCCCCATGACCTCGATCGCCCCGGCAAGGCCCGCCAGCCCGCCCGACAGGCAGGCCACCATGACAAGGGTCCGGCCAAGCGGCACGCCGGCAAAGGCGGCGGCGCGGGGGTTCAGCCCGGCGGCGCGGGCGCGGATGCCGAAGACCGTGCGCGATTGCAGCCACCAGACCGCGACGGCCATGGCCAGCGCGATCAGCAGGCCGACGTGGAGGCGGGTGCGCTCGACCAGCTTGGGCAGGACGGCGCTGTCGGGCACAGGCACCGACTGCGGCCAGCCAAAGGCAAGGGGGTCCTTCATCGCCCCTTCGATCATCAACGACACGAACAGCACCGCGACGAAGTTCAGCAACAGGGTCGTCACCACCTCGTCGACGCCGAACTTCAACCGCAGACCGAGCGGGATGAGCAACAAGACCATGCCCGCCACGGCCCCCACCAGCAGGCACAATACGATGGCCAGACCCGCAGGCATGACCGCCACAGCCGGGATCATCCCGAAGGCCGCCACCCCCAGCGCGCCGAGATAGAACTGCCCCTCGCCGCCGATATTCCACAGCCGCGCCCGGAACGCGACCGCCGCCGCCAACCCGGTCAGGATGAGCGGCGTCGCCCGCGTCAACATCTCGGACAGCCCAAGGCGCGATCCGAAGGCCCCCTTGAGGATCAGCGCATAGGCGCGAAAGGGGGACGCCCCCGCGATCAGGATCAACAGCCCCGCCACGATGAGCGCCGCCAATATGGCGCCGATCGGGGCGATGATCGTCAGCAGGCGTGACGGGTGCTCCCGACGTTCAAACCGCATGCGTTGTCTCCGCCTCGATGGCCCCGGCCGCGGACCAGTCGCCCGCCATCATCAACCCCAGGATCTGCGCATTCGCCCGATCCGCCGGGATGGCCGGCGACAGCCTGCCGCCAACGATGGCGCGGATCCGGTCCGACAGCGCAATCACCTCGTCCAGGTCCTCCGAGATCAACAGCACCCCTGCCCCGCGTCCCCGCGCCTCGAGCAGACGTTCGTGAACGCCCGCGATGGCCCCTTCGTCCAGACCCCGGCTGGGCTGCGCCGCAACAAGGATATCCGGTTCGGCATCCAGAACGCGCCCAAGAATGATTTTCTGCATGTTTCCACCCGACAGCAGCCGAATGCGCCCGTCGACCGTGGCGCCGCGCACGTCATGCGCCTTTATGATCTTTTCCGTGGCCGCACGGGCGGCGGCACGGCGGACCATCCCGCGAGACGAGAAGTCTGGCGACCAGATCCGTTCCAGCACCACGTTTTCCCAGGTGGTCATGTCGCCGATCGTACCCTCGGCGTTGCGGTCCTCGGGGATGCGCCCGATACCGGCCGAGATGGCATGGGGAACGTCAAAGACAGTGACCTGCTGACCATCGACCATGAGCGCGCCGCTGTCCGGTGGATAAAGGCCGGACACCAGCCCGGCGAGGGTTGTCTGGCCGTTTCCGGAGACCCCGATGATGCCGAGTGTTTCTCCGGCCCGCAAACGGAACGACACGTCGTGCAGCGACGCGCCGCCCTTGCCCGACAGGCTCAGATCGACCCCTTCGAGCAGGACCTTGCCCGGTGTCGCGGGCGGGCGCGACGGACGGTCGACCTTGCGTCCGACCATCAGCTCGGCCAGCTCTTCCTTGGTGGTCTCGCTTGTGCGCCGCGTGGCCACCACCCTGCCCTGTCTCAGCACGACAACCCGGTCCGAGGCCGACATGACCTCGTGCAGTTTGTGGCTGATGAAGATCAGCGACAGCCCGTTCTCGGTCATCTGGCGCAGCGTGGCGAAAAGGCTCTCGGCCTCCTGCGCGGTCAGCACGGCGGTCGGCTCGTCCAGGATCAGGATATGCGCGTCGTTATACAGCGCCTTGAGGATCTCGACCCGCTGGCATTCCCCGACCGACAGATCCGAGACACGGGCATCCGGGTCGACCTTCAGGCCGAACCTCTCGGACAGGGCGACCAGCTTGGCCCGCCCCGCCGCCCGGTCCGAGCGCAGCTTCCACAGGGGTTCGGTGCCGGTCATCACGTTGTCCAGAACGGTGAGGTTCGGGGCCAGCGCGAAATGCTGGTGCACCATGCCGACGCCCGCCCGGATCGCCGCGCGGGACCGGCCCGGCGGCAGTTCGGCCCCTTCGACCCGAACCGTGCCCTCGTCGGCAACGTAGTGACCGAAAAGGATCGACATGAGCGTGGTCTTCCCGGCCCCGTTTTCCCCCAGGAGCGCGACGATCTCTCCCTTGTCGAGATGCAGCGACACGTTCTCGTTCGCGGTCACATGGCCGAACCGCTTGGTTATGCCGGAGAGGTCGAGCACGCGGGTCACAAGGCACCTCCGAAGAGCGGGATCGGATGCTGCCAGCGGCCCTCGGCCTCAAGCGCCGCGCCAAGCGTCAGCAGCCGCAGGTCACCCCCGAGCGGGGCGATCAGCTGCACCGGCAGCGGCAGACCGGCATCATCTGCGCCGAAGGGCAGCGAAAGGGCCGGGGCGCCGGTGACGTTGGCGAGGGCCGCGAAAGGGGCAAAACCATCCATCCGTTCAATTTGCGTGGCCCCGTCGCGATGGTCCATCGGAAAAGCGCCAAGCGGCGGCGGCGCCGAGGACAACATCGGCAACAAAAGCACATCGACCCGGTCGAACACGGACCAGAGCTTGTAGGCGGCGGCCGCCCCGCCCTCCTGGGCGGCCCATAGCTCGGGTGCGGTCATGGACAGGCCACGCTCGATGAACGCCTGGGTCAGTGGCTCGGTCTGTGCGGGGTCGAGGCCGGAGGTCGCCAACGTCGCCAGGTTCGCGGCGATGATCCGTTCAAAGGCGCGGGCCGAGGCGCGGCGGATCGGGGAGAGGTCAGCGGCCGGAATGTCGATCAACACATGACCGGCCTTCTCAAGTGCGGCGGCGGCGGCGGGGATGGCTGCGGCGCGCGTGGGGTCGATCCCGCGCGCATCCGATACCACGCCGATCCGCAACGGGACCTTGTCCGCGAACTGGGCCGGGTCGGGATAAGGCCCTCGCGCCCCGCCTGTCACGCAGGGCCAGAGCGCCTGCGCGTCCCGGACCGATCGCGTGACCGCGAATTCCGTGGCGATTCCCCCCAGGTGATTGCCAAAGCCCGGACCTGCAGGAATGGCCCCCCGCGACGGTTTCAGCCCGACCAGCCCGCAACAGGCGGCCGGCACCCGGATCGAGCCGCCCGCGTCGGTCGCATGGGCCAACGGCACGATTCCCGCGGCGACCGCCACCGCACTGCCGCCCGACGATCCTCCGGCAATCCGCGACGGGTCGAACGGATTGCGGCAGATCGGTCCGACGGCGGGTTCACTCGACAGAGACAAGCCGAACTCAGGCACCGTTGTCGCGCCGAAGGGCCGGAACCCGGCACCGCGAAACCGCACCGCAAGATCACTGTCCGAGGCGCCCTTCATCCGGGCCAGCGCTGCCGATCCGGCCCGCATCGGGATACCGGCAAAGGGGCCGCCCAGGTCCTTCACCAAAAGCGGCACACCGGAAAACGGCCCGGCCTGCGCCTCTGACACCTCCGCGTCCGGAGCCTGCCAACAGACCGCCCCCAGATCCGCGACCGCGTCCAGCCGGGCGCGGGCGGCGGCCATGGCATCCGCAGCGGTCAGACGCCCCTCCGTGATCGCCTTCGCCAGACCGACGGCATCGTCATTCATCCGGGTCATCTTGGGCACCTTTGCTGATCCCGCCCGGCACCCGGGCGGGGCAGTCTATGTTGCCCGAAAGAGCGCACCACGTCGTCTTACTTGGGCTCGTCGAAATTGCGCGGCACCTCGAACTCGCCCGCCTTGATCGCCGCGCGAACCTCTTCCATCTTCGCCACGGCGTCAGCCGGGGCCGCCCCTTCGACGTAGGCGATATCGTTGCCGCCGTCTTTCATCAGGCTGAGCGGGGTGTAGTTCTTGCCCGTCGGGTTGCCCGCAGCGGCATCGGCCACCGCGGAATCCAGCAGCGGGCGGAACGACCAGAGCGCATTGGCAAAGACGGTGTCGGGATAGCGCGGCGTGTAGTCGATCATCGACCCGACCGCCTTGATCCCGCGCTCCTTGGCGGCATCCGCCGTGCCGATCCGTTCGCCAAACAGAATATCCGCGCCGCTGTCGATCTGCGCCAGACCGGCTTCGCGGGCCTTGGGCGGATCGAAGAAGGTGCCGATGAAGCTGACCAGGTGTTTCACATCCGGGTTCACCGCCCGCGCGCCATCGGCAAAGCCGTTGATCAGCATGTTGACCTCGGGGATCGGAATCGCGCCGACGGAACCGACCGTGCCGGTCTCGGTCATCGCGCCCGCCAGCATGCCGCAGAGATAGGCCGCCTCCCAGTTCCAGGTGCCAAAGACGCCGAAATTGTCGCCCGCCGCTTCGCCCGACGACCCCATGAGGAACGCCGTGTCGGGATAATCGCCCGCGACGGTCCGCGCCTCGCGCTCGACCGCGTAGGATTCGCCGACGATCAGCGTGTGCCCGGCCTCGGCATATTCCCGCATGACGCGCGGATAGTCGGTTCCCGAGACCCCTTCCGAGAAGACATACTCGATCGACCCGTCCTCGTTCGCCGCCATCATCGCGGCATGCAGAACCGAGTTCCAGGTGTTCTCGACCGGAGAGGCATGAATGCCGGCGACTTTCAGAGGGGTCGATTGCGCCCTCAGAATGGACGGCGCGAAAAGGGTTGCCGCGCCAAGGGCAGCGCCCGTGCCCAGAAGACGGCGGCGATTGATAAGAAGTCGTGTCATCCGTGAAATTCCTTGTCCCTGTCTGCCCGGGACAGCACCGGGCGTGGTCTGGGTGCCCTTGAATGCAGCACCCGGCGATTGAGCCCGTTGCCGGCGATCCATGTCAAGCGCGCCAATCAATCGGCAGCCGAAAGAGCCACCGCGATTGCCGCCATATTAGGCAATTTCTGACCAAACGGTCAAATCGTATTCCCGGGGGCATAGGCGGCGGGGTCCACGGATTCGGGACGGCCCCGAAGGCTCAGCCTGCTGCGCTCGGCGGGGGTTTCGGCAATCACCTTGCCGCGCCGGATGACCTTGAGCCGGTTCGGGCGCAGCCGGATCGCCTCGGCCGTGTCACGCGCCTGAAGCAGGACCATGTCGGCGTGGCAGCCGACGTCGAGTCCGTAGCCCTCGAGCCCCATGATGCGGGCCGAATTCACCGTGACCGCGTCGAACATCGCGCGCTTGTCCTCGACCGATCCCAACTGCGTCGCATGCACGGCCATATGCGCCACGTCCAGCAGATCGCCGGTCCCCATGGAATACCACGGGTCCATCACGCAGTCCTGTCCAAGGCCGACGGGAATGCCCATTTCCATCATCTGGGGAATACGGGTCAGCCCGCGCCGCTTGGGATAGGTATCGTGCCGCCCTTGCAGCATCATGTTGATCAGGGGGTTCGGGATCGCCGCCATCTGCGCCTCGGCCATCAGCGGCAGCAGTTTCGAGACATAGTAGTTGTCCATCGAATGCATCGAGGTCAGATGCGACCCGGCCACCCTGCCCTGCAACCCGAAACGGACCGTCTGCGCAGCCAGCGTCTCGACATGGCGCGACATCGGA
This sequence comes from Aquicoccus sp. SU-CL01552, assembly GCF_040365005.1. Lineage (NCBI taxonomy): Bacteria > Pseudomonadati > Pseudomonadota > Alphaproteobacteria > Rhodobacterales > Paracoccaceae > Aquicoccus > Aquicoccus sp. SU-CL01552. The sequence continues at coordinate 129,542 of NZ_BAABWV010000010.1, read as the reverse complement.
TCGTCGGTCTCGTCGCAATGCATGTCGACCATCAGACCCCGGTCCGCCGCGATCCGGCACAGGGCTTCGACGGACCTCGCGCCATCGTCCATCGTGCGTTCGAAATGCGGGATGCCACCGACGATCTCGACCCCCATGTCGAGCGCCCGGCTCAGCGCCTCTTCGATCCCCGGCTCACGATAATACCCATCCTGCGGAAAGGCGACGAGTTGAAGGTCGAGATAGGGCGCGACAAGCTCCCTGACCTCAAGCATCGCCTCGGCCGTCACCAGCCGGGGGTCTGAAACATCAACGTGACTGCGCACCGCCAGAAGCCCCTTCGACACCGCCAGGTCACAGTACCGGACGGCCCGGTCTATCAACGCTTCTTTCGTCAGGGTCGGCCGCAATTCGCCCCACAGGGCGATCCCTTCCAGCAAGGTCCCTGAGACATTCATCCGCGGCAGGCCAAGCGACAGGGTCGCATCCATGTGGAAATGCGGATCGACAAAAGGCGGGCTCAGCAGCAATCCCTCCGCGTCGATCACCTGCCCGGTCTCGGCGGTGATGCCGGGTTCAACGGCAGCGATCCGTTCGTCTTGTACCGCGACATCGACGCCGGTCCGGCCATCGGGCAGCGTCGCATTCTTGATCACGAGGTCGAACATGGGCGGGGTCCTGTCTTGGTTATCTCGGCGCAACCCTATGTCCTCGAGAACAGACTGTCATCCCGACCCATGGCGCCTGGCGTGGGAAACCTTCGCTTTGGATCCCGTCTGCCCGAAAGCTCTGCAACGTAGAAAGCGCTGTTGCGACCATCGGCTGCGATTCCGGTGATGTAGCAATCGCGCATGACGACGCCCGATCCCCCCGTCAGGAGCCGCCCGCCTGCGCCTCTTTACCGCCATCTGCGGCAATTCCATCGAACAGGCCCGGCGACATCTCTTCCCAGAAGGCAGCGATGCGGGCGGTGTTCAGCGGCGACATCCAGCCATGGTTCTCGAAATCCTGACGCGCGGCACCGTCGGTCAACTGGCTCAGGAACAGGCGTTTGTCCGCGTCGCGCTGGGTTGGCGTGCGCGCCCGGACCACCTCCAGCACCCGGGCCAGCCGCTCGGCGCGGCCGCTTGGCGCGGCGGCCTGCCCTGGCCCGCCCTCCAGCGCGCCGAAATCGCCATCCAGCGCCGCGCTCAGGTACCCGACCTTGCTGCGCACGTTCTTGCGGCCCTCGACATAGTCGATCTTCGCCGCCACCTGCGCCTCCCCGTGCGAGGCCAGCCATTGCCGCGCCAGACGGTCGCTCACCCCATGTTCGCGCAGCCGGGCATAGACCGGCCCGTGGCGCAGCCCCTCGCCATCGTCGATGTCCAGAATGGCAAGCTGCGGGTTATCCTTGATGAGAAACCGGATCTCGGTGACCACCCTGCCCTTCTTGCGCGTCTCGGGTGTGACGATGATGTTGCTGGTCTTGTTGACCTCGGCCACCGCCGGCTTGATCACCTTGGCGTTCAGATGCTTGAAGCTCTCGTAATAACTCGACCCGTCCAGCCCCATCAGCCGGCGAAACAGGTCCAGCGGCCACCAGCCCGTCGACCCGGTCCGCACGAAGCGATAGCAATTCTCATAGAGCGCCAGCGCATGCCCCGAGGTAAAGCGCCGCTGGATGTTGAGGTTGATCAGCGCGAAAACCTTGGGGTCGTGCAGCTTTTCCGCCAGCGCCTCGGAATAGGCGTACTCGCAAACCCCGCCCTTGAGCTTGGCATAGCTCAACAGGCTGGACACCCCCCATTCCTGCTGGCCCTTGGCGTCCAGCATGTCCCATTCGGCCACGGTCTCGGCAAGACCACGCAGCGACTGCTTCAGCGTGTCCATGTCGTTGGAGTTGTAGCCGATCATCAGGCACAGGGTCCGGGCGTCAATCTCATGCCGGGTGCGGTTGGTCAGCGTGTCATAGGCATTGAGCAGCAGCACGTTCGACAGCTTGCGCTGCAATAGCGTCAGCTTGCCCGACACGTGGATCGCCGCCACGTGTTTCTTGACCGCCCCGCGGCGCAATGCGCCGGTCAGCTGATCGCGCGGAATATCGTCCATCGCCCTGCCCGTCTTTTTGTTGCCGCCACTATGCCGAATAAGGTACCTTCGCGCAACTGCGCAAAGGGTTCCCAAAACCGGGCACCGGCTCTCCCGTAGACAGGTACCTTTCCCATGAGGTCCCCGATAAAGGTACCCATTTCCGGGACCGACAGGACTGGTGCCCCGCCGTTTTCGCCGCGAAACCCCGCTATATTAGGCTCTACCGCAGACAGGGCCCCTTGTTCCCGCGAATCGGTGCCGCTGATCCCGTAACCGGGTGCCCTTGGTCCTGTAAACAGGTCCCCTTGGTCCCGTATTCAGGTTCCGAACTGCATGTAAGATGTTGATATACAACTACTTTTCAGACGCAAAGATTCTAAATTTCTCAAAGAATCTAACAAGCTTTATGCCGCCGCTTTCTCTGAAAAACATTGATTTCAGGGGGTATTCCGCCCTTTGCGATTCACTTGCCGTGGCACATGTGCGATAGTTTCGCCAAAATACCGATCAGAGCAGCACATCGCAAAGGAAGTGACATGTCCTCAGGCAAGGATCCCCTCCCCCCCTATTTCAATATCGACCCCGCCAAGGCGGCCGAGCGTCTGTCCGATCCTATCGATACCGCGCGATTCGCCAAGGCGGCCGCCTTCGCCGCCCGCGGGCGCCAGGATCTCGCCGAACGTGGCTATGCCCCCGATGGCCGCAAACGCCTGCGCCGCTTCTCCACGTGGGAGGTTTGCCGCTATCTCATCCCCGTCGCCCCGGCCCATTTCCGCCGTGTCCTGCGCAAGAACCCCGAGTTGCCGCAGGGCACCGGCGAGGGCAATTCCAAGTGGTTCACGCTGGACGAGGTTCTCAAGCTCCGCGATCACTTCGCGGCCGAAGGTGCCGCCGGGCGCGAATATCGACCCTGGCGCCCCGAGGGGCTGCCGGCCAAGACTATCGCGGTGGCGAACTTCAAAGGCGGGGTCGGCAAGACCTCGACGGCGGCGCATATCGCCATGTCGGCCGCGCTGGACGGCTACAAGGTGCTGGTGGTCGACCTCGACAGCCAGGGCTCGATGACCTCGATCATGGGCGGCGACGTGCCCGACGAATGGTCCACCGCTTTTCCGCTTCTGGCCAAGGATTACGCCCTCGCCCTGCAGGACGAGAACCGGGTGCGCGAGGCCGCCGGTCAGCCTCCCCTGCCCTTCGACGAGACCCTGACCGAGGCGCTGACGGTTTCGGCGCGCGACGTGATCCAATCGACCCACTGGCCCAACATCGACCTGCTCGGTGCGCAGCTCAATCTCTACTGGGCGGAATTCCAGGTGCCGGTTTGGCGCATGGGCTTGCGCAGCTGGCCGCTCTGGGATGCGCTGTCGAACGCACTGGTCAACGACCGCATCGTTGACGAATACGATATCATCATTCTCGATACTCCGCCCGCACTCGGCTACCTGACCATCAACGCGCTGGCGGCCGCCGATATCCTGCTGGTGCCGCTTGGCGCCTCTTTCCTGGAGTTCGATTCCACCGGGCGTTTTTTCGACATGCTCTATTCCACCTTTGCCAGCGTCGAAGAGGGGGAAAACGCCGCCCGCCGCCGAGACGGCCTGCCCGAGATGCGTTTTGAGTGGGATGCGGTCCGGGCCTTGGTCACGCGGTTCGACGCGGCGCAACAGACCGACCTGGCGAACGTGATCCAGGCCTATTTCGGGGATTTCATGACCACCTATCGGCAGGAGTTGACGGCGATGGTCGGGCAGGCCGGCGAGCAGGTCAACGGGATCTACGAGGCCGACTACCGGGAGTTCAACCGCGACACCTACGTGCGCGGGCGCGAGACCTTCGACCGGACCTGGGCCGAGGTCAAGGAATTGATCCTGGGTACGTGGTGGCGGGATCAACAGATGGAAAAGGCCGAGGAACAGGCCGCAGCAGAGGAACAGGCACATGGTTAAACGCAGACGTCTTTCGGCCCCCAGCACCGCCGATCTCGATCGGCTGGAGCAGGAGTTTCGCGGCGAAACCTCCCCCAAGCCCGCGCCGGCCCGTGGCCTCGCGCCGATAGCGCAGGTTGCCGCAGAAACCGCCGCAGAGGTTCAGGCCGCCAGCCCGGACACCCGCGCCGCCCGCGCCAAGACCGAGGCCGATGCGGCAAGGCTGAAGGCGGCCGAGGACCAGGGTCTGTTGATGGTCGAGCTGCCAGTGGAGGAGATCGACGAAAACGCGCTGGTGCGCGATCGCATGGCCCTGAGCGAAGAGGAACAGACCGAGCTGCGGCTGTCGATTGCCACCAACGGGCTGCGCCTGCCGGTCGAGGTGTTCGAACTCGAGACCCCCGGCACCGATGGCAAGCGGTATGGGTTGCTCTCGGGCTATCGCCGATTGCTGGCGGTGCGCGGCTTGCTGGAACTGACCGAGGCCAAAAAATACACCCGCATCCGTGCCATCATCCGCGAACGTTCGGAGGCCGATGCCGCCTTTGTCTCGATGGTCGAGGAGAACGAGGTTCGGCAGGAACTCAGCCATTTCGAGCGCGGGCGCATCGCGGTGATCGCCGCCAACCAGGGCGCCTTTGCCAATACCGAGGAGGCGGTGAACAAGCTCTTCGCCACCGGGTCAAAGGCCAAGCGATCCAAGGTCCGTTCCTTCGCGCTGGTCTTCGAAGAGTTGGGCGACATGCTGGTCTTCCCCGAATCCCTGACCGAAAAGCGGGGTCTGCGCCTTGCCTCGGCGTTGCGGTTCGGCGCCGAGGCGCGGCTGCGCGAGGCCCTTGCGGAGCGGGCACCGGAAGACGCCGAAGAGGAATGGGCGCTGATCGAACCGGTCCTTGCGGCGATCGAGAAGACCCCGCGTGACGCCAGCCGGGGCGGGCGGCCAAAGTCGAAACCGCAGGACTACGGCTGGATCGACAGCAAGACGGTGCGCACCTCCAGCGGCATCACCATCCGCCGCGCACAAGACAGCAAGGGCCACATCCTGCGGTTCGAGGGCAAGGCGGTCGACAGCGAAATCATGGATACGCTGATGGCGGAAATCCAGAACCTGCTGGAACCCTAAGGATCGAGGTTTCGCCGCGAAACCTGTCGGGTGCAGCGGCGAAACCAACCCGGAAATGCGGACGTGTCAAAGAGCGCGTGGCGATTTGTTTCCCCGCAGTGAAAAGGCGCAAACCAACTAAATCCCCTCACTCCAACAGATCGGTTGCCGGGTTCTCGGCGATGTCCACGTCGTCGTAGTAGCGCTGCGCCTGGGCCATGGAACGGTGCAGGGACAGCCGCATGGCGGCCTGTACCGGGGCGCCGTCGAGTGCTGCCTGGGTCAGAAAGCCGGAGCGCAACCCGTGCGGGCTGGCCATGTCTTCCGGCAGACTGGCCAGCACCAGCCGCCGCTTGACGATCTGGTAGATCCCGTCAGGCGACAACCGGCGGGGCAGGGGGCGCCCCGATTTACTGATCGGTCGGAACAGCGGCCCGTCCGCGATCTCCGCCGCTTCGATCCAGCGCGCGACGGCGCGGGCGGCGCGGCCCTTGAGCACCAGCCGTGGCGTCGCATCGCGGCGGGTGGTCTTGGTCTCCAGCAGGTGGATCCAGATCAGCCCGGTTTCCTCGAACTCCTCCAGCGACAGGTCCTCGCGCTGCAGGCTCGAGAGCTCCGAGCGGCGTCGTCCGCCACTGGCCCAACCGAGCATCAGCACCGCCCGGTCGCGCATCCCGCGCAGATCGCGGCCGCAGGTCGCCAGCATCTGTTCCAGCACGTCGCGGGTGATGGGCTTGTTCGACTTCGGCGCCCGGGGCCGGGCGGCAACACGGCGCGCCTTGGCGCGGGCCTGGCGCAGCATCGGCGCCTCGAACGGCGACGGCAGGTTCTTCATCCGGTGGAACGCCCGCCAAGAGGCGATGCGGCGATCCAGCGTCGCCGGGGCAGGGCAGGCGAGGCTCTTGCGCAACCCGGCGTCGACCAGCGCCTCACCGGCGATGCGGGCGCTGTCCGCCGCCTCCGCCGTGCCGAGGTCGCGGGCGTGATCGAGGATGAACCGCAGCGCCACCTCCTCGCGCTCCGGCCACTCGGGCCCGGCGCCGAACACCATCTCGCGCCACAGCGTGATGTAGAGCAGGTCGCGCTCGTAGGCGCGCAGCGTGTTCTCCGGCGTGCCGCGGACATAGAGATCGGTCAGCGCCGCCTGGTCGGCTTCGGAAAGCTGCGTGCGGATCGGGAAGGGCAGGTGGGTCAAGTGTTCCCTCCCCAGGCATGGGGCTGCGACTGAAGCGGCATGTCCCGTGGCGGGCGCCGAAGGGCGGCGTCTCGGCTTGAGTGGCAAGGCAGGCGAGGGGGATCAAGGTGTGACATGGCGGGGATATTGCGGCTTTTCCGGCGCTTTCGCAACAGGCGTGATAACGGTACTTATCGGGTATAATTATCTGTATCCACAACTCGCATCGGTGCTGTGCAAACCTGTTTTATTTTGCGCATCATGTCGAATTCGTGCCATCATGTATGGAGCATTCCGAGACACCGGAGGTCCCCATGCAGGGCCATTTCGAACGCCGCGTGCCGGCCGACAACATCGCCCGGTTCTATCACCTCGAGATCCTGCCGAACCTGTTCGGGGATTGGGCAGGCCAGATCTTCGCCCGGGCACCACGTCAGGCATCAGGTCAGGATCTTGCGCAACCCGGCTTGTACCCGAAGCAATTTGGGCAGGTGGTCGCGGACAAGATCCGCTTCGGAGACGGCAAGGCCGGTGTTGAGCGCAGCGATGACGAAGCCGCGGGCGTTCAGCACCGGCACCGCGAGTGAGCGCAGACCGATCTCGCCCTGCTGTTCGATGATGGCAAAGCCGTCAGTCCGCACCTGGGCAATCCGGTCCATGATCTCGCCGGGGTCGGTGACGCAGTTGACCGTGTGCGGTGTCAGGTCAAACCTGTCGATCAACGCGCGGGCCTGCGGCGGCGGCAACGCCGCGAACAACCTGCGCCCCATCGAGGGGCAATGCGCCGGCAGGCGCGATCCCGGCATCAGCCCGGTCGCCTCGGCCACCTCTGCGATCGACAGGTGCGGGGTCTCGCCGCCAAACACCTCCAGCACGCTCAATCCCTTGGCCAGGGAACCTATGAAGTCGGATCTGTTCACCATGCGACCACCAGAATAAGCATTTTGAACAAATGAATTATGTGAACGAGATGTCTGGAAACGATCCGAAATTGTTCCTAGCACTGCCGGGCAGGAGGATTCCGCATGGACAAAACAATCTCATCTCTGGCCGGGGCGGTTGCCGATATTCCCGATGGCGCGTCCGTCATGATCGGCGGCTTTGGCGGATCGGGCGCGCCGATCGAACTGATTCACGCCCTCATCGACCAGGGTGCCCGGGATCTGACGGTCATCAACAACAACGCGGGCAATGGGCATGTCGGACTGGCCGCGCTGATCGAACAGGGTCGGGTGCGCCGGCTGATCTGTTCCTTTCCGCGTTCCGCCGATCCCACGGTTTTCAACGATTTCTACAAGGCGGGAAAGATCGAGCTGGAGATCGTGCCGCAGGGAACGCTGGCCGAACGCATTCGTGCCGGCGGCGCCGGCATCCCGGCGTTCTACACGCCCACCAGCTATGGCACCGATCTGGCCGAGGGTAAGCCGGTCGAGGAGTTCGAAGGCCGGCACTACGTGCGGGAACGCTGGCTGAAGGCCGATTACGCGCTGGTCAAGGCGGAGTGCGCCGACCCGCATGGCAATCTGACTTATCGGATGGCAGCGCGGAACTTCAACCCGGTCATGGCGATGGCGGCGAGGCGCAGCATCGTGCAGGCGCGTCGCATTGTTCCGCTTGGCGGGATCGACCCGGAACATGTGGTGACACCGGGAATCTTCGTCGATGCCGTCGTCGAGGTGACGGATCCGGCGCAGGAAGAGGTGCTCAACCGCGAGGGGGCGGTATACCCATGACCGATATCAGCGAGATCAAACTGACCAACGCGCAGATCGCATGGCGCGCGGCGCAGGACATTGGCGACGGCGCCTATGTCAACCTCGGCATCGGGTTTCCCGAGATGGTGGCCAAGTTCCAGCCCGAAGGCCGGCAGGCGATCTTTCACACCGAGAACGGCGTTCTGGATTTCGGTCCCGCCCCCGAGCCGGGGCAGGAGGATTGGGACTGTATCAATGCCGGCAAGAAGGCGATCACGGTGCGCCCTGGCACGGCGTTCTTTCACCATGCCGACAGTTTCGCCATGGTGCGTGGCGGCCATCTGGACGTGGCGATCCTTGGCGCGTTCCAGGTGGCGCAGAACGGCGATCTGGCGAACTGGTCCACCGGGCGCGGCGGTGTGCCGGCGGTGGGCGGCGCGATGGACCTGGTACATGGGGCCAAACGGGTGGCGGTGGTCACTGATCACGTGACCAAGGACGGCAAGCCCAAGCTGGTCGAGCAATGCAGCTTTCCACTGACCGGCAAGGGGTGCGTGACCCGCGTCTACACCTCGTTGGCGGTGATTGATGTCGAGGACGCGCATTTCGTGCTGCGCGAAAAACTGCCCGCGGTTTCCATGGCGGACCTGCAGGCGGTGACGGGCGCGACCCTGCACACCGGCGGCCCGGTCGCCGAGTTGATTGTTCCGGAGGACCTGTGATGCAAGACGTCTATATCTGTGACTGATGTGCGACCCGACGTGTCTTCGGTCGTCGTTAGAGCTTGCGCGCCAGTTTGTTCGCCATAGCAACGCCAGCAACGTTGGCGTGTGCTCTTGCCTTCAGTGCATCGACCCACCGTGCCAACGGCGTCGACCTGTCACGGACAAGATGCAGGACGGTCCGCGCCCGGTGAAAACTGCTCCCGTCGCCGATCGCGGCGACGAGTGCGGTGGCGATGGTGGGGCCAACGCCGGGGATCTCCATCAACCGCCGCATGTCCGCGTCATGGCGCGCGTTGGTGCGGATCTCGGTATCGAGACCGGCAACGCGTTCGTTTACCTGGGCCCCTCCGCACGCCTCCATCGCCACGATGCAAGGTGGGAGGGTAGTTCATCCCATTAGGTCACAACCAACCCGATCAGCAGGTGCAACGAGTAGCTTAAATTACGCCAGACCTTGTCCAACGATCGGGGAGTAACTCAGAAAGCTCCAGAATTCTTGCGATCTCTCTCTCGCTCAGGTCAACCGGATTGGCCTTGGTCGAAGAGGCGGTTCGGGCATTTTGCGCGACATCGGTCCAAACCTCCGGCCCACAGTGCAGATGGCCGAGAGAAGCCAGAGAATGGCGATCCATGAAGTCACGCAGGGACCGCGCGCCGTGTCCGGCCTGCTGGTCACCGGGACCGGTGCCAAGAGCCGCACTGAGCCATGCATCGACTTGGTCGATCCGGCCCGTGGCGTGGCCGCGTTCTATCATCGCCTCTCGGTTGACGATCAGGGCTGCGGGCAAAAGCCGCCCGCAGATCGCGCCATGGGCCCCGCCGCGGCTGCCGATCACGGCGGCCAGTCCGTGGACGATCCCGAGGCCGGAATTGGCAAGCGCGATGCCGCTGATATAGCTGGCCTGTGCCATGACGTCCCGTGCCGCGCTGTCTGGATCGTCCATCAGGCGTCGCAGGGCGGTGATTGCCATGGGGATCGTGTCACGGCAGAGGGCATCGGTGAGCAGGTTCGATCGGTTGCACAGATAGCTCTCGATCAACTGAGTCAGGGCATCCAGCCCCGTGCTCAGCGTCAGGCCTTTGGGCAGATCATCGGTCAGGGCGGGGTCGATCAGCGCCAGATCAGGGACCAGACGCGGGTCGCGCAGGCTGATTTTGAGCTGTCGCTCCGGCAGGGTGATCACCGCGTTGCGTGTCGCCTCTGCCCCCGTTCCGGACGTGGATGGAATGGCGACGAATGCCACGGGATCCTGCAGGCGAGGCGGAGGGGATTTGCCGACCCCGAGATAGTCTGTCGGGTCGCCCCCTGACATACAGAGACCGGAAATGGCCTTGCCCAGGTCAATCGTCGCGCCGCCGCCCACCGAGACGATGCAATCGGCAGCGATTTCGCGCGCCTTGGCCACACCGTGCCGGACGTCGTCGATTGCCGGCTCTCCACCGCTTTGCAAGAGCACGACCTGCACGTCCCGCGCGCCCAGATCAGCCGCCAGAACATCGGCCCAGGCGACCGACCCGCTGCGCACCAAAAGGATGCGCTGACCCACGCGGGCGATCTCGTCTGCGGCGCGGGACAAGGTGCCCCGACCAAACAGCGTGCGCGCGGGCGTGAGGAGGGAAAACCCCTGCATGTCAGGCCCCTTTCAGAACCTCATCGTGGCATCGACGGCCCGTTTCCAGCCGTCGTATTTTTCCTTGCGCATGTCGTCCGCCATGTGCGGATGGAACTGGTGGTCCAAGGCCCATGCCGCGGCAAATTCATCCTGGTCCGGGTAAAGCCCCGCCTTGTGCCCGGCAAGCCACGCCGCGCCCATGGCGGTGGTCTCGACGACCTTGGGGCGATCCACCGGGGCTGCGATGATGTCAGACAGGAATTGCATCGTGTAGTCCGAGGCACTCATCCCGCCATCGACCCGCAGCGCGGTGGTTGAGGCGCCCTGCCAATCCGCATGCATCGCCTCAAGAAGATCGCGGGTTTGGTACCCCACGCTTTCTAGCGCGGCGCGGGCAAATTCCTCGGGGCCGGAATTGCGGGTCAGCCCGAACACGGCGCCACGGCATTCGGCATTCCAATAGGGCGCACCCAACCCGGTGAAGGCGGGGACCAGGACAACCTCTTGTGTCGGATCGGCGCGTTCGGCCAAGGGCTGCGTCTCTTTCGCATCGCGGATGATCTTCAACCCGTCGCGCAGCCATTGCACCACTGCGCCCGCGATGAAAATCGAGCCTTCAAGCGCATAGGTCGGTTTTCCATCCAACTGATAGGCGATGGTGGTCAGAAGCCGGTTCTGTGATCGCACCGGCGTGTCTCCGGTGTTCAGCAGGGCAAAGCAGCCCGTGCCATAGGTCGATTTGACCATGCCCGGTTGAAAACACGCCTGGCCCACCGTGGCCGCCTGTTGATCGCCCGCGATACCGAGGATCGGGATCGGACGACCAAAGAGATCGGCGCGGGTTTCTCCGAAGTCAGAGGCGCAATCGTGCACTTCGGGCAGCATGGACATCGGAATGTTCAGGTGATCGCAAATGGTTTGCGACCAGCGGCCCTTGCGGATGTCATAGAGCATCGTGCGCGCCGCATTGGTGGCATCGGTGACATGGCGTTTGCCGCCCGTCAGGTTCCACACCAGCCAGCTGTCCACCGTGCCAAAGGCCAGCTCTCCGGCCTTGGCACGGGCGCGCGCACCGTCCACATTGTCGAGAATCCAGGCGAGCTTGGTGCCGGAAAAATACGGGTCGAGCAAAAGCCCCGTTCTTTCCGTCACCACCTCTTCTAACCCGCCCGCCTTGAGCGCCTTGCAGGCTTGCGAGGTGCGGCGGTCTTGCCAGACGATGGCGTTGTGAATGGGTTTCCCGGTCTTTCGATCCCAGACCAGGGTGGTTTCCCGTTGGTTGGTGATGCCCAAGGCCACGATATCCCGCGCCTCGATTCCCGCCTTTTCGATCACCGAACGGCAGGTGGCCGCCGTGGTGGACCAAAGATCGGAGGCCGCATGTTCGACCCAACCGCTCTTGGGGAAATGCTGGGTAAATTCCACCTGGGCCGTGGCGGCCACGGACAGGCTGTCGTCAAACAGGATCGCCCGCGACGAGGTCGTTCCCTGATCAATGGCCAGAATATAGGGCACTCACATCCTCCCAAGGATCGTTCCGTGTACATCTCTTTTGGACAATGGCCCCGAAGGCCCATGGCGCAAAAGAGACATGGGCGGAGCCGAAGCTCCACCCAAGGTTTGTTTACTGCCAGGACGCCACCAGGTCGTCATAGGCAACGGTTTTCGGTTCTTCGCGCTCGTTCGCGATCGCCGGTTTCGGCGCACCGGCCATGGCGAGCCACTCCGCTGCGTCTTTCTCGTCGTTCATGACCGGGCCAAGGTCGCCCTGAATGCCCGCACGTTCGAGACGTTCCATCACGCGCTCCATGTCCGAGCAGAGGCTGTCGAGTGCCTCTTGTGCCGATTTGGCACCGGACATGGCGTCACCGATATTCTGCCACCAAAGCTGGGCAAGTTTCGGATAATCCGGCACGTTGGTGCCTGTCGGGGACCAGCGCACACGATCCGGGGACCGGTAGAATTCGACCAGCCCGCCGAGTTTGGGCGCGCGTTCCGTGAAGCTTTCATGCTGGATCGTGCTTTCGCGGATGAAGGTCAGGCCCACGTGCGATTTCTTCACATCCACCGTTTTGGAGGTCACGAACTGCGCATAGAGCCATGCCGCCTTGGCGCGATCTTCCGGCGTGGATTTCATCAGCGTCCAGGACCCCACGTCCTGATAGCCGACCTTCATGCCGTCTTCCCAATAGACACCATGCGGCGAGGGGGCGAGGCGCCATTTCGGCGTGCCGTCCTCGTTCATCACCGCCGGGCTGTCGACCAGGGGCGCGACAAAGGTGGTGTACATGAACATCTGCTGCGCGATGTTGCCCTGGCCCGGAACCGGCCCGGCCTCGGAGAAGGTCATCCCCATCGCAGAGGGCGGCGAGTACTTGTTGAGCCAGTCGATGGCCTTTTCGACCGCATAGACTGCCGCCGGGCTGTTGGCCGCACCGCCACGGGCCATGCAGGCGCCGACCGGTTGGGAGTTTTCATTCACGCGAATGCCCCATTCATCGACGGGCAGGCCGTTGGGCTCGCCCTTGTCGCCCATGCCGGCCATGGACATCCACGCGTCCGTATAGCGCCAGCCAAGCGAGGGATCTTTCTTGCCGTAGTCCATCGAGCCAAAGACCTCGACCCCGTCAATTTCGCGGCCGGTGAAGAACTCCGCGATGTCCTCATAGGCCGACCAGTTGACCGGAACGCCCAGATCGTAGCCGTATTTTTCCTTGAACTCGGCCATGATGGCCGGATCGCTGAACCAGTCATTGCGGAACCAGTAGAGGTTCGCGAATTGCTGATCGGGAAGCTGGTAGAGTTTCCCGTCGGGTGCGGTGGTAAACTGCGTGCCGATGAAATCGCCGAGATCAAGACCGGGGTTGGTCACATCCGCGCCTTCATTCGCCATGAAGTCGGTGAGATTGCGCACCTGCTGATAGCGCCAATGGGTGCCGATCAGGTCGCTGTCGTTTACATAGGCGTCATAGATATTCTCGCCCGACTGCATCTGGGTCTGAAGTTTCTCGACCACATCGCCTTCGCCGATCAGGTCATGGGTGACCTTGATGCCGGTGATGGCCTCGAATGCCGGGGCAAGCACCTGGCTTTCGTATTCATGGGTGGTGATGGTCTCTGACACGACCTTGATTGCCATGCCCTTGAACGGCTCGGCGGCGTCGATGAACCACTGCATCTCGGCCTCTTGATCTGCCCGCGACAGCGCGGACATATCGCCGATCTCAGCGTCGAGAAAGGTTTTCGCCGCCTCCATATCGGCCCAGGCCGGGCCGCACAGGATGCCAAGCGCAAGCGCCATGGCAGTTGATGTTTTGATCGTTGGGTTCATGGTTTCCTCCCTGATTGAACCTAATCCATACGACTCCTCAAGTACCGGCGCTCCCCGCACCGGTCGGCGCCCCTCATGCCCAGCGGAACACCGCCGCGGCATAGATGAGGCACACGATCAGCGCGGCGGGCTGTGCCGTGCCGACAAGGCCCAGCCACGCAAGATTGATGAAAGCGGACCCCAGGAGGGTGATGAACAGGCGGTCCCCCCTCGTGGTCTCGATCCGCAAAACCCCGACGCGCGGCGTTTCGGGAAACTTGATCGCCAACACGGTGAAGATTACCAACAGCGTCGCAATCGTTGCGAAAAATGCAGCGGTCGGCCACGTCCATGCCATCCATTCCATTGCTTGATCCTCCCTCGATCAAACCCGCCCGAGGGCAAAGCCCTTGGCGATGTAGTTGCGGACAAACCAGATGACGAGCGCGCCCGGCACGATGGTCAGTACCCCTGCGGCGGCCAGGACGCCCCAATCGACCCCTGCCGCGCCAACGGTGCGCGTCATGGTGGCGGCGATGGGTTTGGCATCCACCGAGGTGAGCGTGCGGGACAAGAGCAGTTCGACCCAGCTGAACATGAAGCAGAAGAAGGCGGCGACGCCGATCCCCGAAGCGATGAGCGGCATGAAGATTTTCACGAAGAACCGGCCAAAGCCATAGCCGTCAATATAGGCGGTTTCGTCGATTTCCTTGGGCACGCCGCGCATGAACCCTTCGAGAATCCAGACCGCCAGCGGCACGTTGAACAGACAATGCGCCAGCGCCACCGCGATATGCGTGTCGAACAGCCCGATCGAGGAATAGAGCTGAAAGAACGGTAGGGCGAACACGGCGGGCGGGGCCATGCGGTTGGTCAGCAGCCAAAAGAACAGGTGCTTGTCGCCAAGAAAGTTGTAGCGCGAGAAGGCATAGGCGGCAGGCAGCGCCACGGCCAGAGAGATGACCGTGTTCATCACCACGTAGATCATCGAATTGACATAGCCCATGTACCACGCCTCATCGGTGAGAATGGTGAGATAATTGGCGAAGGTCAGATCGCGCGGCCAGAGCGAGAAACTGCCCAGGGTCTCGGCATTGGTTTTCAGGCTCATGTTGATCAGCCAGTAGATCGGCAGCATCAGGAACACGAGATAGAGCGTCATCACCACGGCGCGGCCGTTGACCCTCGGAAGGCTCCGGCGCTTGCCGGCGGTGACAGGTACGGTTGCGTCTGTCATCTCAGAGGTCCTTTTTGTCGAGATTGACCATCACGGTGTAGAACACCCATGAGATCAAAAGGATCACGAGGAAATACATCAGGGAGAAGGCGGCGGCGGGTCCGAGGTCAAACTGCCCCAGCGCCATTTTCACAAGGTCGATGGACAGAAGCGTCGTGGCATTGCCCGGCCCGCCCCCTGTCACGACAAAGGGCTCGGTGTAGATCATGAAACTGTCCATGAACCGCAGCAGGATCGCGATCATCAACACGCCCATCATTTTCGGAAGCTCGATGAAACGAAAGACTTTCCACCGGCTCGCCTGGTCAATCCGTGCCGCCTGGTAATAGGCGTCGGGGATGGATTTCAGACCGGCAAAGGCCAGAAGCGCGACCAGCGAGGTCCAGTGCCAGACATCCATGACGATGATGGTGATCCATGCGGACACCGTGTTCTGGGTGTAGTTGTAGTTGATCCCGATGGCCTCAAGCGCATGGCCCAGGAGGCCAATGTCCACGCGGCCGAAAATCTGCCAGATCGTGCCCACCACATTCCATGGAATGAGCAGCGGCAAGGACATGACGACAAGGCAGAAGGATGACCATAGGCCGGATTTCGGCATGTTGAGCGCCACGAAAATGCCGAGCGGGATTTCAATGACCAGAATGATGCCGGAGAACATGAGCTGGCGTTGCAGAGCATTCCACATGCGCTCGTCGCTCAGCATTTCCTCGAACCATTCAAGTCCGGCCCAGAAGAACTGGTTGTTGCCGAAGGTGTCCTGCACCGAATAGTTGACCACGGTCATGAGCGGGATCACGGCGGAAAAGGCCACGAGGATCAGCACGGGCAGAACGAGGAACCATGCTTTCTGATTGGTGGTTTTCTGTTGCATCACGCGGCCTCGCCATCCACTGGCGCCACGCGCCAGTCATTTGCATAGACATTCACTTTCGCGGCCTCGAAGGTGACGCGGGTCATGTCCGCGCGCACCGGATCGTCCTCGCCCGAGATGATGTTGATGTCCTGACCGAAACAGTCGGCGCGGATGATCTTGTGACGCCCCGCGTCCTCGACGCGGCGCACTTTTACGGGCAGTCCCTCGCCATCGGTCAGACGCACGAATTCGGGGCGCACTCCGATCTCGACCTTGCCGTCGAGCGGACCATATCCGGCCCCAAGCGCGACCTCGGCACCGTTGACATAGGCTGTCGTCCCCTTGACCTGCGCCGGGATCACATTCATCCCCGGCGAGCCGATGAAATAGCCGACAAAGGTATGTTCAGGCCGTTCGAACAGCTCTTCGGGGGTGCCGATCTGAACCACCCGCCCGTCATACATCACAACCACCTTGTCCGCGAAGGTCAGCGCCTCGGTCTGGTCGTGGGTGACATAGATCATCGTGTGGCCGAAGTCGTGGTGCAGCTTCTTGAGTTGCGTGCGCAATTCCCACTTCATATGCGGGTCGATCACGGTCAGCGGCTCGTCGAACAACAGCGCATTCACATCCTTGCGCACCATGCCACGGCCCAACGAGATCTTCTGTTTCGCATCCGCTCCAAGCCCGCGCGCCTTTTTGCGCAGCATGTCTTCCATGCCGATCATCCGCGCGATTTCCTGAACGCGCTCGGCCACATAGGTCTCATCATGGCCACGGTTGCGCAGCGGGAAGGCCAGGTTGTCGTGCACCGTCATCGTGTCGTACACCACGGGGAACTGAAACACCTGCGCGATGTTGCGTTCTGCGGTCGGGGCGTGGGTCACATCCTTGCCGTCAAACAGGATGCGCCCCTGCGACGGCATCAAGAGCCCCGAGATGATGTTGAGAAGCGTGGACTTGCCACAGCCCGATGCGCCCAAGAGCGCATAGGCTTCACCGTCTTCCCAGTCGTAATTCAATTCCTTGAGCGCGAAATCCGCGTCCGAGGCCGGGTTTGCCATATAGGAATGTGCGAGATTATCGAGTGTGATACGTGCCATTTCCGCCTCCCTTACGCTGCCATCGCATAGGCAGCAGGCGCAACGAGACGCCCGTCTTCATCGAACACATAGACGTGACGCGGATCGAGCCAGACCTCGAGCGCCTCCCCGATCGCGAGATCATGCACCCCCTGGATAAGCCCGACCCAGCGCGCGCCGTGGTGGTCCAGGTGCACAAAGGTCTCCGAGCCGGTCAGTTCGGTCACATGCAGATCGGTGGTGAACCTCATGGCCGTGTCCGAATGCCGGAGAATTTCCAGATGGTTCGGACGGAACCCCGCCATGTAACGCCCGTCGGGGAGTTCGGCGAGCTTTCCGCTGGCCGTCGTGTTCTGGCCCTCTCCGAACATCAACTGATCGCCCGTCTTGGCGATCTGCAGGAAATTCATCGGCGGGTCGGAAAACACCCGTGCCGTGGTCGCATCGACCGGTTGGCGGTAGACCTCGGGTGTCGGGCCGAATTGCGTCACGCGCCCTTCCCAAAGCGTCGCGGTGTTGCCGCCCAGCAAAAGCGCCTCTTCCGGTTCGGTGGTCGCATAGACGAAAATCGCGCCGGACGCTTCAAAGATCTTGGGGATTTCGACGCGCAGTTCCTCGCGCAGCTTGTAGTCGAGATTGGCCAAGGGCTCATCGAGCAGAACAAGCCCGGCATTCTTGACCAGGGCTCGCGCCAGGGCGCAGCGCTGCTGTTGTCCGCCCGAAAGCTCAAGCGGTTTGCGGTCCAGCAAAGGGCCGAGCTTCATCATCTCGGCGCTTTCACGCACGCGGCGGTCGACCTCGGACCGGGAGACCCCCATGAGCCGCAGCGGAGAGGCGATATTGTCGTACACGCTCATCGACGGGTAGTTGATGAACTGCTGATAGACCATGGCCACGCGTCGGTCTTGCACCCGCATGCCGGTCACATCCTGACCATCCCAAAAGATCTGGCCAGAAGCGGGCTGATCCAGGCCCGCCATGAGACGCATCAATGAGGTCTTGCCCGACAATGTCGGCCCCAGCAGGACGTTCATCGTTCCGTTTTCGAGCGTCAGATCGGTGGGGGCGATATGTGTCTGCCCGTCCTCGATCTTTGACACGCCCTTCAATTCCAGCGTCATAAGGCCCTCCTCCCCGCGCTTGATTTCTGTCTGGCCGAAACGATTACTCCGCTGCGGCCACCCGTTCGCGTCGGGTTTTCATCCAATCCTCCAGCACCGCGATCTGCGCCGCATCAAGCCGAAGCCCGAGTTTCGTGCGCCGCCAGATCACGTCCTCCGCGGTGCGCGCATATTCATGGTCCATCAGCCAGATCACCTCTGCCTCACACAGTGTCGCGCCGAAGTCCTGACCGAGGTCTTCGGCGGTTCCGGCCTCTCCAAGCAACGTTTCCGCCTCGGTGCCATAGGCCCGCACGAGCCGTTTAGCCCATGCGGCGGTCAAGAACGGGAAGCGCGCGCGAAGCTGCCCCACCAGGGCGTCGACCCCGCCAACCGGGAAATCGCCCCCCGCGAGCGGCACACCCGCCGTCCACGGGCCCGTCGCGCGCGGCAGATGTTCCGAGATCTTCTCAAGTGCACTCTCGGCAAGGCGTCGGTAGGTCGTGATCTTTCCGCCAAAGATATTGAGCACCGGTGCGCCGGCACTCGCATCGACCTTGAGCGTATAATCCCGCGTCGCCGCGGTTGCCGAAGACGCGCCATCGTCATAGAGCGGGCGCACACCCGAATAGCTCCAGACGACATCCTCGGCGCCAATCGGCTCTTTGAAATACTCGTTCGCAAAGGCAATGAGATAATCCCGCTCCTGCGGGGTGCAGACGGGCGGTTGCGACGGATCTTGATGCTCGGCGTCCGTGGTGCCGATCAAGGTGAAATCAGTCTCGTAGGGAATGGCGAAAATGATGCGCCCGTCGGTGCCCTGAAAGAAATAACACTTGTCGTGATCGTAGAGTTTGCGTGTCACGATATGGCTGCCGCGAACCAGCCGCACGTCTTCTTTCGACGGCAGATCAATCGTCTCGTGGATGACCTTTCCGACCCATGGCCCCGCCGCATTCACCAGCATTTTCGCATAGTGGGTTTGGGTGGCGCCGCTCTTCATATCCTTCACGTCAATGTGCCACAGGCCATCTTTACGGGCGGCATGGGTCACTTTCGTGCGGGTCAAGATCGCAGCGCCCCGCGCCTCGGCATCGCGGGCATTGAGCACGACAAGTCGCGAATCCTCGACCCAGCAGTCGGAATATTCATAGGCCTTTGCGTACCGCTCCTGCAGCGGGGCGCCCTCGGGTGTGCCGCGCAAATCGCGGGTCTCGGTGCCGGGAAGGATTTTGCGCCCGCCCAGGTGATCATACATGAACAACCCCATGCGGATCAGCCACGCGGGACGCCGCCCTTTCATCCATGGCATCACAACGGAGAGCAGTTTGGAGGTGGGCGTTTCTGCCTCGAACCGCATGTCCTTGTGATAGGGCAGGACGAACCGCATCGGCCAGCTGATGTGCGGCATCGCGCGCAAGAGCACCTCACGCTCGATCAGTGCCTCCCGCACCAGCCGCAGTTCGAAATACTCCAGATAGCGCAGCCCGCCGTGGAACAGTTTGGTCGATGATGAAGACGTGGCCGAGGCCAGATCGTTCATCTCGGCGAGCGTCACGGAATATCCGCGTCCCGCAGCGTCTCGTGCAATCCCGCAGCCATTGATGCCGCCGCCGATCACAAAGAGATCGACCGGATTGGAAACCTGCTGTCCGCTCACGCTCGGCCCTCCTAGACTTCGCAAAAATCTACACAGGAAGGATGAAAAATCGCAAGTAATTTCATTCGGTTTTGTTCGTTTTGATTTTATCCGTTTAACTTCAGGTAGTTGCAATATTCCCGTGCGGCATCCGTTCTGCATCTGAAAGGCCTGTTTCCGGGAAATCTTGGCATCCCGAAAAGAATCAACTGGATTCGCAGGGGGGTATCAGGCTCTTTAAGGGGGTACAGAGAGAAAACGAACCAAAGCGAACCTGCATGTCCAACAATTTTCGCCATCCCGAGATCGTCGAGATCGCCCGCAAGACGGGAAAAGTCACCGTGGAGGGGCTAGCCGATCATTTCGGCGTGACCCTTCAGACCATCCGCCGCGATCTTTCCGAGCTTGCGGATGAGGGGCGTCTCGAACGCGTGCATGGCGGGGCGGTCATGCCATCTGGCACCACGAACATCGGATATGAGGACCGGAGGCGCCTCAATGCCGAGGCCAAGACCGCGATCGCGCGCGCCTGTGCCGCGCGGATCCCGGACGGGATTTCCCTGTTCCTGAACATCGGCACGAGCACCGAGGCGGTGGCCCAGGAGCTGCTTCAACACGAAGGCCTCATGGTGGTGACCAACAACATGAATGTGGCCAATATCCTGGCCACCAACCCGAAGTGCGAAGTCATCGTGACCGGGGGTCACCTGCGCCGTTCGGACGGCGGGCTTGTCGGTACCTTGGCGGCGCAAACCATCCAGAAGTTCAAATTCGACCTTGCCGTCATCGGCTGTTCCGCCCTCGACCAGGACGGCGATTTTCTGGATTTCGACATTCAGGAGGTCAACGTCAGCCAGACCATCTTGCGGCAATCGCGCAAGACATTTCTGGTGTCCGATCACACGAAATTCGCCAGAAGCGCGCCGGCGCGGATCGCCTCGCTTTCGGATGTGGATGCGGTTTTCACGGATCGCGAGATCAAACCCGATCTCGCCGAGGCCTGTGCAGGTTGGGGCACCGAGGTGGTCTATGCCGGATGATGCCAATCATGCCCGATAGCCTGCTATTGCTCATGGTGGATTGAGTGCTTTCGACGGGCCGAGTTCATCAATCCGCCTGAGCTGCAGGCTGGGTGCATCGCAGACCGGCGCCAAGGCTTCCAGATGGTGCCATTGGGTGCCAAGCTCTGGAAGTCTGGCGCTTTCATCGCGTTTTCCGGTTTGCCCGTGCGATCCTTCGATCCTGTTGTTCGGTCCCTGTGCCCGGCGCAATCGGTCTGTATTACCGCGCTCGCCTGGCAGCGGTTGCGACACCGGGGGCCAATGCGAAAGTACGCTCGCGAACATGTTGGCAGTCCGGTCAGACCTCTTATCGTCCCTTTCGTGTTTACGGGACATCGCCGGCATGACGAGGTCCAACCCTGGCAATCATCCCGGGTACGAATCCCGGCAGGGTGACGGTTGAAAAGAAGGGCTGGGCTTGCCGGCATTGGATCAATGTCGGTTGGTGCGACGGGTTCCATTCTTCCTCCCGGCCGGTTTCCCGGACCGGAAAAAACCGACCTCGGTGCAGAAAATGTTTCATTCAGCGGTCGAATCTGTTTCACTCCACGGAACCGGTTGGGAGGAACCGGCTGGAGGAGGAATGAGTGCCGGACAAATCCGTGGCATCCGTGCAAACGATCGGGCGCGCTTCGATGGTGCTGACGTCACTGTCCGAGGGGCCGTCCGGCGGCATGCGCCTGTCCGATGTGGCCGAAGCGGTGGGCTTGGGTAAAACCACCGCAGCTCGTCTGCTCAAGGCGCTGATCGATGTCGGTTATGTCGAACTGGACGCAGGGGGGCGGCATTTCCGGCTGGGATACAGCCTGTTCAAACTGGGCAATGCCGCGCGACGGTTTCACATCATAGACCTCGCGCGCCCGGGGATTGCCCGGCTGGCCGCCCTGACCGGGGACACGGTGTTTCTGTCCCTGCGCGACGGCAACCAGGCGCTCTGCGTCGATCGTCAGACCGGCGCGTTTCCGATCCGGACGCTGACGCTGTCGGTCGGGGATCGGCGGCCGTTGGGCGTGGGGGCGGGGTCGCTGGCGCTGCTGGCGTTCGAGCCCGACGCGGAGGTCGGGCGGGTGCTGGAGGCAAGCCGTGAGGAGCGGCAAGCGTTCGGCGCCTTTGATGACGCTGCGCTGCGCGGGATGATCGACGCGGCGCGAAAGGCGGGCTTTTCCTTCAACGACGGGCGGATCGTCAGCGCGATGAATGCCGTGGGCGTACCGGTTCTCGACCGGGACGGTCGCGTTGTCGCGGCGCTGTCGATCGCCGCGATCCGCGAGCGCATGGTGTCCCCCCGGCAGGAAGAGCTGGTGGCGCAACTCAAGGCCGAGGCGGCGGATCTGGCGCGGGTGCTGGACGCGAGACGGGACATGACGGCGTGCGATTGCGCGTGACTTCAAGGAGGAGGAGATCGAGGTGCAGGACGAAACCGCCGAGGGGCGACATCATAATCTGGATCGGGAAAGGTTCCTGGGTCGACTGGCCCTGATGCACCGCATCCGCGCCTTTGAGGAGGAGGCGATCGCGGCGCAGAAGGACGGTCTGGTGCTGGGGGCAATCCACCCCTCGATCGGACAGGAGGCGGTCGCGGCAGGCGTTTGCGCCAACCTCGAACCCGCCGACCTGCTGCTCTCGACCCATCGCGGCCACGGTCATACGCTGGCCAAGGGGGCCGATCCGTTGGCGATGATGCGAGAGCTGTTCGGGCGTGCGGGCGGGACCTGCGGCGGCAAGGGCGGCTCGATGCATATCGCCGATTTCGGCGTCGGCATGTTGGGCGCCAACGGGGTGGTCGGGGCCAATATCCCGATCGCCACCGGTGCCGCCCATGCGCAAAAGCTGCAAGGTTCGCGCCAGATCACCGTCTGCATCTTTGGTGATGGCGCGATCAATCGCGGCCCTTTTCTCGAAGGGTTGAACTGGGCGCGGGTCTTTGACCTGCCGGTGCTGTTCGTCTGCGAGGACAACGGGTTCTCGGCTACCACCCGCACGCGGGAGATGACCGGTGGAGCGGGGGCGGCGGCGCGGGCCGAAAGCCTGGGGCTGGAGGCGCAGGAGGTCGACGGCAACGATGTGGTCGCGGTGGATGCCGCCGCCTGTGCGGCGATCGACGCAATCCGGGCGGGCAAGGGGCCGCGGTTCCTGACCTGCCACACCTACCGGATGACCGGGCACACCGCCGTTGATCCGGCGACCTACCGCCCCGCGCAAGAGGTCGATGAATGGCGAGGCAATTGTCCCATCGCCCGGCTTGAGGTGGCGCTGCGGATGGCCGGGGAAAGCGACGCGCGGCTCAGTGCCCTGCATGCGGAGGAGACAGGAACGATGGCCCGGATCGCGCAAGAGGCGCGGGACACCGGCTGGCCCGCCGCCGCCGGCGCCTTTACCGACGTTCAGGATATCGGCGACCCGAGGGAGAGGGCATTCTGATGGCAATGACGACCTATCTTGAGGCCGGCCGCCGCGCCGTGATCGAGGAGATGCAGCGCGATGCCTCCGTCTGGGCACTCGGAGAAGACCTGGGCCGCGGCGGTGTCTTCGGCCAGTACAAGGGTCTGCAGGAGATGTTCGGCGCCGACCGCATCGCCGACACGCCGATCTCCGAGGCCTGCATTATGGGGGCCGCCGTCGGGGCCGCGATGACCGGCACGCGACCGATCGTCGAGATGCGGTTTTCAGACTTTGCCCTCTGCGCGGTGGACGAGCTGGTCAACCAGGCCGCCAAGGCCCGATTCATGTTTGGTGGTCAGATGCGGGTGCCGTTGGTGGTACGCGAACCCGTGGGGATGTGGCGCTCCTCGGCGGCGCAGCATTCGCAATCGCTGGAAAGCTGGTACACCCATATCCCCGGACTGGTGGTGGTGGCCCCGGCGACCCCGGCCGACAACCTCGGTCTGTTGAAAGCGGCGATCCGCAGCGACGATCCGGTGGTTTACCTGGAGCACAAGAACCTCTGGCCACTGGAGGGCGAGGTGCCCGAACAGGAGCACCTGGTGCCGCTGGGCAAGGCCGACGTCGCCCACGAGGGGGACGAGCTGACCATCGTGACATGGTCGGGAATGCGCCAGGGCTGTCTGCGCGTGGCCGAACAGATGGTTGCCAGCGGGATCGGCGTCGAGGTGATCGACCTGCGCACGCTCTGGCCGTGGGATCGCGACACCGTCTTTGCATCGGTCGAAAAGACCGGGCGTCTTCTGGTCGTGCATGAGGCGGTCGCGGTCTCGGGCTTCGGGGCAGAGATCGCCGCCAGCGTGGCCGAGGCTTTGCACCACCGGCTGAAGGCGCCGGTGCGCCGGTTGGGGGCGCCGCGCATCCCCATCGCCTATGCCCCGCCGATGGAGGATCAGGCGCGGGTCAGCGACGACAGCATTGCCGCTGCGGTTCGGGGGATGATGGAGCCCGTCGCCGTGGCGTGAACCGGCGGTGTCGAGGAGGGCACCGCCATTTCAATATTCATCACCAAGGGAGGAGATAAGATGAAAACCTTAAAAACAATGATCGCCGCAGCCGTGGCGCTGACGACGCTGGGGCTGACCCCGGCGATGGCGGAGTACAAGGACGAGTACCGCGTTTCGACCGTGGTTCCCGCCCCGTTCCCATGGGGGCTGGCCGCCGAGAAATGGGCGGAACTGACCAAAGAACGTACAGAAGGGCGCATCAACCTGAAGATCTATCCCGGCGTGCAGCTGGTGCAGGGCGATCAGACCCGCGAATTCACCGCGCTGCGGCAGGGGGTGATCGACATGGCGGTCGGTTCGACCATCAACTGGTCGCCGCAAATCAACGAGCTCAACCTGTTCTCGCTGCCGTTCCTGATGCCGGATTACGCGGCGCTGGATTCGCTGACGCAAGGTCCGGTGGGCGAGGCGATCTTCGACGCGGTCCGCAAGAAGGGCGCGGTGCCGCTGGCCTGGGCCGAGAACGGCTTTCGCGAGGTCACCAACTCCAAACGGTCGATCCGCACCCCCGCCGACATGGAGGGGCTGAAACTGCGCGTCGTGGGCTCGCCGATCTACAACGACATGTTCACCGCGCTTGGCGCCAACCCCACCCAGATGAGTTGGGCCGACGCGCAGCCGGCGCTGACCACCGGTGCGGTCGATGGCCAGGAAAATCCGCTGACCATCTACTCGGTGCTGAAAATGCACGAGCTGGGCCAAACCCACGTGACGCTCTGGGGCTATGTCGCCGATCCGCTGATCTTCGCGGTGAACCCGGCGGTCTTTGACAGCTTTACTGAGGAGGATCAGCAGATCCTGCAACAGGCGGCGGTGGATGCCGGGGCCTATGGGATCGAGGTCGCGCGCAAGGGCATGACCGGTGACGACCAGAGCCTGATCGACGAGATCAAGGGCTATGGCGTCGACGTGGTGACCCTGTCCCCGGAAGAACGCCAGCAGTTCGTCGATGCGACCCGTGGCGTCTATGACCAGTGGAAGCAGAAGATCGGTGCGGATCTGGTGGATCAGGCCGAAGCCTCGATCGCCAACCGCTAAGCTGACATTCCGGCCCCGCGTCAAGTCTGCGGGGCCGGGCCTTTCCACTGCCAAGACAGGAGCGCGGAATGGGTGAGATGCCGCCCGACGAGCCCGAAACCGGCCCCGGTTCCAACGGGCCGGACACCGGACATGTGATCGTCCCGGTTCGAATCGAAGAGGCGCTCGGCGCCGCAGCGATGGCGCTGATCTGCCTGATATCCTTCGGCAATGTGATCGCCCGCTACGCCACCGACGTGTCCTTTGCCTTTACCGAGGAATACTCGGTCTTTCTGCTGGTGTTCATGACCTTCGTGGGGGCTTCGGCCGCCTTCGCGGGCAACGAGCATATCCGCATCACCTTTTTCCTCGAGCGGATGCCGCGCGGGCTGCGGTGGGTCTGCGAGCTGGTCACGTTGGCCGCGACCACGCTGATGTTCTCTCTGGTGCTGTTCTACGGCGCGCGGGTGACCTATTCCGAATGGTATTGGGAAGAGACCACGCCGGGGCTGGGCAACCCGAGCTGGATCTACACGATCTGGATGCCGATCCTTTGCGTCGCGATCCTGCTGCGCGTACTTGGCCGGGGCTGGGCGGTGCTGTTGCGCCGTCGCCGAGACGGGGGCGCGCGATCATGATCCTTGCCAACCTGATGCTCTTGCTGGTCTTCGTCGGCCTGATGCTGATCGGCACCCCGATCGCCGTGGCCCTTGGCCTGGGTGGCGCGGTGGGGGTTTATCTCGGGCTTGACCTGACCGCGATGGGGATGATCGGGCCGAATACCTATGCGGCGGTGGCCAAGTACCCGCTGATCGCGATCCCGCTGTTCATCCTGACCGGGGCGGTCTTTGAACGCTCGGGCGTGGCCGCGCGGCTGGTGGAGTTTGCCCAGGCCATGGTCGGGCCGCGCCGGGGGGGGCTGGCGCTGGTGGCGATCCTCGTCTGCATGATCATGGGCGGCATGTCGGGTTCCGGCCCGGCGGATGCGGCGGCGGTGGCCACCGTGATGCTGCCCTCGATGGTCAAGGCGGGCTATCCAAGGTCGTTCACCTCCAGCGTGATCGCCGCCTCGGCCTCGACCGCGATCCTGATCCCGCCGTCGATCGCGATGATCGTTTATTCGGTGATCATTCCCGGCCTTGATCTGCGGGCGCTGTTCGCCGCCGGGTTGTTCCCGGGGCTGTTGCTGGGGACAGCGGTGGCGGTGCCGACCATCCTGCTCAGCCGCAAGCACGGCTTTGGCGCGAATGAGGCGCCCGAGCGCCCGCCGTTCTGGGCCAGCCTGCGCCGGGCCTTGCCGGGGCTGATGGCGCCGGTGATCATCCTGGGCGGGCTGCGCTCGGGCCTGTTCACGCCGACCGAAACGGCGGTGGTGGCGGTGGTCTACGGGTTCTTCGTCGGCGTGGTGCTCTATCGCACGATGGGGTGGCGCGACGTTTATAACGTGCTGGCCGAAAGCGCCCGGATATCCGGCGTTCTGATGCTGATCCTGTCGCTGGCCGGGCTGTTCGCCTGGGCCGGGTCGACCATGGGTGCCTTCAGCGCCACGGCGGACCTGTTGTTGTCGGTCAGCGACAATCAATGGGTCATCCTTGTCCTGATCATGATCGTCATGCTGTTTGCTGGCATGGTTCTGGACGGGGTCTCGATCTATCTGATCACGCTGCCGCTGCTGATCCCGATCGTGCAGACCTTTGGCTGGTCCTATGTCTGGTTCGGTGTCGTCATGGCCATCAACATCGCCATGGGCCAGTTCACCCCGCCGGTCGCGGTCAACCTGATGGTGACCGCCAAGATCGCCGGCGTGCCGCTGGAATCCACCTTTCGCTGGGTCGGCTGGCTGCTGCTGGCGATGGTGGTGGCGCTGGCGCTGATCCTGATCTTTCCCGAAATCGCGCTCTGGCTGCCGAGGCTGCTGGGCTATCGCATTACCTGACTGGAAGAGACGATGACACAAACCAATGAGATGACCGGTGGCGAAGCACTGGTGCGGGGCCTGCTGGCGCATGAGGCCGGGCCGGTCTTCGGCATGGGCGGGTTTCAACTGTTGCCCTACTACGATGCCGCGCGGCGGCTGGGGCTGACCCATCACCTGATCAACGACGAACGCTGCGGGGTCTTCGCGGCGGATGCCTATGCCAAGGTCACCGGCCGGGTCGGGCTGGTCGATGCCACGCTTGGACCGGGGGCCACGAACCTTGTCACCGGGCTGGTGGAGGCGCTGAATGCGGGCTCTCCCATCGTGGCGATCGTGGGGGATACTCACCGCGATCATTCCTGGAAGAACATGACGCAGGAGACCCACCAAGCCGAGATCCTGCGCCCCGCCGCGAAAGAGGTGATCCGCGTCGAGTCGATCCAGCGCATTCCCGAGCTGTTGCGCCGGGCTTTCATCGTGGCGACCAGCGGTCGGCCCGGCCCCGTGGTGCTGATCGTGCCGGAGGATATCGCGCATGGCACTCATGGCTTCGCGGACGAAGATTTCGCCTGCGATCCCCGCTATCAGGCGGCGCCGGCTCTGCGGTGTCGACCCGAGGCCGAGGGGCTGGCCGAGGCGGCGGCGCTGTTGGCGGCGGCGGAGCGTCCGCTGATCCTTGCCGGGGGCGGTATCCACATCTCGCAGGCCGCGCCGGATCTTCAGGCGCTGGCCGAGGCGGCGCAGATCCCTGTCGCCCATACGATGAGCGGCAAGGGGGCGATCGCCTGCACCAGCCCGCTGTCGGCGGGGTTGTTCGGGCGTTATGACCGGATCGCCAACGGGCTGATCGAGGACAGCGACTGTCTGCTGGTCATCGGCTGCAAACTGGGGGAGATCGCCACCAAACGCTACACCGTGCCAGCGCCCGGCAAGCGGGTGATCCATCTGGATTGCGTCGCCGAGGAGATTGGCCGCACTTATCAACCCGAGCTTCCGCTTTGGGGTGATGCGCGCGAGGGCATTCGCGATCTGATGACGGCGCTGGATGGAAAGCCGATCCCCGAGGCGCGCAAGACCTGGTGCGAGGGTGTCGTCGCCAAGATGAACGACTGGCGCGAGATGGCGAAGGAGCGGCTGACCAGCGAAGACGTTCCGGTCTCCATGGGCCGGATGATGGGGGAGTTGAACACCCATCTGCCCGAGGACGCCATCCTGATCGCTGACGGCGGGTTCGCCGCGCACTGGGGCGGGCTGCTTTATGACAGCCGCCGGGCCGGGCGCGGCTTTGTTCCGGATCGCGGGTTTGCCTCGATCGGCTATGGGCTGCCCGGCGCAATCGGCGCCTGTCTGGCCGCCCCGGAGCGCGCCGTGGTGGCGATCACCGGCGATGGTGGTTTCAACATGGTGCTGGGCGAGATCGAGACCGCCCGGCGGATGGGTGTGGCGCCGGTGATCATCGTCGTGAACAACGCTGCCTCGGGCTATGTCAAAGCACTGCAACACCTGATGTATGGCGAGGGCAATTACCAATCCAGCGATCTGGCCGAGACCAATTACGCCGATGTCGCCAAGGCGACCGGCTGCCTTGGTATCCGGGTCGAGACACCCGACGCGCTGGCCGGTGCGATCCGGCGCGGGTTGGCGGAACAGGGGCGGC
The DNA here is from genome assembly GCF_040365005.1 of Aquicoccus sp. SU-CL01552. Taxonomy (NCBI): domain Bacteria; kingdom Pseudomonadati; phylum Pseudomonadota; class Alphaproteobacteria; order Rhodobacterales; family Paracoccaceae; genus Aquicoccus; species Aquicoccus sp. SU-CL01552. The sequence continues at coordinate 100,931 of NZ_BAABWV010000010.1, read as the reverse complement.
CCACGGTGCTGGATGTGGTGGTCACCCGCGATCCGGGCAAGATGCTGCCAGCCGCCGACAGCCGCGCGGTGCAGGTGAAGAAGGGTGACCGGATTGCCTGAGCCGCTGCTGTCCGACAGTGTCACGAAACTCGCAGGTGCGGCGGGCCGCGTCGTCGTCACCGGGTCGCACGGGGGGGTCTTTGCCGCCTGTCTCGCCTTTCGCTCTGGTGCGCGGGCGGCGGTGTTCAACGACGCGGGTGTCGGGCTGGATCACGCCGGGATCGGCGGCCTTGGCTGGTTGGCGCGGTTGGGTATGGCGGCCGCGGCGGTGGATCACCAAAGCGCCCCCATCGGCAACGCCGGCGCGATGGTGGGGCAGGGGGTGATTTCCCACGCCAACTCCCTGGCCGAGGATTTGGGGCTGCGGCTGGGGATGTCCTGCGCCGAAGCCGTGCGGTTGCTGGAGGGGGCGACACAACCTGCTGGTACCTGCCCGGACATCCGCGAAGCACGGCAAGAGGAAACTCCGGTCCTTGGCGGGCGGCGCCTGGTCCTGGTCGATTCCGCCAGCCTGGTCGGGCCGCAGGACGCGGGGCAGGTGGTCGTTACCGGGTCACACGGGGCAATCTTCGGTGGCGACCCGGCCAATGCGCTGAAAGCAGATGCGGCTCTGGCGCTGTTCAACGACGCGGGCGGCGCAGCCACCTCGCGCCTGCCGGCGCTTCAGGCCCGTGGCGTGGCGGCAGCGACGGTCGCGGCGATGTCGGCGCGGATCGGCGACGCGAGATCTACGCTGGAGGATGGGGTGATCTCGGCCTGCAACCCGGCGGCTGAGGCCCTGGGCGCGCATCCGGGCCTGCCCGCCCGCGACCTGGTCGAGGCAGCCATGCGTGCGGGGAGATCCTGAAGCGATCGTGGGTTTGGCCCGTCTTCGCTGAGGGAGTCTTGGGAAATTTCTGCCCGCGTTTTCCGCGCTACGGGATCGCAATTGCGGGCAGGATCAGCGGAGGATCGTGAGGTCGAATCTGGCAGCCGTCAACTGTTCGAGACGGTAAAGAGAGGCAGGGTCCGCCTGTTGAAAGACGTGGTCATTCCGCGCTGTATCCAAACCGTCACCGGCCCTTCCCCCGTCGCCACGCGAAACTGCATGGCTCCGACAAGGGGCAAGCTTCGCTCGCGCAGCTGGGCAGGGAGGTGGGCCGTGAGGAGAATCCGAAAACGACCCAGTGAATCGTTTCGCGGATGACCCCCAAAACCCTCCCGAATTGGCGCAGGCGTGCGACGGTCGAGGCTTGAAGACCGGGTTGAAGGAGCCGCGATCAACTGAAACAGGGGGAACTTCCCGACGCCCGCGCCGCTGGTTTGCGCCCGGTTCGACCGGCGACAGGGGGGGGGCGCAGGGCCGTTCAGCCTTGTGGGTCCACCACCGTCTTCAGATGCGCCCAGAGGCTGTCCAGCGTGGGTTTTCGATTGCCCGGATCGCGGTAGATCCGGATTTCCAGCCCGCTCACATGGCTTTGACCACCAACGATCTGCAGCCGCCCTTCGTCCAGCTCCTCGTCGCAGATCGCGCGGGGCAGCCACCCCAGCCCGAAGCCTTCGAGGATCATCGCCTTGACCGAATTGGCCAGCGCGTTCTGGTTGACCACCAGAATGCCCGGCGGGTTGATCTGCTGGCGCAATACATGGTCCAGCACCGCGCGCAGCGCCGAGGCGGTTCCGTACGACAGCAGTGGAACCTGCCGTTTCTGCGTGGAATCGAGACTGAAGAGCGGGCGGCCGTCCGGGCCGGGCTTGGAAACCGGGATGAACTCATCGGTGGACAGGGTCAGGTATTCGCAGCGGCTGACCTCTAAGGGCGACAGGAAATCCATGGCCGGGTGCCAATAGGTCAGGATCAAGTCGCAATAGCTTTGCTGCAGCGCGGTGACGAACTGATCGGCGCCCCAACTGGTCGAGTTCAGGTCGATATCCAACCCGCCCTGTTCCGCCAGAGGGGCGATGAGCGTCTTGTAATGCGTCATGTAGAGCGACTGGGATGAGGCAAAGCGCACGACATTCTCGCCCGCAGCCGCGATTGTCTGGCACCGCTCCAGCGTCTCGGAATAGGTGCGCAGGATGGCCCGGGCCTGCGACAAGAACACCTCTCCCGCCGGGGTCAGCGACAGCGGAAAGGTCTGGCGGTCGATCAGCTTGACTCCGACCTCGTCCTCAAGCGCGCGGATGCGCCGGGAAAAGGCCGGTTGGCTGACGTTGCGATCCTCGGCGGCACGGGAAAAGTTCTTGTGCACCGTGAGCGCTTCGAAATCTCTGAGCCAAATGATGTCCAATGCGTCCTGATCCGTCCTGGGAGGGTGGGGAACTCAACCGTCCAGCCGGTTTTCCTCGACTCCATGACAGGCCACCGTGCTGCCGTCGACCTGCTGCAGCGGCCGGGGCCGCTCATTTCTGCACCGATCATTGGCAGATGCGCAACGGCTATGAAAGGGGCATCCCTGCGGCAGATTGATCGGGGTCGGGATCTCGCCCTTGAGCCGGATGTGGCTGGGCTTGTCATCCTCCAGCTGCGGCACCGCAGACAGCAACGCCTTTGTATAGGGGTGCTTGGGGGTTTCGAACAGGGTGCGGGTTTCGGCCAGTTCGCACAGCGTGCCCAGGTACAGCACGGCCACACGGGTGGCGAAATGCTCGACCACGCTCAGGTCGTGGGTGATGAAGAGGTAGGTCAGCCCCCGCTCTTCCTTGGCCTCCAGCATCAGGTTCAGAACCTGCGCCTGGATCGAGACGTCGAGTGCCGAGATCGGCTCGTCCGCGATGATGAACTCGGGGTCCACCGTCAGCGCGCGCGCGATGGCGATCCGCTGCCTTTGCCCGCCGGAGAACTCATGCGGATAGCGCGACGACCAACTGGGATCGACGCCGACCGAGCGCATCACCTCGGCCACCTTCTCGTGCACCTCCGCCCGCGATATCGAGGGGTTGTGATGGCGCACCGGCTCTTCCAGCGCCTGCTGGATCGTCATCCGCGGATTCAGTGATGCATAGGGGTTCTGAAAGATCATCTGCATCTTCTTGCGCAGCGGCAGCATCGCCTTGCGCGACCGGTTGTCGATCCGCTCCCCGTCATAGTGGATTTCGCCGCCTGAGGGGGTCAGCAGCCCCGCGACCAGCCGCGCCACAGTGGACTTGCCACAGCCCGATTCCCCCACGATGCCGAGCGCCTCGCCCTGGCTCACCGAAAGCGACAGGTCGTTGACCGCATGCACTGCGCGCTTTTCTCGGATGATGTGGCCACCGCGCAGCTTGATCGTTTCGAGAAAGCTCTTGTCGAGGACAAAGCTTTTTTCCAGCTGTTTCAGTTCGAGCAGGGTCCGGCCGTCCGTGGTGATCATGTCCTTCATGCGCTCTGCTCCTCATTGGCGCTGCCGTGCAGGCGGCTGACCTCGTGACAGGCGACCTCGACCTGGCCGAAGTGCACCGTTTCCGGCAACACCCGTCGGCAGACATCGGTGGCGTATTCGCAGCGCGGGTTGAATGGGCAGCCCTGGGGTATTGCCGTCAGAGAGGGCATGTTGCCGGGGATCTGCTTCAACCGGTGGCCGGGCAGGGTCTGCTGTGGCAGGGCGTTGATCAGCCCCTGTGTATAGGGGTGCTGCGGGTCGTTGATGATCTCGCGCGTGGGGCCGGCCTCGATGATGCGACCGGCGTACATCACCAGCGTGCGTTCGGTCATCTGGCTGACGACGCCCAGATCGTGGGTGATCAGGATCAGCCCGACCTTGTTCGATTGGCAAAGCTCCAGCAGCAGTTCCATGATGTCGGCCTGGATCGTCACGTCGAGCGCGGTCGTCGGCTCATCCGCGATGATCAGTTCGGGATCCAGCAACAGCGCGATGGCGATGATGATCCGCTGGCGCATGCCGCCCGACAACTCGTGCGGATACTGGCCCATTCGCTCCTCCGGCGAAGGGATATAGACCTCGCGCAGCTTCAGGACCGAGATATGCTCGGCCTCCACCCGGCTCAGCTTGCGATGCGCCATCAGGGTTTCGACCATCTGCTGGCCGATGGTCAGCACCGGGTTCAACGTCACCATGGGATCCTGAAAGATCATCGCCATGCGGTTGCCGCGGATGTTGCGCATCCGGGCTTCGGACAGCTGAACGATGTCCTCGCCGCCGAACAGGATCTTGCCCTTGTCGATGTAACCGGGGCGGCTGAGCAGGTTCATCAGCGAAAAGCCGGTGATGGATTTGCCGGCGCCGGATTCACCGACGATCCCCAGCCGCTCGCCCTTGCCCAGATCGAAGGAGATCTGGTCAAGCGCGGTCACGGTCTCGGACCGCATGGCGAATTTGACCGTCAGGTCGCGGACGGAAAGCAACGACATATCGGTCATCCCTTGTAGAGTTTCGGGTTCAGGACATCGCGCATCCAGTCGCCCAGAAGGTTGATGACAAGCACCAGAACCACCAGAACCACGCCGGGAATGGCGGTGATCCACCAGCTGCCCGAAAAGATATAGTCGAAACCGGACGAGATCAGTGAGCCCAGCGACGGCTGGCTTGGCGGCATGCCCAGCCCGAGAAAGCTGAGCGAGGCCTCGGAAATGATTGCGTTGGCCACCTGCACTGTGGAGATCACGAAGATCGGCGACAGCGAGTTGGGCAGGATGTGGCGCACCATGATCCGCATCGGGCCGAAACCCAGAACGCGGGCGCTATCGACGTATTCCTTCTTTTTCTCGGCCAGGACGGTGGCGCGGACGGTACGGGCGTATTGCGGCCATTCGGCCACCCCGATCACCGCGATCAGGAAGTAGATCGCGTATTGGTTGAAGGTCTCGCTGCCGAACATGGCCTGGGTCACGGCGAGAAAGATGATGGCGACCATCAGCGTCGAGAACGACAGCTGGATGTCGGCGAACCGCATCAGCAGGCTGTCGAGCCGGCCGCCGACGTATCCCGCCAGCAACCCGATGCTGATGCCAAGCACCGCCTGCAAGGCTACGGCGCAGATCCCGATCATCAGCGACAGCCGCGTACCGTACAGGATCGTGGACCACAGGTCGCGCCCCTGGTCGTCGGTGCCGATAATGAACTGCGGGTCCGCCCCATCGACCCAGAGCGGGGGGTACTCGCTGTTCATGATGTCGATCTGCGCCGGATCATAGGGATCGAACGGCGCGATCAGCGGGGCGAATATCGCGCCGATGGCGATGATCAGGAAGATCGCCAGAGACACCACCGCCACCGGGTTGCTGCGGAAACTGTAGCCCATCTTGGAGTTCCAGATGCGGGTCCAGCGGCTTTCGGTCAGGCCATTTGTGCTCAAGGTGCTCATGCGCCCATCCTCGCCAGGTTCACGGTGGGGTTCACAAGGCCATAGATCAGGTCGACGATGGTGTTGGTCACCACGAAGATGAAGCCGACGACGATCAGATACGCCACGATCAACGGGGTATCGACGCGGTTCACCGCCTCAAGGAACATGAACCCCATGCCGGGCCACTGGAACACGGTTTCGGTCAGGATGGTATAGGCCACCATCGTGCCGATCTGCACCCCGCCGACGGTAATGACCGGAAGCAACGTGTTCTTCAGCGCGTGGACGAAATAGATCCGCCAGGGCCGGATCCCCTTGGCCTTGGCGAATTTGACGTATTCGCTTTGCAGCACTTCCATCATCTCGGCCCGGATCAGTCGCACGAACAGCGGCAGCATGATCGAGGCCAGCGCCACGGAGGGCAGCAGGATATGCATCACGCCATCGACGGTGGCGAAATTCGTGTCCCAATAGCCAAAGACATGCGCCAACTCCCCCCGCCCGTACGAGGGGAACCAGCCCAGGTTGACCGCAAAGACAAAGATCATCAGGATCGCGGTCAGAAACACCGGGATCGAGATCCCGACGATCGACAGCCCCATGATCAGACGGGCCAGGATCGTGTTGGGCTTGATCGCGGTATAGACCCCCAGCGGCACCGACAGGCCGATGATGATGAAGGTGGCGCCGAAAACCAGCTCCAGCGTGGCCGGCATCTTTTTCAGGATCACTTCAAGCGCCGGCTCCTTGAAGAAATAGCTGGTGCCGAGATCGCCGTGCAAGGCATTGCCGAGGAAACGAAGGTACTGCACGACGAAACTGTCATTCAGCCCAAGCTCGTCGCGCAACTGCTGGCGGGTCTCCTCCGATACGGATACCCCCACCAGTTCGCGCAGGGGGTCGCCCAGGTTGTCCTGGATGGCAAATCCGACCACGGAGATGACAAGCATCACCGCCACGGCCTGGAACACGCGTTTCACGAGATAGGCGAGCATGGTGTCTGGTTACCTTCTTGGGTCATTGTCTGATGCACACGGCACAGGCCATGGTAACGGACCGTGGGCTGCCATGGGCATGAAAGAATGACCTGGAAACGGGAAAGTCAGATACCCCGGGGCAGGCACGCGCCCGCCCCGGAGAAAAATGCGATCGGGGGTCAGTCGACCACCAAGTCGCCGAAGTAGGGGAAGTTCATCGCGTTGACGATGCCCTCGGCATGAACGCCGGTGCGGGCGCCCCAGGCCAGGTTCTGCCAGTGCAGCGGGATGAAGGCGGCCTCGTTGTACAGGATACCTTCCATCTTTTGCAGCATTTCGGCGCGCTTGGCCGGGTCGGTCTCGGTGTTGGAGGCGACCATCAGCGCATCGGCTTCCGGGTTGCAGTAGTTGCCCGAGTTGTACTGGCCGTTGCCGGTCTCAGCATCCGGGCAGGCGGTCAGGAACTGGTGGAAGTTCGCCGAATCCTCGGTGTCCGAATGCCAGCCGATCAGCAGCATGTCGGCGGCGCGCTCGTCGAACTTGGGCCAGTATTGCGCCTTGGGCATGGTCTGCAGATCGACCTTGATGTTGATCTTCGACAGCATCGAGGCCACGGCCTGGGCGATCTTGTCGTCGTTCACATAGCGGTTGTTCGGCGACATCATGGTGACGGTGAACCCGTCGGCATAGCCGGCCTCGGCCATCAGTGCCTTGGCTTTCTCCAGGTCAAAGCGCGGCGCCAGCGCCGCGTCATGCCCCAGGTAACCGGCCGGGCTGGCCTGACCCGCCACGGTGCCGAAGCCGCGCATGATGCGGTCCACGATACCGGCGTTGTTCACCGCGTAGTCGATCGCCAGACGGACGCGGGCATCCTTGAACGCCTCGACCCGGTCCTGATTCAGCTGGACGGTGATGATCCGGGTGCCCGGCATGGTCACCAGCGTGGTGCCCTCGGCCTCGTCGACGCGCTTGAGGTCGGTCGGCGGCACCGGCGCGATAAAGTCCACATCGCCCGACAGCAGCGCCGCGACGCGGGTCGGATCCTCCTTGATCGGGGTCAGGATGATCTTGTCGACATTGCCCTTGGAGGCGGTGTCCCAATAGCCGTCGAACCGCTCGAATACCATGCGCACGCCCTGCTCACGTTCGGTCACGATGAAAGGGCCGGTGCCCGACAGGTTGCGCGAGGCAAAGCTGTCGCCATGCTTGACCAGCTCGGCCTTGTCCTTCCCGTCCGCGGTGGTGCCAGTATAGAACTTGCTGTCCATCGGGAACAGGTAGGTCGCGGTGTGCAGCACCAGCGGATAGGCGGCCGAGGTCTTCAGGTCGAAGGTCAGGCTGTCGACCACCTCGAGATCGGTAAAGGGCTCGAAGATCCCCTTGAAATCCGGGCTGCTCTTCAGGCGGTCAAAGGTCCATTCCACATCGGCGGTCGTCAGCGGGTTGCCGCTGTGGAACTTGACGCCGTCGCGCAGGTGGAACCGCACGGTGGTGTCGTCGATCTGTTCCCAGCTCGTCGCCAGCCGCGGTTCGAATTGCAGATCCTGGGTCCAGCGGACCAGGGGATCGAACGCCATGTGGGACAGCTGCAGCGTGCCACCCGACAGTTGCTCATGCGGGTCGAGCGACACGGGGTCCGCATCATAGGCGACCTTGACGGTGGTCTCTGCCAACGCGGCATTGCCGAGCATGACAGACATCGCGCCGACCGCGGCGATGCGTAGAAGAGAGCTCATTTCATTTCCTCCTTGAAGGGACCAGAAGGGACCAGTGGTTGGTCTCCGGTTTAGGCGAGTGGAGCCTATTGGAAAGCCCCACAGGCTGACCAATGCCAATTTCAAATTGCCCATGCAAAACGCAAATACCTGGGAAATTCGCACGCCTTTTCCGATGCTTGTATCGAGAGTCCGGCGCCCCATTTCACCGGGCAGGCGCAGGATCCGTCGACCTCATGCATCAGGCGGCGGCCCTCCCGCGCGCTCAGCCGCTGATTTCCACCACGTCGCGCAGCTGTTCGATGCTCTCGATCCTGGCCTGGTTCTTTTCGATGGTGACCCCGGACCGCCGGAGCCGGGCAAAGGCGCGCGACAGGCTTTCGGGTTTCATCCCCAGCCGGCCGGCGATCAGCACCTTGTCATACGGCATCTTCACAACGCAACTGCCGCCGTCGCCATCGCAAAGGTCTAGCAGGAATTCGGCCACCCGCTGCGCCCCGGTCCGGGCCTTGAGCTGTTCCAGCTGGGCCACCAGCGAATGCAGGTGGGTGAAGGTCGAGGACAGGATCGAAAGCCCCACCTCGGCGTCACGCTTGATCAGGTCGATCAGAACGCTGGAAGGCAGGCACAGGACTTCGGCCGAGGTCGCCGCCTCGCCCGAGACCGGATAGGGCAGGTGGCGCAGCGCAATCGCCTCGCCGAAGCTTTCACCGCGGGTAAAGACCCCGACCACCGCCTCGATGCCGTTCGGGGTGACGCGATAGAGCTTGACCCAACCCGCCAGCACGATGTGGATCGCGTCGGCGGCCTCATCCTGCAGAAAAAGCGTCTCGCCGCGTTCATAGTGACGGTGGATGGCCCGGGACAGCAGCGGTTCGACGTGCTGGTCGGGCAGGGATTGCAATAACACGGACTTGCGCGCGATCACCCTGTGGTGTTCCTGGATCAAGACCTGTCCCTTTTTCGTTGCCGTCCTGCACGGGCAGGGTCTGCCGCCGGTGTCCGCGCACGTGCTAGCAAAAAGCGAACAGGTCGTCCACGGCGCGACCGTTCCATCCGGCCAAATCCGGCGTCGCGAAGCGGATTTCCAACCGCTTGGGCATCGTCGAACGCGGGGCCGTCGAGGGTATGGGATCGCGGCTTCGCACTGTCCCAAGCCGCTTTCAAAGTACATACGCAACATTTTGTTAATATTGCAAAATTACGATGTTTGACGGGCCGCGCACGGTTCTTTCCGAGTGAATTTCTTTAAGTGGGAATTTCCGGACAAATGAATGGGTATGCTTGACATAAATCAAGTAGGCCCTCACCACTGGGGCATACACCCGGCGCAGAACAAGAGTTTGGATGTGACCATGACCCTCCCGATCCAGCAACCGGCCCTCGTGCCCGCCACCGCGCCCCGGCGCCGGTGCGGCGCGTGCCCGGTGGCGGCGATCCTGGGGGTTTTCGCGCTGATCCTGCAACTGTTGGCGCCGGGTCTGGCGCGGGCGTCGCAGACGGACTGGATGGAGATCTGTTCCGATCAGGGCGTCGTGGTGGTGCCGATGAATTTCGGGGACGACGAGGCGCCGCAATCGCCGCGCGCGCCAGACGGCCCCTGTGAGTGCTGCGGTTTCTGCCTGGCCTACAGCGGCCCTGCTGCGGCGGTTCCGCCAAACTCGGTCTCACTGACCCTTGTGCATGGTGTGGCACGTGCCGCGACCCTGCCTGAGGCACAAACGGACCGCGCAGTGCCGCGCGCGGTCTGGCCCAGCCCGCGCGGCCCCCCGTCCGCGCCCAAGAACATGACCGACCGCGCCCCGGTCGCGTCCGATGCGTCAACCCCGAACAAAGGAGGTGCGCTGTGGACGTAAAGCGCGCGATATCTTCTTGGCTGATGGCCCTGGCCCTGATCCTTTCTCCGATCCTCGCCACTCCGGCCCGGGCAGACAGCCTTGCCAGTTTCCTTCCCGATATTTCCCCAGACGAGTTGGTTCCCGGTGCCGATAGCTTTGGCCCGATCCGCGAGGACGTGCCGGTCGCGCCGGTGCGGAAGGGCGGCGAAACCGTCGCCTGGGCGTTCCTGACCTCGGATTTCGTCGGCACCACCGGCTATTCCGGCAAGCCGATCCACGTGGTGGCGGCGATCGACGCTGACGCGGTGATGACCGGCGTCAAGCTGGTCAAGCATTCCGAACCGATCGTGCTGGTCGGCATTCCCAACGCGAAGATGATCCGCCTGACCGAGGGGTATGCCGGGCTGGACCTCAAGGCCGAGGCCGAAACCGGCGGCGAGTCACATGACCTCGACATCATCTCGGGCGCGACGGTGACGATCATGGTGATCGACGACAGCATCGTGCGCGGCGGGCTGAAGGTGGCGCGCGCCTTGGGATTGGGCGGGTTGTCACCGGCCCGGCCGAGCGGCCCCCCGCGTGAGATCGACATGGCGCAGGACGCAGTGCAGGACTGGATCACCCTGGCGGGTGACGGATCGGTGCGGCGGCTGACGCTGGACGTGGGCCAGATCAACGCCGCCTTCGAGGCGAGCGGCGATGCCCGCGCGATCAGCCGACCGGAGCCGGGCGAGGCCTCGGACACCTTCATCGATTTGCAAATGGCGATGGTCTCGGTTCCCAGCATCGGGCGCAGCCTGCTGGGCGACTCTGAGTACCAGAACCTGATCGAGGCGCTGGAGCCGGGCGAACAGGCGATCCTGGTGATGGGGCGCGGGCGTTACAGCTTCAAGGGCTCGGGTTACGTGCGCGGTGGCATCTTTGACCGGATCCAGTTGATCCAGGGCGATCAATCGGTGCGCTTCGTCGATCGCCAGCACAAGCGGATCGGCGCGCTGGCCGCTGACGATGCGCCCGAGTTCACCGAGCTGGACCTGTTCCGTATTCCCGCCGACGCCGGTTTCGACCCGGCGGAACCGTTCCGCCTGCAGCTTTTGGTGCAGCGCGCGGTCGGCGCGGTGCAAAAGAGCTATCTCACCTTCGACCTGGGCTATCACCTGCCCGAGAGCTATCTGCTGCCGGCGGCGCCCGCGCCCGAACTGGTCAGTGACACCAGCGGCGAGGAGGCCGCCAAGGCCGCCCTGTGGCAGCGCATCTGGAAGGATCGCACCGGCCAGATCGCCGGGCTGGCCGCGATGCTGCTGGTGCTGACGGGCGTGTTCTTCTTCCAGTTCCAGGCCACCGCGAATGAGCGCGTGTTCTACTGGTTCCGGATCGGGTTCCTGACCGTTACGCTGGTGTTCCTGGGCTGGTACGCCAACGCGCAGCTGAGCGTGGTCAACCTGATGGCATTGGCCGGGACGCTGCGCACCGGGTTCACCTGGGATGCCTTCCTGCTGGATCCGCTGGTGTTCATCCAGTGGTTCGCGGTGGCCGCTGCGCTGATCTTCTGGGGGCGGGGCGCCTATTGCGGCTGGCTGTGTCCTTTCGGCGCGCTGCAGGAGCTGGTCAACCAGGTCGGCCGCGCCCTGCGCCTGCCGCAGTGGGGGCTGCCCTGGGGCCTGCATGAGCGGCTGTGGCCGGTGAAATACATGATCTTCCTCGGGCTGTTCGGGTTGTCGATGGTCTCGATCCCGATGGCCGAGGCCTATGCCGAAGTCGAGCCGTTCAAGACCGCGATCATCCTCAAGTTCATGCGCGACTGGCCCTTCGTGGTGTTCGCGCTGGTGCTGCTCGGGCTGGGGCTGTTCGTCGAGCGGTTCTATTGCCGCTATCTCTGCCCGTTGGGCGCGGCATTGGCGATCCCGGCACGGATGCGGATGTTCGACTGGCTGCGCCGCTACAAGGAATGCGGCAACCCGTGCCAGACCTGCGCCAACGAATGCCCGGTGCAGGCGATCCATCCGACGGGTGAGATCAATCCCAACGAATGCATCGACTGCCTGCACTGCCAGGTTCTGTACCAGTCGGAAAGCAAATGCCCGGTGGTGATCAAGCGGATCAAGCGCCGGGCCAAGGTGGGGACCGCCGATCTCAAGATGCCGATCGGTGATCCGCCTGCGAACCACCCCAACGCGAAACCAACACCCATTTCCTGAAAGGAGGACACTATGTCGGAACAGGAAAAGACACTGAATGTCACACGTCGCGGCCTGCTGGGGGCGACGGCGACCGGGGCCGTCGTGGCCGGAACCGGCCTTGGCGCCACGCTGATGAGCGCGCCCGCGGCCAATGCCGCCGGCAAGATCAACCTCGAGCCTGGAGAGCTGGACGAATACTATGGCTTCTGGTCCTCGGGCCAGACCGGCGAGCTGCGCATTCTCGGGATCCCCTCGATGCGCGAATTGGTCCGGGTGCCGGTGTTCAACCGCTGTTCGGCCACCGGTTGGGGCCAGACCAACGAAAGCCTCAAGGTGCTGACCGAGGGGCTGCTGCCGGAGACCAAGGAGTTTCTCGCCAAGCGCGGCAAGGTCACCTATGACAACGGCGACCTGCACCACCCGCACATGTCGTTCACCGACGGCACCTATGACGGTCGCTATATCTTCATGAACGACAAGGCCAATACCCGCGTCGCGCGGGTGCGCTGCGACGTGATGAAATGCGACAAGATCATCGAGATCCCCAACGCCAGCGACATCCACGGGCTGCGGCCGCAGAAGTTCCCGCGTACCGGCTATGTCTTTGCCAATGGCGAACACGAGGCCCCGCTGGTCAATGACGGGTCGATCCTGGACGAGCCGGAAAAATACGTGAACGTCTTTTCCGCCATCGACGGCGACGAGATGAAGGTGTCCTGGCAGGTGATCGTCTCGGGCAACCTGGACAACACCGACTGCGACTACCAGGGCAAGTATGCCTTCTCGACCTCGTACAACTCGGAAATGGGCATGAACCTGGCCGATATGACCGAGAACGAGATGGATCACGTGGTGATCTTCAACCTCAAGGAAATCGAAAAGGGCGTGGCCGAGGGCGATGTTCAGGTGCTGAACGGCGTGCCGGTGATCGACGGGCGCAAGGGTCAGAACAAGAAATACACCCGTTACGTCCCGATCCCGAACAGCCCGCATGGCTGCAACACCGCGCCTGACGGAAAATACGTGGTGATCAACGGCAAGCTGTCGCCGACCTGCTCGGTGATCGACGTCACCAAGATCGACGCGCTGTTCGACGAGGATGCCGATCCGCGCTCCTGCGTGGTGGCCGAGCCGGAACTGGGGCTGGGGCCGCTTCACACTGCCTATGACGGCAAGGGGTTCGCCTATACGACGCTGTTCCTCGACAGCCAGGTGGTGAAATGGGACATGGACAAGGCCGTGCGCGCCTATGCCGGCGAGGATGTCGATCCGATCGTCTCCAAGGTCGATGTGCATTACCAGCCTGGCCACAACCACACGACCATGGGCGAAACCAAGGAAGCCGATGGCAAGTGGCTGATCTCGCTCAACAAGTTCTCGAAAGACCGGTTCCTGAACGTGGGTCCGCTGAAGCCCGAGAACGAGCAGATCATCGACATCTCCTCGGACGAGATGAAGGTGGTGCACGACGGCCCGACCTTTGCCGAGCCGCATGACGTGATCCTGGTCCGGTCGGATATCGTCAACCCGTCGCGGGTCTGGTCGCGCGACGATCCGATGTTCGCCGATGCGGTCAAACAGGCCGCCGCCGATGGCGTGGATCTCGAGGATGGTCATGACGAGGTGATCCGCGATGGCAACAAGGTGCGGGTCTACATGTATTCCTCGGCGCCGATGTTCAGCCTGGAGAAGTTCACCGTCAAACAGGGCGACGAGGTGACGGTCTATGTCACCAATATCGACGACATCGACGACCTGACCCACGGGTTCACCATCTCGAACTATGGTGTCGCGATGGAACTTGCACCGCAGGCGACCGCCTCGGTCACCTTCACCGCCGACCGTCCGGGCGTGCACTGGTACTATTGCCAGTGGTTCTGCCATGCGCTGCATATGGAGATGCGCGGCCGGATGATCGTCGAGCCGCGGGCGGTCTGACCGATGCGCTGGCTCCTCGCCCTGATGCCGATCCTGTTCGCCGCAGCTGCTGCCGCGGCGGAGTGGGACGTGCCGAACCGGCCGGGGGCCATCTCCGAAACCCTGACGCAGGCGGTGGACGGCGACGTTCTTCGCCTGCGTCCCGGCAGCTATGCCGAAACCCTCGTGCTCGACCGGCCCATGGTGCTGGACGGGCAGGGGCACGCGACGATCGACGGGCAGGGCGCCGGCAGCGTGATCACGATTACCGGCCCAGGCGTCACCGTGCGGAACCTGACGGTTATCGGTTCAGGCTCGGCGCATGAGGAGATCGACAGCGGTATCAAGCTGACCAAGACCGCGCGCGCGCCGCAGGTCCTGAACAATGTGCTGCTGGGCAATCTGTATGGGATCGACATCCACGGTGCCAAGGAGGCCCGCGTTGCCGGCAACCGGATCGAGGGGCGCCATGACGCCCGCATGAATTCGCGCGGCAACGGCGTCTATGTCTGGAACGCGCCCGGCGCGGTGGTCGAGGATAACGATATCCGCTTTGGCCGTGACGGGATCTTCGTCAACTCCTCCAAGCGCAACATCTTTCGAAACAACCTGTTCCGCGACCTGCGTTTCGCGGTGCATTACATGTATGCCGATGACAGCGAGGTCAGCGGCAATGTCTCGATCGGCAACCACCTCGGTTACGCGGTGATGTTCTCGACCCGGGTCAAGGTCACGGACAACGTTTCGGTCGGGGATCGCGATCACGGGGTGATGTTGAACTATGCCAACAAGGGCGAGATCAGCGGAAATTACGTGAAGGGAACGAAGGGCAAATGCGCCTTTCTCTACAACGCGCATCGCAACCGGTTTGCCGGCAATTGGTTCGAGGGCTGCGGCATCGGCATCCATTTCACCGCCGGGTCGCAGGACAACCGGATCAGCGGCAACGCCTTTGTCGGCAACCGCACCCAGGTCAAGTATGTCTCGACCAAATGGGTGGAATGGTCCGAGCAGGGCCGCGGCAATTACTGGAGCGATTTCGCCGGTTTCGATGTGGATGGCGACGGGATCGCCGACGCGCCCTATCGGCCCAACGACAGCATGGATCACGTGCTGTGGACCCAGCCGGCGGCCAAGCTCTTGATGGGATCGCCGGCGGTGCAACTGGTGCGCTGGTCGCAATCGGCGTTCCCGGCGCTGTTGCCCGGTGGCGTGATCGATTCCCATCCGATGATGAAACCGGCGCGGCCCGAGGCCAGCCAGAAGGTACCCCATGACGGATAGAGTTTTACAGATCGAAGAGGCGAGCAAGGATCGCGGCAAGCTGCGGGTTCTCGACGCCGTGTCGTTGTCGGTCGCACCCGGCGAACGGGTGGCGCTTCTGGGTCACAACGGCGCCGGGAAATCGACCCTGATCAAGGCCGTTCTGGGGCTGACGCCGCTCAGCGACGGGCGCATCCGTGTCGATGGCGCAAAGCCGGGCAGCGCATCGGCGCGGGCGGCGACGGCCTTTCTGCCCGAGGCGGTCAGCTTTCACCCCGCGCTGACCGGGCGCGAACAGCTGACGCTGTTTTCCCGGCTGGCCGGAGCAGGCGCCGATGTGCCCACCCTGCTGACGCGGGTCGGGCTGGCCGACGCGCTCGACCGCCGCATCGGCACCTATTCCAAGGGCATGCGGCAGCGGCTGGGCTTGGCGCAGGTTCTGCTGGGCCGTCCGCGCGTGGCACTGCTGGACGAACCGACAAGCGGTCTGGACCCGATCTCGCGGCAGGACCTCTATGACATCATCGACGAACTTGCGGGGCAGGGCACCGCGGTGCTGATCGCCAGCCATGCCCTGACCGAGGTCGAGGCGCGCACCGACCGGATCGCGATCCTGCGCCGGGGTGTCCTCGTGGCCGACGATACGCTGGCCGGGCTGAGCGCGCGCGCCGGCCTGCCGATCCGGCTGCGCATCCGCGCCAGCGCGGATGCCGGCGCGATCGCCGAACGGACCTGCGGACGACGGGTCAATGGCGCCTCGGTCGAGATCCTGTGCAGCCCGGCGGAAAAGATGGACGCGCTGCGCCGTGTCGCGGCAATGGGCGAGGCGGTGGCCGATATCGACATCACCCCGCCACGACTGGAGGATCTCTACCGTCACTACGCGCAGGAGGTGTCACAATGATCCGTTTTCTTGCCATCACACGAACCGAGATGCAGATCCTCAAGCGCAACCGCTGGCTGGTGGTGGCGACGCTGATCATGGTGCTGTTCGCGCTGGCGCTGACCTTTGCCGGCAGCGCGCCGACCGGCACGCTGGGGGTCGACATGCTGACGGTATCGGTGGCCTCGATGACCACCCTGTCGGTCTACCTCGCGCCGCTGCTGGCGCTGATGATCTCCTTCGATGCCATCGCCGGCGAGGCCGATCGCGGCAGCCTGGCGCTGTTGCTGACCTATCCAGCGGGGCGGGGCGAGGTTCTGTTGGGGAAATTCACCGCGCAACTGGCGGCCCTCGGGTTTGCCATGATTATCGGGTTCGGCAGCGCCGGCGCTGTGGCGGCCTGGTCCGGCGGCGCGGGGGGCGACAGCCTCGCCGCGTTGGCCCGGCTGATCGGAACCTCGGTGCTGCTGGGCGCGGTGTTTCTGACGCTGGGCTACCTGATCTCGGCGGTGGCGCCGGGAACCACCGCAGCGGCGGGGATGTCGGCCGGGCTGTGGCTGATCTTCGTGGTGCTCTATGACTTGGGCCTCTTGGGCGCGGTGGTGATGGACCAGGGCGGCGCGTTCACGCAATCGGTGTTTCCCTGGATCATGGTCGCCAATCCGGCCGATGCGTTCCGGGTCTGGAACATCGCCGCCTCGGACGGTGTTGCGCTGAGCAGCGGCATGGCCGGTGCGGCACGCGCGCTGCCCGATTGGGCGGCGCCGGTCTCGCTGCTGATCTGGCCGGTGCTGGGCTTTGCCGCTGCCCGCGCCGCATTCCGGAGGGTCGAGCCATGAAACAAGGATTTGTCCTTGCCGCGCTGCTGGCCTTGGTCGCCTGCAAGAAGGACGAGGCCGCAGCACCCCCGCCCCCGGCGCCGCTGACCGAAACCGCGTTGAGTTATTTCTGCCAGATGAACATCGCCGAGCATGGCGGGCCCAAGGGGCAAATTCACCTGGACGGGCACGAACAGCCGCTGTTCTTTGCCCAGGTGCGGGATCTCGTGGCCTATCTGAAAAGCCCCGAGCGCGACGCCGAGATCACCGCCGTCTACGTCAGCGACATGGGCCGCGCCGGCAGTTGGGAAGACCCCGGCCCGAAGAACTGGACGGTTGCCGAGACGGCGACATTCGTGATCGGCGCCGAGGTTGCCGGCGGCATGGGCGCGCCCGAGATCGTCCCCTTTGCCGACCCGGCGGCGGCGGCCGGGTTCATCGCCCGTTACGGCGGCCGGGCTCTGCCGATGTCCGACATTCCCGACGATGCCGCCCTTGGCCCCGTCGACCTGGAACACCCCCTTGAGACCCCGTTACTGGAGAGCGCGTCATGACCCCTTTCAGCCGCCGCAGATTTCTGACCATCGCAGCCGCCTGTGCGGCTGTGCCCGTAGGGGCGGCACCCGCCACTGCCCGCTGGCAGGGCCGCGCCCTGGGTGCCAGGGTGTCAATGCAACTGGCCGGGCTGTCTGAGGCGGACGCCGCGCCGATCTTTGCCGAGGTCGAGCGGGAGTTGAGCCGGCTGGAGGCGATCTTCAGCCTGTACCGGACCGACTCCGAGATCACCCGGCTGAACCGCGACGGTGTGCTGACCGCACCCTCGCCCGACCTGCTGCAAGTGCTGAGCCTGTCGGACATGCTGCACCATGCGACGGGTGGGGTGTTCGACCCGACGGTGCAGCCGCTGTGGCTGGCCCTGGCAAATGGGCAGGGGGTCGAAGCGGCGCGCGCGCAGGTGGGCTGGAACAGGCTGCGCTTTGATACCGCCGCGGTGCGCTTCGAGGCCCCCGGCATGGCGATCACGCTCAACGGTATTGCCCAAGGCGCGGTGACCGACCGGATCGCGGCGCTGCTGCGGGCGCGCGGGCTGCGTGACGTATTGATTGACATGGGCGAGATCGCGGCATCGGGTCGGCGTAACGACGGGGCGGCCTGGTCGGTGGGCATCGCCGATCCGGAGGGCCAGGTCCTGCGGCGGATGACCCTGACCGACCGGGCGCTCGCCACCTCGGCGCCGCGGGGCACGGTGCTGGACGCCGAAACCGGGCAGGGGCATATCCTTAACCCGGTCGGGGGTGCTCCGGCGCGGGCGCTGGTCTCGGTCTCGGCGCCCGACGCGGCCTTGGCAGACGGGCTTTCCACGGCGCTTTGCCTGCTGCCGCCTCTGCGCGGTGCCGATGTCCTGGCACAGTTTCCACAGGTGCGGCTGGAGGTTGCGGCCTGACGGCAATAGGTGTCTGGCCTGTCGTTGTTGCAAATGTTGGTCGTCACTTGAGGCGCCCCGACATGAAGGCGCACGCGCCAACAAGTGCATCACGGGGCGGTTACTCAGGTGCCGACCTCATTGCATCACCTTTGTTGAAGCTTTAAATAATCGGTATTGATACTATACTACTCTTTATCCCTAGTGGTACTTGAGGCCATGAATGGGCGAAAATGTTATGGAGCACTCGTTTGCCGAACCAACTTTTGTCGCGTCTTGCCAAGCTGTATGAGCTTGTCGCCTCCATGGAGGAGGACTTGGGTCTCGATACCTTTTCGGACGAGGAGCGGGCGATGATCTATGCGATGACCGCGTCCACTCAGGACGGGACGGAGCAGTTTCAAAGTGCTGATATCAAGGATCATTCGTTCTGCCGGAAAATCTCCAAACCGACGTTTTACAGGAACCTCAAGAAGCTGGTTCACAAGGGCGTTGTCCTGCCGGCGCCGGGCCGCAAAACGGGGGTTTACGTGCTTTCGGACACTTGGAAACCCGAATAATCGTTACGCCAGCCCCGATAATGGCGCTATATCGGGGGGCACGGCGTCCTCTCCCTCTGGTCAGTGAATCTGACTGTGGCATCGCGTCACGACTCAAGCCGATCATCGCAGAATCTGTTTGTCACTTTGATACAGGCGATATATTTTTTGCTTCGCACGCTTTGTCCGCGGGCGCGGATGTGGCGTTGCTGGGGTCAAGTGGCGATGGCGCAACGTGTCGTGGGGGCGCTGCATTTCCTTTCAATCTCGCCTTGGCGTCCACGCCAATGGGCGGGTCGCGTTGAGGAATTCCCCATTCACAGGACGGGCGGGGTCTGTGCAGATGATCGGAAAAAAGAATATCGTTCTGATATCGGGGGTGACGGGGGTCTATCTGGCGCTGTTCGGTATCACGTTCTGGTTACTCATGCCCTGTCAGGCACATGTCGCCGAGAAATACCTGTCGGTCGGAAAGTGGACGACCTTTCTGGTTCTGCCGCACGGGTTCCGGGTTGTCCTGACCTGGCTTTGGCAGGGGCGCGCCGTGGTCTTGCTCCTCCCTGGAACGGCGCTGCAGGCGCTCATCATCGCCGAGTACTACGGCCTTGGCGCAGCGGAGTGGGTCGCCATGGTCCTGAGCTATTCCTGCTGCAGCCTTATCGCCTTCGAGGTTGTGAACTGGTTCGGGGGGAATGCCTACGCATCGTATGACAACCCGGCAAACTGGCGCACCGTGCTGATGGTCGGGGCGCTGGCGGGCCTGATCAATGGGGTGATCAACATGCAGCTCGTGTTCAATCAATTCTCGCTAGAGGCTCAGCTCTGGATCGCGCTAAACCTTTTTGTCGGCGGGATGACAGGATTGCTGTTATGGCTTTTTGCCATGTGCTTCGCTTCGCGGCACCTGAAAGAGTGCGCATTTCTGCTGGTCACCAGGGACTAACCAGCCCTTTTCGTCGCAATGGGCACCACGTCCAAATAGTCCACCGGCACCTGGGAGCGAACGCTGCGGCCGAGGATTTCCAGCAGCACCCCGATCCGAGCGGACTGCGACAGGGTTTCGATCTGGGCGATCACGCCGGCGAACGGTCCGGAGATCATGGCGACGGAGTCCCCCGGCCTGAGATTGTCAGTCGTTCGATACAGCCCATCCGCATCACAACGCGCCCGCAAGGATTCGACGAATCCGCGCGGAAGGATGGCGGGGCGATCGGGACGCGACATCACCAACCGCGACACTCCGAGGGTGCTGTTGATGGTGCGCCAGTTTTGTTTCCGCTCCGGGACATGAACGAACAGGTACCCGGGGAACAGGGGGACCGGCTTGGGCTGTCTTGTCCCGCCCTTTGGGCCGGAGGCCGACGGGCGCATCGGCATGAAGGCGATGTATCCTTGGCGATGGAGATTGCGGCGCGCGGCGTCGAGACCGCCGGGCTTCAGTTGAACCGCGTACCAGTCTCGGAAGTCTTGATCCGCAATTTGGTCATTCGACATGAACCGCCCCGATCTCTGGTGACACGCTAAACAATGTCATTTTGATACATATGGAGGGAGCGCTTCGCAACCACGCGGTGAACGCAAGAGGCCGGCTCAAGGCGCCCTGCGTATATCCTGAAATGAAGGTAGCAGGGTTATGGCGCCGATTCTGGGTGTCTTTTCAGGATTTTCGATGCGGATTTCGGTGTAACTACCGCAGATCCCAAATGACGCCCGGCTTGCCTTTGGGTTGGCGTCACCCGTTTTCCAGTTGTTGCAAATCGCCGTCGAGGAACGAAGTGATAGTTTCTCGGGTCAGTCCGAGCGGATCACTTCTTAGCAATAGCAGGACGCCATGCAGGCTGATCCGGCCAAAATGCGTGACAAAAGAGACGGCGCGGAGACGGTGCCGACCGCCTTGCCTTACGCGCACCGACCGATTCGGCCGGTGCGTCGAGTGATTTCACGGACGTCTACTGCGTGTCGGACGTGCTGGAACCGCCACCGGCGATAGCGGCAAGCCCGGCAAGAGCGGCTCCACCTGCCACCACGGGCAGGAATGTGGGCGGCGGAGGCGGGGTATTCTGAAGGGAGGTCGTTCGTTTCGTGGACGCCTTGGCATTGCAGACAGCACCTACGCTCCCATCCGCACGCCAGCGGGCGCTTTTCACGCCTGCCTGACCGCATACGCCGCTATTCTGGGCAATGGTGACCGGATCGCCCGCGGCAAACGCCGGAGCAGCCAGGGCGAGAAGGGCCATTGTGGCCATGGTTTTTTTCATAATAGTCTCCATACGGAACACATAACCTGACCGAGTACTATCATGAAATGCGGACTCTTGGAATGCCGCTTCTTCATTTCCCGAACGAACATATAAAGCAAAATAACACAATATCTTGGCGCCCTGCGTTGAGCGCGCCTCCTTCGGCGGTCATGGATCCCGTCGCGAGAAAGGGTGGCGACTCATTCCGTTTTGATACAGATGTCCCTGGTCCGTTGACGGTCCTGAACATCACCAGACGAGAACGACATGCACATCCTGATGACCGTCAACGCGGCCTGGAACATCTGGAACTTTCGGCGTCCGCTGGTGCGTGACCTGCTGTCTCAAGGGCATCGGGTCACGGTGCTGGCGCCGTCCGACGACAGCGTGGCCCAGCTCCAGGCCATGGGGTGCGGCTTCCAGTCGCTCGAGATGGACGTCAAGGGGCTGAACCCGGTGCAGGACCTGAAGCTGATGACCCGGTTCAAACGCATCTTTCGGGCTGAGCGGCCTGACGTCGTGTTGAGTTATACGATCAAGAACAACATTTTCGGCGCGATGGCGGCGCGGGCGGTGGGGCTGCCGTTCATCCCGAACGTCACCGGGCTTGGCACGGCCTTCCTGTCGGGTGGTGCGCTACGCATGGTGGCCGAGACGTTGTCCCGGCGGGCCTTCGGGCGGTTGCCGGTGGTGTTCTTTCAGAACGAGGACGACCGCGACCTGTTCGTGAGCCGCCGACTGTTGCGCCCCGGTCAGGCGCGTCTGTTGCCCGGATCGGGAATTGACCTGACCCGGTTTGCGGCTGCGGACCTGCCGGATGCAGAGGAACCGCCGGTATTCCTGATGATTGGGCGGCTCTTGCGCGACAAGGGCGTGATCGAGTTCGTAGAGGCCGCGCGCCAGGTCAAGAGCCGCGTGCCGGAGGCCCGATTTCAACTTCTGGGCGCGATCGGGTCGGAAAACCGCACCGCGATAGGGGCCCCGACGGTGCGGTCCTGGCAACGGGAGGGGTTGATCGAGCATCTGGGTATCACGCCGGATGTGCGCCCGTTCATCGCGAAGGCGCAGTGCGTGGTGTTGCCCTCCTACCGAGAGGGGGCGCCGCGCACGCTGATCGAGGCCGCTGCGATGGCCCGGCCGCTGATCACGACCGATGTGCCCGGCTGTCGCGCCGTGGTGGAGGATGGTGTGACCGGGTTGCTGTGCCGGGCGCGCGACAGCGACAGCCTGGCCGAGGCCTGCCTGCGTTTTCTTGACATGCCACATGGTACGAAGGTCGCGATGGGGCAGAACGGCCGCCAAAAAATGGAGCGTGAATTTGACGAGGCGATCGTGGTCGCCGCCTACCGCGATGCCATCGCCCATTTGACGGGGCAGGGGTGAGGGCGGGATGGATACGCTGTTCTTCGTGATCTCGAAATTGGTCGGTTTTCTGATCCGCCCCGAAAGCTGGATCATCGCCGCCGTCGCCCTGACAACACTGGCCATCGCGGTCAATCGCCGGCGCTTGGCGCTGGCAACGGGGGGCCTCACGCTTGTTTTTCTGCTGACCCTCTCGATCCTGCCGCTTGGCGAGATGCTCTTGCGTCCGATCGAAAGCGAGTTTCCTGTTGATCCACCGCTTGTCCACGTTGACGGGATCATCGTTCTGGGCGGGGCCGAGGACGCGCGCGCGACTGCCGCCTGGGGGCAACCGCAGTTGAACGAAGGTGCCGAGCGGTTCACAGCAGCGCTGGCACTGGCGCGGCGGTTTCCCGAGGCCCGGGTCCTGTTCACCGGTGGCAGCAGTGCGTTGCGCAGTCTGATCGGCAAATCCGACCGGGAGGCCACGGTCGCCGCGCGGTTCTTTGCGACCCAAGGTCTGATTCGTGACCGCCTGATTCTGGAGGGGAGATCCCGCAATACGGCGGAAAATGCCAAATTGAGCCTGAAGCTGGTCAATCCCGACCCGGACCAGACCTGGGTGCTTGTGACCAGTGCCTTTCACATGAAGCGCGCCATGCGCAGCTTTGCCAACGCGGGCTGGGCGGGGCTTGTGCCCTATCCGGTGGATTTTCGCACCGGCAAAGTCGCCAGCGGGATCGGATGGAACCTGGCGCGGAATCTTACCGTGTTGAACACGGCCATCAAGGAGAACATCGGTCTAATGGCCTATCGCTTTGCCGGGAAATGACCTGTGATCGCGGCCCTATGCGCAAGTGACGCATGGGCGGCCTGTCGTCACGGCGATAGAAACCGCTTGCTTGCCCGCGCAACCACCGGATGAAGCGCTTACAGTGGGAAAACAATTGGTCGCAAAATGATCTTTTTTTCGCTTGCTGGTCATGCTATCGCTCATACCTGAACGACCATGTTCGAAGGTTATGAAAATTCTTAGCTTTTTCCGCCGAGGGGCTTGTCAGCGAGCTCCGGTGCGGTAGCCGTGGCCGGGCGGAGTTGGATGGCGGGGCGCCGCGACGCCCTTCGAGACGATGTCAGGTTTCGCGTTCTGCGCTTGCTTCAAGACAACCCGGAGATGTCACAGCGCCAACTGGCGGAGGCGGTCGGGGTCAGTGTGGGCGCTATGCATTACGTGCTGAGCGCACTGGTCGAAAAAGGGCTGATCAAGCTGGGGAATTTCTCGGCATCCAGGGACAAGCGCCGATATGCCTACTTGCTGACACCCAAGGGAGTGGCTGAAAAGGCCACGCTGACACGGAACTTCCTGAAGCGGAAACGCAAGGAATTCGAAGCTCTGAAGGCCGAGATCGAGGCCGTGCAGGCCGAAATGGAACTTGGGGCCGACATGGCCCCTTGCCGGAAACGATAGGGCATCCGACCGGTTGCGACTGGTCACGGTTGCACATGCAACCCTAACTATCTGGAACATCGACCGAAATGTGTGGAATCGTGGGCATTCTGGGGGCTGCCGATGTGGTGGACCGCCTCATGGATGGCTTGTCGCGGCTTGAATACCGGGGCTACGACAGCGCCGGAATCGCGGTCATGACGCCCGAGGCGGGGCTGCAGACCCGGAGGGCAAGCGGAAAGTTGTCCTCGCTGCGCGGTCTTTTGAACGACCATAGGATCGCGGGCACCGCCGGTATTGGCCACACACGATGGGCCACCCATGGCGCCCCGACCCAACGCAATGCGCATCCCCACCGCGCGGGACCGGTAACGGTGGTCCATAACGGGATCATTGAGAACTACGCCGAGTTGCGCGGTGACCTTCAACAGCGCGGCGTTCGGTTCACATCGGACACCGACACCGAGGTCGTGGCCCAACTTTGCGCCGAGACGCTGGACCAAGGGGGCGACCCCATCGAAGCGGTGGCCGAGACGTTGGAGCGGTTGAGCGGTGCCTATGCGCTGGCCTTTCTGTTCGAGGACCAGCCCGAACTGATGATCGCGGCCCGGCGGGGCTCGCCGCTCGCGCTCGGGTATGGCGACGCCGCGCCGGATGGCACATGCGAGATGTTCGTGGGGTCGGACGCGCTGGCGCTCGCCCCTTTCACGCAGAACGTCTGTTTCCTGGAAGAGGGGGATCTGGCCGTGATCACCCGCCGCCGCACGGTCATCCGCGACCGCGATGGGCAAGAGGTCGTGCGCGCGGTTCAGACCCTGCCGGAAGAAGATTGGCGGGTGGAGAAAGGGCCGTTCCGCCATTTCATGGCCAAGGAAATCCACGAACAGCCCGAGAGCCTGTCGCGCGCCCTGACGCAGTTTGCCGATCATCACGCCGGGGGGCTGCGCCCGATCCTGTCCGGGATCGACCTTGCCTCGGTCGACCGGGTGATCCTTGTGGCCTGCGGGACGTCCCACTATGCCTGCCTGTCCGGGAAATACTGGTTAGAGCAATTCGCCGGCCTTCCGGTCGAGGTCGATATCGCGTCGGAGTACCGCTATCGCCAGCCGGCGTTCAGCGGGCGCGAACTGGCCGTCTTTGTCAGCCAGTCGGGCGAAACCGCCGATACCCTTGCTGCGATGTCCCATCTGCGGGGCCGGGTGGCGACGCGCCTTGCGGTGGTGAATGTCCCCACCAGTTCGATGGCGCGAGAGGCCGACGGAATGTTGGAGATCCTGGCCGGACCGGAGATCGGTGTCGCCTCGACCAAGGCATTCACCGGCCAGTTGCTGGCCCTTGCCGCGCTGGCCATGGCGATGGGCAAGGCGCGCGGACGGATCTGCGCCGAGGCGGAACGGGCCCTCGTCACGGAACTGTCGGCCCTTCCCCGCCTGGTGCGCGACGTGTTGGAATTGGAGCCGGTGATCGCCCGGCAGGCGGAGGCCACGGCAAAGGCTTCGACTGCGCTCTTCCTGGGGCGCGGTCCGTCCTATCCGATTGCGCTTGAAGGCGCGCTGAAGATGAAGGAGGTCTCCTACATCACCGCCGAAGGCTATCCTGCGGGCGAGCTCAAGCACGGGCCGATTGCCCAGGTCGACAAGGACGTGCCCGTCGTGGTTCTCGCCCCCCGCGACGCGCTGTTCGACAAGACACTGACGAACGCCGAGGAGGTTGCCGCGCGGGGCGGGCGCGTGGTGATCGTCAGCGATGCCGCGCTGGATGGGCGGCAGGGGGCCTCGGGCTTCGACCACATCCGCCTGCCCGATCTTCCACCGTCGGTCGCCCCGGTCGGCCTGGCGGTCGTGATGCAGCTGCTGGCCTATCACGTGGCGGTGTGCAAGGGCACCGATGTCGACCAGCCCCGCAACCTGGCCAAGTCGGTCACGGTGGAATGACCGGCAAACTGGTCATATCGCTCGACTTCGAGCTCCTTTGGGGGGTTCGCGACCATGCGGACCGGAACAGCTATGGCGAGAATGTGTTGGGTGGGCGCGCCGCGATCCCGCGCATACTCGATCTGTTCGCAGAGCACGGTGTCAGGGCAACATGGGCAACGGTCGGTTTCTTGTTCTGTGAGGACAAGGATGAACTGATCGAGAGCTTGCCGGCGATGGAGGACCGCCCCGCATATGGGAACGCGGTGCTCTCGAACTATTCCTATCTGAGCGAGGTCGGGCAGAACGAAAAGGATGACCCGTATTATTTCGCCCCGTCTCTTGTCCGGCGGATTTCCCAGACGCCCGGCCAGGAGATCGGGACGCATACATTCTCGCATTTCTACTGCCTCGAAGATGGCGCCACCTCACCCACTTTCGCTGCTGACCTTTCAGCCGCTATCGCCATCGCCGCTCGAAAGGGTATTGCCCTGCGGTCGATCGTCTTCCCAAGAAACCAGTATTCTGATGAACACCTGCGAGTTTGCGAAAAGGCAGGAATCAAGACCTATCGTGGCAACCCGTCCCATTGGGCCTACCGGGCCGCAAAGGGCGCCGAGCAAACACCGGCGCGTCGCGCGCTGCGGTTGGTTGATGCCTACTCAGGTGTTCTGGGAAGCCATGCTCATTCTGTGGCCGGGGACAAAGGCCCAACCGTCCCACGCAATACCCCGGCCAGCCGTTTCCTCCGACCTTGTGCTGGCAAGCTCGCCCCGTTTCATGGGCGTCACATTGACACAATCAAACGGGGCATGACCAACTCCGCGAAACTGGGCCACGCATACCACCTTTGGTGGCACCCGCATAACTTCGGCGTGAACACCGAGGCGAACCTGGACGGGTTGCGAGACATAGTGACCCATTTTCGGTCCTTGAAGGACGCATTTGGCATGCAATCCGCAAGCATGGAACATCAGGGCGCATGAAACTCGTGCTTCTCGCTGGCGATGGCCCGTCGACCAACATCCTTCGAAACTACCTTGAAGAGAACGTTTTCGCCGAAATCGAAACGATCATTGAAGAACCGCCATCACGCAAAGCCATGCTGGCCCATCGGCGCCGAAAATTAGGCATAATTCCTGTTATCGGACAGGTGGCGTTCATGGGTCTCGTACTCCCCTTCCTTCGCAGAGGGTCGAAACGTCGACGGTTGGAAATTCTGAGCCGTCACGGTTTGAAGGAGACGACATCAGATCGCCCGGCCATCAGGGTCAAGTCGATCAACACTCCCATGGTTGCAGATCATCTTGCATCCAGCAATCCGGACGCTGTTGTTGTAAATGGCACGCGTATTATCCGCGACAATATACTGTCGGCCGCCGATTGCCCTTACATCAACATACATGCCGGAATTACACCAAGGTACCGGGGTGTTCACGGCGGCTATTGGGCCTTGTGGGCCGGAGATGAAAACAACTTCGGAGCAACAATCCACCTTGTTGACAAGGGGGTCGATACCGGTGGCGTTCTGCGCCACGTCCGACCAAAGATAGGGCCGTCTGACAATTTCTCGACCTACCCGCTCATTCAACAAGCGGCTGCTTTGCCCGAGCTCCTTAAGGTCTTGAGGCAAGTTTCCGATGGCGACCTGAGACTGATTGAGGACATGTCCCGCGATCAGAGCCGGCAGTGGTACCACCCGACAATTCTACAATACCTTTCTGGCCGTTTGCGAGGAGTTAAATAATGGCGTCATCGCCACCACGTGTCCTGATCACCGGCACCGCCGGGTTCATCGGATTCCACCTGGCCAAGCTGTTGCTGGCCGAGGGATTTACCGTTCATGGCTATGACGGGATGACGGATTATTACGATGTCACCCTCAAGCAGCGTCGGCACCAGATGTTGCTGGAGAGTCCGAGTTTCGCCGCCACAGAAGGCATGCTGGAGGATCAGGCGCTGTTCGACCGCGTTGCGGATGGTTTTGACCCCGACGTGATCGTCCATCTCGCCGCACAGGCCGGCGTGCGCTACAGCCTGGAAAACCCCCGCGCCTACCTCGATGCCAATGTGATCGGCACCTTCAACGTGATGGAGGCCGCGCGCCGGCTGGGCGTGCAGCATCTGCTGATGGCCTCGACCTCGTCGGTATACGGCGCCAATACCGAGATGCCGTTCGTCGAGACCGAAAAGGCCGACACGCAGCTGACGATCTATGCCGCGACCAAGAAGGCGAACGAGAGCATGGGCCATGCCTATGCCCACCTTTACGATCTGCCGACCACGATGTTCCGGTTCTTTACCGTCTACGGACCCTGGGGGCGTCCGGACCTGGCGCTGTTCAAGTTCGTCGATGCGATCCTCGATGGACGACCCATCGACATCTACAACAACGGCGACATGTATCGCGACTTTACCTATGTCGACGATCTTGTCCGTGCGATCCGCCTATTGATCGACGTCGCCCCTGTGCGCCCCGAAGATGGCCTGGTGCCCGAGGGAGACAGTCTCTCGCCCGTTGCCCCCTACCGCGTCGTCAATATCGGCAATTCCGACAAGGTACGGCTGTTGGATTTCGTTGACGCGATCGAGGACTGCCTCGGGCAAAAGGCCGAGCGGAATTACATGGGCATGCAAACCGGCGACGTTCCGGCGACCTGGGCCAACGCCGAACTGTTGAAAACCCTGACCGGCTATCGGCCCCAGACGGATTTCCGCGATGGGATTGCCCGGTTCGTGGAGTGGTATCGGGAGTACTATCAAAAATGAAATTTGGTAAAATTGCCAAACTGACGTATAGATCAGTTGTTCCCGCGTCAATACGTAGAACGAGCATGGCGCAACGGATTAAGTCGGCCATAATACCGCATCAGATTTTATATGACGAAACCTACTATGCGGAAAGCGTAGATGTTGGTGCTGTGCGGGCATCCGGTCCGATATCTGACTTTGTTGTTGAGAACCTCCCCGTTAAATCCGTGATAGATGTAGGGTGTGGGACAGGTGGAATTGCCGTTGGATTTAGGGAAGCGGGCTGCGAAGTAATGGGGTTGGAGTATTCAACCGCAGGCCTTCGTTACTGCCGTGAACGCGGATTGAACGTGCGGAAATTCGACTTGGAGCGAGACAATTATCAGGATCTGGGGCTGGAGAATAAATTTGACTTGGCAGTAAGCACTGAAGTTGCGGAACATCTACCTGCTGCTCTGTCTGACCGCTATGTCGATACGCTTTGCGGACTGTCCGATAAGGTGTTCATGACGGCTGCGATACCCGGTCAGGGCGGGGTGGACCATGTCAATGAGCAACCGCATTCCTATTGGATCGAGAAATTTGAACGGCGAGGTTTCTTGTATAACGGAAGCCTGTCGGAAATGGCCCGAAGCGAACTTCGGGAGAACAGAAATGTCGCGGATTGGTATTCCCGGAATATCATGATTTTTGAGAGAAATAATCTTATTCAGGATGCGGGCTAATGGCTAGGTCAGATCGGATCGAAGCAGATCTTACCGGCTTTATTGTTGCGAACGAATTTTTTGGCGAACGATATCACTTTATTCGGAAGCAGGTAGAAGAGGTATCGAAGATAAGTTATGAGATCGTTGGTGTAGTCGGTGCACTCGAGTTGGAGCGCCGGCCGGACTGTTGCGATGTATCAACGCTTTCGTCCGGTCAAATTGGGTGCGCGCTGTCGCATCTCAATGCTTATAAAGCTATGGTAGACCGCGGCATCAAGCAGGCAGTTGTTGTCGAGGATGACGCGTCCCTGCCCCCTGACTTTGATAAAATTGTGTCCGGTGTCGCGCGCCAGTTACGCGAAGGTGAGATCATTTCACTGCACAGTCCGACGATGGGGGAATCTAAATTTTCGTCAAACGACAGTTTCAGTGTTGGGGTTTCTAATGTTCTTACACCATTCGAAGCAAGATTTGTCCGTTCCACTTTGTGCTACATAATCGATATCGAGGCCGCACGAAGGATCCTTGCGGTCAATCAGCCCGTGAGATTTGTTGCAGATGATTTTAATTCATTCTGGAACCATGGGTGCATGAAATATGTCAGGATTGCGTCTCCAAGCCTCGTTCTGGTCGAGCCGTTTAAATCCACGATAGGATATTTGGATCCCGGGTCTGCGAAATACTTGGTTTCAAATTTCTTGAACAAGTTACCGATTACGAAACAAATTCTGCGAACCCGCAGGCGCAAACTTCGTTTGGCTAGAGAATTGAACCACATCAGCGTGCCAGATGTTTCACCACTCGCGGCAGGAAATCCAAATTATGAAGAGTAAAGCAACGTTAGCGGTTGTTGGCCTCGGCTATGTCGGCCTCCCCCTTGCGGTGGAGTTCGGCAAATCACGACCCGTGATCGGGTTCGACGTAAATCCCGACAGGATCGCGGCCCTGCGGGCCGGGCAGGATGCCACGCAGGAGGTGTCGGCCGAGGAGCTGGCTGCCGCCACGCAACTCACCTTCACCACCGATCCGGCCGACCTGGCCGCCGCGTCCATCTATATCGTCACGGTGCCCACGCCGATTGATGCGCACAAGCGCCCCGATCTGACGCCGCTGATCAAGGCCTCCGAAACACTCGGTCGCGTGCTGAAGCGCGGCGACATCGTCATCTATGAAAGCACGGTCTACCCCGGCGCGACCGAGGAGGATTGCGTCCCGGTACTTGAACGCGTCTCGGGCCTCACCTTCAACGAGGATTTCTTTGCCGGCTATTCGCCCGAGCGGATCAACCCCGGCGACAAGACCCACCGCCTGCCCGATATCCGCAAGGTCACGTCGGGCTCGACGCCCGAGGTGGCCGAAGAGGTGGATCAACTCTATGCCGGCATAATCACCGCCGGCACCTACAAGGCCGAGAGCATCCGCGTGGCCGAGGCGGCCAAGGTGATCGAGAACACCCAGCGGGACCTGAACATCGCGCTGGTCAATGAGTTGGCGATCATCTTCAACCGCATGGGGATCGACACCGAAGCAGTGCTCAAGGCCGCCGGAACCAAGTGGAATTTCCTGCCCTTCCGGCCTGGTCTGGTCGGCGGGCACTGCATCGGCGTGGACCCCTACTACCTGACCCACAAGGCCGAGGCACTTGGCTATCACCCCCAGGTGATCCTGGCCGGGCGGCGGATCAACGACGGCATGGGGGCCTATGTTGCCGGTCAACTGGTCAAGGCGATGCTGAGCAAGCGCATCCAGGTGGACGGCGCGCGGGTGCTGATCCTCGGGCTGACCTTCAAGGAGAACTGCCCGGACCTGCGCAACACGCGGGTCGTGGACGTGATCGTGGAGTTGCAGGACTACGGGATGCAGGTCGACGTGCATGACCCCTGGGTCGATCCGGAGGAGGCCCGCCACGCCCATGGGCTCGGCTTGGTCACGGCGCCGGAACCCGGAACCTATGACGCCATCGTGTTGGCCGTCGCCCATCAACAGTTTTGCGAAACCGGCGCCGAGTCCCTGCGAAAACTGGGGAAAAAGGAGCATGTTTTGTACGATCTGAAACACGTGCTGACCTCCGGCGCCAGCGACCTGCGACTGTGACACGCCCCGACATGGAACGGATCGAGGGCGTGCGATTGGCGCTGCGCCTGGTCGCGCCCGAAGACGCGGCTTTCATCCACGGACTTCGGCTGGATCCGCGCTATAACACCCATCTTTCAGCGGTCACCGGAAGTGTCGCGGATCAGCACCAGTGGATCGAACGCTACAAGGTTCGCGAAGCTGCGGGCACCGAATATTACTATGTCATCGAACGGCTGGACAACGGCCGGGCCTGTGGCGTCGTGCGCCTTTACGAAATCGAAGGCGATCAATTCACCTGGGGCAGCTGGATCCTGAATGAGGACAAGCCGCCCAAAGCGGCGCTGGAAAGTGCCGTGTTGAGTTTTGGCGCCGCGTTCAATCGTTTGAACCTGAAGTTTGGTGCCGTGGACGTCCGCAAAGGCAACCATCGCGCACTGCATTTCTACGAGCGATTCAACATGACCCGCGTGTCGGAAGATCACCAGAATATCTACTTCACCTATTCTGTCGAGAAATTTCGTCAGGACGCCGGCGATCACCTACGGGCGATAGGAGCGGAGGATACCCAATGAAAGATCAAACCAAACCACACCAAAATGGGCTAGTCCGCCTCGTTAACCTGCCCCAAATCCACGACCCGCGCGGGGACCTGACTTTTGTGGAGGGGGGCAATCACCTGCCTTTCAACATCGCGCGGGTCTATTACCTTTACAATGTACCGGTAGATTCCGAGCGTGGCGGCCACGCCCATAAAGACCTGGAACAAGTCGTCTTCGCGCTGTCCGGCAGCTTCCGAATGACGGTCGATGACGGCAAGACCAAGTCGGAATACTGGCTGCGCGACCCGCGAAAGGGCCTCTATATCAGCCGCATGATCTGGCGCGAAATGGATGCCTTCAGCCAGGGGGCGGTCTGCATGGTGTTGGCCTCGCACCCTTATGACGAGGCGGATTATTACCGCGATTACAATGAGTTCCTGGCGGCGGCACGGGAAAACGCGTGATGATCCCCTTCCTCGACCTGGGCGCGGCCTATCGCGAACTCAAGCCCGAGATCGACGCCGCCGTGTCGCGCGTCCTGGAGAGCGGATGGTACATCCTTGGCCCCGAGGTCGAGGCCTTCGAGGCCGAATGGGCCGCCTATTCCGAGGCGGGCCACGCGGTGGGGGTCGCCAACGGGTTGGACGCGCTGAGGCTGGCCCTGCGGGCGCTGGATATCGGGCCGGGCGACGAGGTGATCGTGCCCTCCAACACCTATATCGCCACTTGGCTCGCGGTCTCGGGGGTCGGGGCCTCGCCGGTTCCGGTCGAGCCCGACCCGGCAACACACAACATCGATCCGGCGCGGATCGAGGCCGCGATCACACCGCGAACGCGCGCCCTGTTGCCGGTGCATCTCTATGGGCAACCCGCCGATCTTGATCCGATCCTTGATATCGCCTGCCGTCATAAGCTGCGGGTGATCGAGGATGCCGCACAGGCCCATGGCGCGCGCTACAAGGGACGGCGGATCGGGGCGCATGGCGATATCGTCTGCTGGAGCTTTTATCCCGGAAAGAACCTTGGGGCGCTTGGCGATGCGGGGGCAATCACGACGAACGATCACGCCCTGGCCGAGCGGGTGGCGCTGTTGCGCAATTACGGTTCCCGGAAAAAATACGTGAACGAAGAGGCGGGCGTGAATTCGCGCCTCGATCCGCTTCAGGCGGCGGTTCTGCGGGTGAAGCTGACGGTGCTGGATGCCTGGGCCGAGCGCCGCCGCGCGGTGGCCGCCGCCTATGCCGAGGGGTTGGCGGCAACCGACTTGACCCTGCCTCATGTGCCGGATTGGGCCGAGCCCGCATGGCATCTCTACGTGGTGCGCACGCCCGGGCGCGATGTGCTGCAGGCGCGGCTGACCGAGGCGGGTATCGGCACGCTGATCCACTACCCGATCCCGCCGCACATGCAGGCGGCCTATGCCGGGCTCGGGATCGCGCCCGAGGCGCTGCCGCTGGCACGGCAACTGGCCGGTGAGGTTCTGAGCCTGCCGATGGGACCGCAGTTGGATTTGGGCGACGTCCACCACATCACCGCGCAGATCCGAAACACGTAATGAGCATGGCTGATACGTCCAGTTCGCGCGGGTTGATCAAGTCGATGCTGGTCATCGGCTCGGCGCAGGTGGTGAACATCCTGATCTCGATTGCCAGGATGAAGGTGCTGGCCGTCCTTCTGGGTCCGAGTGGTGTTGGCCTGCTGAGTATCTACAACAACCTGCTGGGCATGGTGACGCAGACAGCCGGCCTTGGCATGGGGTCCAGCGGTGTCCGCGAAATCGCCGCGTCGCGCGGTGAGGAGGCAACGCTCAGCCGGGTGCGCCGGGTCCTCTTTGCCGCGCATCTGGTTCAGGGCGCGCTGGCAATGGTTGCGGTCTGGGTCTTGCGGGGCCGGATCGCCACCTGGCTGTTCGGGGATGCGCTGCGAGCGACCGAGGTCGGGTTGATTGGGGTCGCGATCCTGTTGACGCTTCTGGGCACGGCGCAGACCGCCCTCTTGCAGGGGTTGCGCCGGATTGGCGACCTGGGCCGTGTGACGGTGTTCGCGGCCTTTGCCGGCACGGTGGCCGGCCTTGCCGCCGTCTGGCTGCGGGGGGAAAGCGGGCTGATCTGGTTCATCCTTGTGCAACCCCTGGCGACGGTTCTGATTGCCCGGTCCTACACCGGTCGGTTGCCCAAGCCGACGGCGGCGCGGCTGTCGCTCGGCGAGATCTGGGAAATCTGGAAGCCCATGGCAAGGCTTGGCATCGCCTTCATGCTGGGGGGGCTGGCCACGACGGCAACGCTTCTCCTGGTGCGCGGGCGGATACTGCAGGAGCTGGGGTTGGACGCCGCCGGGCATTTCGCCGCCGCCTGGGGCATG
Organism: Aquicoccus sp. SU-CL01552; assembly: GCF_040365005.1. Lineage (NCBI taxonomy): Bacteria > Pseudomonadati > Pseudomonadota > Alphaproteobacteria > Rhodobacterales > Paracoccaceae > Aquicoccus > Aquicoccus sp. SU-CL01552. The sequence goes on along the minus strand of NZ_BAABWV010000010.1, from coordinate 66,697 downwards.
ACCATGACTTACGTGGGGTTTCTGCTGGGGGCCATGGGGGCCGATTATTACCCCCGCCTGACGGAGGTGATCCACGACCGCGTGGCGGCGGTGCGATTGATGAACGACCAAGCGCAGCTTGGCCTCGCGATCGGCGGGCCGGTCTTGTTGCTGTTGATCGGCCTGGCGCCTTGGGTGATCTCCCTGCTCTACTCGCCGGAGTTCGGACCTGCGGTGACGCTCTTGCAGTGGCAGACCCTGGGCAACGTGTTCAAGCTGGCAAGCTGGGCGATGAGCTTTTCCATCGTCGCGGCGGCCCGTGCCAAGACGTTCTTCTTCATGGAGCTGAGCTTCAACATCGTCTTTCTGACCATGGTCCTGGCCCTGTTGCCGCGCGTCGGGCTGGAGGTGACGGCCTATGCCTTTGTACTAGGCTACCTCGTCTATCTGACCACGGTGTACGTTCTGGCCCGCCGTATCCACGGCTTCCGGTGGGAGGCGCTGTCGCTCGGCCTGCTGGGCCTTCACGCCGGTCTTGCCGTGGCCCTGCTGGCGCTCGCCTTGACGGCCCCCCTTGCGGCGGCCATCGCCTCGCCGCTGCTGGCGGGGGCGACCGGGGTCTTCGGCCTGCGCGTCGTGCTGATCAAGGTCGGCCCCCAAGGCCGCCTCGCCACCCGCCTGTCCCGCATCTATGCCGTCCTCGGCTGGCCCATCCGGAGTGAGACATGACCGACCCGACCCCAGACCGCCCGCTCGTGACTTTCGCGCTGTTCGCCTACAACCAGGAAAACTACATCCGCGAGGCCATTGAGGGCGCGTTTTCCCAGACCTACGAGCCGCTGGAAATCATCCTTTCCGACGATTGTTCGAGCGACCGGACCTTCGAGATCATGCAGGAGATGGCAGAGGAATATGACGGGCCGCATGAGGTCAAGGTGCGGCGGGGTGAGAACAATCAAGGCACGCTTGCGCACGTCCTTTCGGTTGCCCAACTCGCAAAGGGCAAGTTTCTCGTCGTTGCTGCCGGAGACGACATATCATTTCCGGAACGGACTGAAGTAATGTCTAGTGCCATGCTCTCGGCACCACGAAACGTTGTCGTTTGCTCAGCGGATGACATTCTCTTTGACGATCAGGGAAACACCTTTGATCCTGAACATGACATCGTGAGGCGGCGCGAATTTTATTCGACGAGCCGCTGCTGGTTCCATGGCGCAACTGCGTGTTTCCGAACCGACGAACTTTCCCGCCTTCCGATGCCGCCTTCAAAAGTACTGATCGAGGACATGGCGCTTATGGCCGTGTTCAAGCATCTCGACAAGACCTCACAAAGGATCGAAAGGCCACTCATCAGACGACGGGTTCACGAAAACAATGTTGGACCGATCAGGTTGCTTCAGCAGCAAGACCAATGGGCCCGCGAAACAAGAGCGCTGCAAATTACCGCTAGAACCGCAGAGGCGTACAAGTATGCTGCTGATGCAATTTCTTTTTTAGGCTGCGATTCAGATAAACTGCGCAAGCGATCTATTTTCATGCAGAAATACGCCCGCTGGCCAGAGATGAGCTTTCTGGCCCGGGGCTTTTTGTTTCCAAGTGCAGTTTCGCATGGTTACGCAAAATCTGTTCTGATCAGACTTCCCGGTAGAAGAGTTTTTTTGCATATAAAGCGCCTTATTTCTGCGGTGAAAGCGTGATTTATGTGTGAAAATCTCATCTCCATCCTCCTCCCCGACCTGCGTGGCGGTGGTGCCGAGCGGGTCAATATCGACCTCGCCCATGAGTTCGTCCGTGCCGGACACACGGTGGAATTCGTGTTGATGCAGGCGCGCGGAGAGTTGCTGGAGGAGGCGCGGGACAGTTTTTCGGTTGTCGACCTCGCCACTCCCCGCGCCCGCGCCGTTCCCCTTGCCCTGGCCCGCTACCTGCGCCGCCGTCGGCCCGACGCCCTGCTGGCCGCGATGTGGCCACTGACCGTGATCGCCCCGGTCGCCCGGCGCCTGTCCGGGCATCGCTGCAAGGTACTGGTGTCCGAACATAACACGATGTCCGTTCAGTATGCTGATTGGGGGCGTTTGCACCGTGTTGCCATGCGCGCCTCGATGGCCGTTGGATATCCGCTTGCGGATTGTCGGGTCGGCGTTTCCTTGGGGGTGGTGAAAGATATCTCAGGGCTATCGGGACTGCGCCCTGAGGCGTTTGACGTCATCCACAATCCTGTTCCTCCACGTCCCGAACCGCCCGCCCGGTCCATGGAGGACGCCGAAGCACTTTGGGCCGCTCCCAAGGGGGCACGCATCGTGACCGTGGGCAGCATGAAGGCGCAGAAGAACCATCCGCTCCTCCTGCGGGCCTTCGCGCGGATCGACCGGCCGGACGCGCGACTGATGTTCGTGGGCGACGGAGATGGGCGCGATGCGCTTCTGTCGCTGGCCCGCGATCTGGGCGTGGCCAACCGGGTGATCCTTGCGGGATTTCACCCCGATCCGACGCCGTTCTACAAGACCGCCGATCTTTTCGCGCTGTCCTCGGATTACGAGGGGTTCGGCAATGTGATTGTCGAAGCCATGGCCTGCGGCACGCCCGTGGTGTCCACCGACTGCCCCTCCGGTCCCGGTGAGATACTTGAGGAGGGGCGATACGGACGGTTGGTTCCGGTGGGCGATGCCGGGGCGATGGCACATGCAATCGGGGCCTCGCTGGAGGACAGGGTGCCGGCAGAGCAGCTTCAAAACCGCGCCGCAGAGTTCAGTCCAAAACGCGCAGCCGCCGCGTATCTCGAACAGATAGGTTGACCTTGACCCCCACCCTCTACCTCACCCGCAACGGGTTGCTGGAACCGCTCGGCCAGAGCCAGGTCCTTGGCTATCTGCGCGGGTTGTCGCGGGACCATGCCATCACCCTGATCACCTATGAAAAGCCCGAGGATTGGGCCGATCGCGCCCGGGTCGCGCAGGCCCGGGAAGAGTGTGACCGGCACGGCATTCGCTGGCTGCCGCAACGGTTCCACGCCAAGCCGCGCGTGATCGCTCCCGCGCTCAGCATGATGCGCATGGTCTGGCTCGTGTTGCGCGAGGTGCGCGCCGGACGGGCCGAGTTGATCCACGCGCGCTCCTACATTCCGGCGGCGGTGGCCCTTGCGGTGCACCGGTTGACGCGGGTGCCGTTCATCTTTGACATGCGGGCGCTCTGGCCGGAAGAGCTGATCACGGCTGGGCGCCTCAGGCGCGGCTCGTGGATGCATCGCGCCATCGTCCGGGTCGAACGCGCCTGTCTGCGCGAGGCGGCGGCGGTCGTGTCACTTACACATGCGGCGGTCGCCCACCTGAGGCGCGCTTACCCCGCCGAGCTTCACGCTCAACGGATCGACGTGATCCCGACCTGCGCCGACCTGGATCGGTTCACCCCGGCCCCGGCGCGCAGCCGCGGCGACGCCGTACACGGCTGCATCGGAACGATCCTGTCGGGGTGGTTCCGAACCGACTGGCTCGCCGCCTGGATCTCGGCCGTTGCCGCTCGCGATCCCGACGCCCGGTTCGAGATCGTGACGCGCGACGACCCGGAGCACGTGCGTGCGGCCATTGACCCGGCGGATGCATTGGCCGGTCGCCTCAGCATCGGCCCGCGCCCCTCCGCGGACATGCCCGATGCCGTGCGCGGCCATGATCTTTCGATGATGTTCTATGCCGGGGGCGAGATTTCAGAGCTTGGACGCTCTCCCACCAGGATGGCCGAGGTCCTGGGGTGCGGGCTGCCCGTCGTTGCAAACGAGGGGGTCGGCGATGTCGCGGATATCGTTCGACGGAACACCGTCGGCGTGATCGTCGCGGGACCGCGCGAAGACCAGATGGTCGAGGCCCTGCGACAACTCGAAACACTGAAAACCGATCCCGATCTCTCGGTGCGATGCCGTGCCACGGCCGAGGCTGTCTTCTCGTTGGAAACGGGCACTGCGGGCTATCGCGACATCTATGCAACGATCCTTAGAACGAAAGACACCCCATGTGCGGCCTGACAGGACTGCTCTGCGCGGCGCCTGGCGATGATATCGCCGGGCAGGAGCACGCATGAACATCCTGCTGTTGTCGCGCTACACGCGTATGGGGGCATCAAGTCGCTTGCGCACGATGCAGTATCTGCCTGCGCTGGCTCGCGAAGGCCTGAACGTTCAGGTTGCTCCTTTTTTCGATGACGCCCATTTGCGCGTACTCTATTCGGGCCAAGGGGTGCGTCGGTCGATTTCCCGGTACATGCTTCAACGCATCGGCCAGATGCGACAAGGACCGGCGCTGGATCTGATCTGGTTGGAAAAAGAAGCCTTGCCCTGGGTGCCGTGGCTTGTCGAACGCGCATTTCTGCCGCGCGGGGTTCCGATCGTCAGCGATTACGACGATGCGATCTTTCATCGTTACGACAAACATCGGCTTGGCGCGGTTCGGGGTGTGTTGGGCGGCAAAATCGGGCGGGTGATGGCGGCCTCGGCCCTTGTGACGGTCGGAAACTCCTATCTCGGCAATCATGCACGACGCGCTGGTGCCGCTCGGGTTGAGACAGTGCCAACCGTTGTCGATCTAGAAGCCTATCAGGTTCGACCGGGTTCAGTGGATGAAAACGCACAGCGTATAGGTTGGATCGGCACCCCGCAGACGTGGCATGAACTGGCACATCCCATCCACGACATACTGAATCCGCTGCTGGAAGAACATCGGGCGCTGTTTCGCGCCGTGGGAGCCGGCATGCAGCCTGAAGTCAGGGGAACGCTGGAAGTCCTCCCTTGGAGCGAAGAAGCGGAAGTGGCTTTGATCCAGAGCATGGATATCGGGGTCATGCCACTGCCCGACACGCCTTGGGCACGAGGAAAATGTGGCTACAAGCTGATCCAGTACATGGCCTGCGGCCTTCCGGTCGTGGCCTCGCCGGTCGGCGTCAATCGCGATATCGTCGAGCATGGCGTGAACGGTTTTTTGGCCGCGAGTGAGGACGGCTGGCGGGAAGCCATCGAAACCTTGCTGGGAAATGCGGACCTTCGGCGCCGGATGGGGGCCGCCGGTCGCCGAAGAGTCGAAGAGCAGTATTCGCTCCAGGTCTGGGGACCACGTGTGGCGCAGATGTTGCGCGAAGTCGCCGAGGGAAACGGGTAGGGTCGATGCTCTACTTCGGGGTGACGAATGTGCTGTTCCTTCTGCGTTATGCATTGGCTGGAGCGCAAAGACTGCGGCGACAGGTCTATTACGTTGTTCTTCTGGCGCTGTTCATGTTCTCGGCCTTTCGTTATCAGGTCGGATGCGACTGGTCGGGGTATTATTTCCAGTACCTGGGCGCCGCCGGCAAGGATTGGTCCCAAATTGTCAGTGGCCGTGAGCCTATCTGGTGGGCCATCCTGGCCTGGATCCAGGGCGCAGGTCTGCCCTACCCGGTTGCCAATATCGTCTCCAGCGCTGTGTTCTTCGTCGGGGTTCATGTATTGGCGCGGCGGCAGCCGGACCCCTTGGGCTTTCTGGTGCTGCTGTTTCCGATCCTGATCATCAACATGCCGATGTCCGCGATCCGACAGGGGGCGGCGATCGGGTTGCTGTGCATCGCTTTCACCGCCTTCATCGACCGTCGCCCGATCCGGTTTGCGCTTTGGGTGGTTCTCGCCGCCGGATTCCACGCCAGCAGTACAGTTTTCCTGCTTCTGTTGCCGCTCACAACCGGTCGTTACACGAGGACCCGCTTGGTCATGGCGGCACTCCTTGCTGTTCCTGGGGCGATCTTGCTCGCCAGCGGGGAAAGTGCAGAGATCGCGGGCAGTCGCTATATCGGAACAGGTACCGAGGCTTTCGGTGCGGTGTTTCGTGTTGGCATCCTTGGGCTATCGGCGCTCTATTTCTTCCTGTTCGTGCGAAAGAAATGGATGCGATCCTTTCCGCAGGATTACAGCCTGGCAAGCATCGGGGCGATCGGGATGGCGCTGGCGTTTCTTTTGCTCCCGGTTTCCAGCGTCATCGGTGACAGGTTCGGCTACTATCTCATCCCAATTCAAACGATGATTTTCGCCCGATTGCCATTTCTGCCGTTCAGGTCAAGCCAGTCCCTGCACTCTGCGCTGCCCTATCTGGGCTTGCTGCTGGTCTTTTTTGTGTGGACACAAATTTCGGGGCACTTCCAGCAATGCTATATTCCCTATGACAGTTGGATTTTCGGTTTTCCGAGTGACTTTATTTTGAAATGATACTGCCCGTTCCTGCAACTCGGATCCTCGCCCCCTGCCTCTCCAGCGTTGAACTTTCATAAACACGTCAACCGACCGGCTGTTCGACGGCGGTGGCCTCCTCCCCTTTGACCCTGTGACAGTCACCTGCAGTCCCGCCGCTGATGAAAGCCAACCTGTCGCAAGGACCGCAGGGGTCATGGCCTTGTTGCTGCGAACCGGAAGGTATCGTTGACCCCCGTCCCGACCGACGCAGCCAGTGTCACGATTTGCCGACAGAACCCGGAGAGTTTTCCCAATGACCGACCGCAGGGGCATCATCCTGGCCGGCGGGCCCAGAACACGCCTTTATCCGGTGACCACCGGCGTGCCGAAACAGTTGCTGCCGATCTATGACAAGCCGATGATCTATTACCCGCTTTCGGTTTGGATGCAGGCTCGATACATGATGTCCCATTTTGAACTCACCGCAGAGCTCGCGCGCGCCTCGGGGTTTCGAGTGGTGGATTTTGCCCGTGATGTAAGTTTGTCTCCTTTTGACATTCCGACATCTTGCCAATTCGCCGAGGTTGGGTATCTATGGCCGCATGTTGGGGTTGCGGAATTTCTTTCAGTCCAGAGACCAGGTGGAGCGCGCTCCCAGGCCAACCGCCCCCATCGCCCCGGATCGGGCGTTCTGCGTCATCGGCGACATACATGGTCGGGCCGACCTACTCCTCGAACTCGGGGAAAAGGTCGCGGGGCTGGCGCTTGGACTGCCGATGGTCTTCGTGGGCGACTATATCGACCGGGGCGATCAAAGCGCCGAGGTGCTGCGCCTGTTGCACGCCGCCTGGAGCGACAACCCCGAGGGCGTGCACTGCCTCATGGGCAACCACGAGGCGATGTGCCTGGCTTTCCTTGACGACCCCGAAAAGGCCGGGCCACGCTGGATGCGCCATGGCGGGTTGCAGACCCTTGCCAGTTTCGGCATCGGAGACGTGGGAGAGGTCAGTTCCGGGGCGACCTATGTCCGCGCGCGCGATGCGCTTGCCCTGGCCATGGGCGATCCTCTGATCGAATGGATGCGCGGGCTGCCGTTGCGATGGAGCAGCGGCAACGTCACCGTGGTTCATGCCGGCGCCGACCCTGCACGACCGCTAGATGCCCAGGACAGCCGGACCCTCCTGTGGGGGCATCGCGATTTCATCTCGACCCCGCGTGATGATGGTCAGTGGGTGGTTCACGGGCACACGATCGTCGACGCGCCCCTGGCCGAGGCAGGCCGCATTGCAATCGACACCGGTGCCTATGCCACCGGGACGTTGACGGCCGCCTTGTGTGATGAAAGTGGCGCGCAATTCGTCTCGACATGACACATATTCGCGTGCTCTAAACACAGCGAAGGTTCTGTCTCCAAGTCAAATGGTCGTCTCAATTGTGTCTTTTCTAACCCTCTGCCGTATCTGATTGACATGGCCAATCGCGCACTTCTTTCTCGGGCAACGCTGTGCCTTGGTTTCTTGCTGATCACAGCGCCCGAGGCCGGGCGTTCGGATCCCATGGCGCGGTACAATACCTATGGCTATCCGGGGCTGATCGACATGCCCTCTGCCGTCAGTCGGCCGGATGCCGAACTGGCCATCACATCCAGCCATTTCCAGAACCAGACCCGAAACACCCTGACCTTTCAGATCACGCCGCGCCTGTCGGGCAGTTTTCGCTATGCCCAACTGTATGACATCCGCCCGAACCCCGGCGGGGCGGTGGCCCCGTACCGGTTCGATCGCAGCTTCTCGCTTCACTACCGGCTGATGGATGAAGAAGGTTGGCAGCCGGCTGTCGCGGTTGGTCTGAACGACTTTCTCGGCACCGGGCTGTACTCGTCCGAGTATGTGGTCGCGACAAAGACTCTGGCACCGGGACTGCGCCTGACCGGGGGTATGGGCTGGGGGCGGCTGGCCACTCATGGCGGGTTCCAGAACCCGCTGTCCATCATTGGGGACTCGTTCAAAAACCGTCCACCCCGAACGAGCGGCATGGGCGGCGAGGTCGAGTGGAGCAACTGGTTTCGTGGAGATGCCGCGCTCTTTGGCGGGGTCGAATGGCAGGCGACGGACAACCTCAGCTTTGCTCTCGAATATTCCTCGGACGCCTATCCGAACGAAGACGGCTCTGCCTTCAATCGCCGCTCTCCGGTGAACTTCGGGGTGGCCTACAGGTTCAATCCAAGCATCACGTTGGGGGTCAACTATCTCTACGGCTCGGAGTTGGGATTTCAACTGACGCTGGCCACCAATCCCAAGCACCCCGGGGGCGTTGCCGGGTATGACCGTGGGGCGATGCCCGTCCTGCCGCGCAAGAACGCGGCGCAATTGGGATGGAGCGTCGAGAGCGTGGGATTGCCCACGGTCGAGGCCCGCGTCGCTCAGGTCCTGGCAAACAACGGCCTGCGCCTGCACGGGATACGGGCAGAGGGCGATACCCTCCGGGTGGAGGTGGAGAATGAACGCTTTGCCAACTCGGCCCAGGTGATTGGACGCACAGCGCGCGCGCTGACCAATGCGGTGCCCGCGGGTGTCGAGAGTTTTACCATCGTCCCGGTCGAGAACGGGCTGGCAGGGGCGGCGGTGACGTTGCGCCGGACGGACCTGGAAGAGCTGGAATTCGACTATGACAACAGCTGGCGCAGTTACGCCCGGGCGCAGATCGTTTCGGACGCCGGGCCGCTCAACCCTGTCGCGGGACGTTATCCGCGCTTTGAATGGGATCTGAAACCCTACCTGTCGCCCAGCCTGTTCGATCCGGATTCGCCGTTGCGGGCCGACCTCGGTGCCGAGCTTTCGGCCGTTTTTCAGCCGGCCCAGGGTCTCGTGTTCAAGGGGAGCCTGCGCAAGAAGGTGATCGGCAACCTCGACGCGAGCACGCGCGCCTCGACCTCGGTGCTGCCGCATGTGCGGTCGGATTTCAACATCTACGAAAGAGAGGGCGACCCGGCGGTCACCGAACTGGTCGGCGCCTATTACTTCAAGCCGGGCGCCAACCTCTATGGCCGCGTGACCGCCGGTTACCTCGAACCGATGTATGGCGGGATTTCAACCGAACTGCTGTGGCAGCCCCTGGACAGCCGCTTCGCACTGGGGGCCGAGCTCAACTATGTCCGGCAGCGCGATTTCGACCAGATGTTCGGCTTTCGCGACTACGACGTGGCGACCGGCCATGTCTCGGCCTACTGGGACTTCGGCAACGGGTTCACGACACAGGTCGATGTGGGCCGCTACCTGGCCAAGGATTGGGGCACGACCTTTTCGATCGACCGCGAATTCCGCAATGGCTGGCGGATCGGGGTCTTTGCCACCCTTACCGACGTGTCCTTTGATGATTTCGGCGAAGGATCCTTTGACAAGGGTCTGCGCCTGACCATCCCGATCAATTTCATCTCGGGCCAGCCGACGACCGAGCAATACAGTACCGTCATTCGCCCCGTCACCCGCGATGGCGGGGCGCGGCTGAACGTGTCCGGGCGGCTGTACGAAACCGTACGCCGCACCCAGAAAACCGCGCTTCGGGACGGCTGGGGAAGGTTCTGGAAATGAGGCGGCTTTTCTTGATCCTGTCCCTCGTGATGACTGCGGGATGCAGCACAAAAGACCAGGTGCGCGTGGTGGTCGAAAACCCGGACACGCCACAGATGCAGGTCGCGGTTCCCCGGCTGGGCGCGCGGGGCATGATCACCCCTGCCGGCCGCAACGGCGAGGTGGAGACCTGGCGGACGCCGGATTTCGTGACCTTTTCCTTTGATCGGGGCGTTCTGGTCGCAACCCGCGGGTTGGGTGATGACCTGATGAGTGCTGACATCGCCCAGACCCATGCCGCGCTGGATGGGGACGCAGACCACTGGGGCCCGCGCATCAACAGCTATCTGGATGGCGAGTACAAATCCTATTTCATGGCCTTCCAGTGCCGGCGAACCGACAGCGGTGCCGAAACCGTCACCATTGGCAATACCGACCGGCGCACGACCCATACCGAGGAACACTGCGTGACCGAAGGCCGGGAGATCGTGAACCATTACTGGCGCGGGGCCGACGGTGTGATGTGGAAATCGCGCCAATGGGTGTCCCCGACCGCCGGATACCTGGAAACCGAGCGGCGCGTCCGCTGAACCGAAAACGCGCGCCGCGGCGCGACAAGACCGAAGCGAGGGATCTACCAATGCTGACCCGAAATCTGCTCCGCATGGCCCTTCTGGGCACCACATTGGCCACCACCGGTTGCGGCGTGACCTATCACAGCCCGTCGGTGAAGGAGCAGGGGGCCGAGGTGGCGGTGCGCGAGGTGCCGTTGACCGCTCAAACCGTGCTGGTCGCAAATCGCGCGCCCTATAGTCCGCGCAAACTGCCCGATGCCTTTTACCAGATCGCGGGTGGCGGATCGCTGCGTTTTGCCGGCGCGCTCCCCGAGGCTCCGTATGTCCCCGAGGAGAACCACCGAACCCTGGAATTGCGCCCGCCGGCGCAGATCCTGCCCGAACCCTATCGCATCGGCGTGGGCGACGTGGTGCTGCTGGCCACCAAGGCAGGCGGCTCGACGATCGAGGAATTGACCGGTCTTCTGGCCGCGCAGAACCGCCGCCAGGGCTATACCGTGCGCGACGACGGGCGCATCGCGATCCCCGACATCGGCCAGATCGACATTGCAGGGCTGACCCTGGAAGAGGCCGAAGCCAAGGTGTTCGATACTCTGGTCAAGAACCAGATCGACCCGGCCTTCAGCCTCGAAGTGTCCGAGTTCAACTCGCAGCGGGTGGCTGTGGGCGGCGCCGTGGGCAGCGCCAAGCTGCTCCCGATCACGCTGCAGCCGCTGACGCTCGGCGACGCGCTGACTGCCGCCGGCGGCATCACCGCCCGCTACGAGGAATTCACCTCGATCCGCATCTACCGCAACGGCAGCCTCTACCAGATTCCGGTCGAGGATTTCTTTGCCGACGCGGCGCTGCAACGTCGCCTGTTGCTGGACGGCGATGCGGTTTATGTCGACACCAGCTATGATCTCGACAAGGCGCTGGCCTTCTACAAGCAGAAGCTTGACGTCATCAGCCAGCGATCTTCGGCACGCAGCCAGGCCATGTCCGAACTGCAGAGCGAGATCGGCCTGCGCAGCGGCATTCTGTCCGAACAACGCGCGAACTTCCAAGCCCGCCAGAGCCTTGGCGCCGAAAAGCGGGACTTTGTCTACGTCACCGGTGAGGTGCGCACTCAAACCCGTTTCCCTCTGCCCTATGACCAGCAGGCGACACTGGCCGATGTGTTGTATGAGGGCGGAGGTTTTGCCACCACAACCGGCAATCCACGTCACCTTTATGTGTTGCGCGCCTCCGACAACCCGCGCGAGTTCGGCGCGGTAACGGCCTGGCACCTCGATGCGTCGAATGCGGTCAACATCACTTTGGCCACCCGAATGGAGATGCGCCCGAACGACATCATCTTCATCGAGGAGCAACCGATCACCAAGTGGAGCCGCGCCCTGCAACAGACCTTTGGCCTGTTTGGCGGTGCCGCCGGGATCGCAAATGCGGTGACGAACTGACGCAAAGCCCTCAAAGCCGGAAGGATCGGAATGGCCCCCTCGCGGGGCCATTTCTGTTTCATTGCCCCGCGGTTCCAACGGTCGACATTGTTCTGATTGCTCCTTCTCACGGAACGTCAGCGGTCGCGACAGGGCGCGCTGGTCAGGAGGAGTTCGCGGCTGTCATCAGGGAGGGGCCACGCGCCGATCCAGGACCGGGTCATGCGGGACAGACTGGGCCAATCGCAACCGCCGCCGACCACCGGGGCGAAGGTAACAAAGCCCACCTACCTGTGGAAAGCCGCGTCAAGCATGGCACGCGCGTCAGGCGTCGTAGTAACCGCTCCCATATCCCGAGTAGGCGCCATAGGCGCTGTATTTTCCGCCATAGCCATAGCGGCGCATGCCCTTCGGGTCGATCTGCGACAGAACGGTGCCCGTGATCCGCAGATTCGCCGTTCGGAACTGGCGCAGACCCTCGTCCACTTGGGCCTTTGTGGTCTTGTCCCAGTTCACCGAGTACAGGATGGCATCCACCGACTGGCCGATCACACGTGCATCGGGCACTACCAGAACCGGTGGCGTGTCGACAACGACAAAGTCGTAAGCCTCGCGCGCACGATGCATGAATTCGTAGAACTTGTCCGAGCTGAACAGGTCGGCCGCGTTGATGTTGCTCTTCTCGCCCATGAGCACATCCGCCCCCAGCCGTTGGTCGAAGAAGACCACCTCGGACAGCGGTTGCTCACCCGCGAGCGCGGTCAGGATGCCACCCTTGGGCACATCCTTGAAATACTGGGTAAAGGTGCGACGGCGGATATCGCCCTCGATCAGGAGCACCCTCTTGCCCATTTTCGACAGGTTGTGCGTCAGCGCGATCGCCTGCGTCGTCTTGCCCTCGCCCGGGAGGGACGAGGTGGACATGATGACCTTGGGCGGATGATCGATGTTCGAAAGAAGGACCGAGGTCCGCAGGTTCCGAACCGCCTCGGACGCGGCCGAGGTCGGTTTTGCGTTGAGGTAGTCGATAAGTCCCTGGCGCGCGCTGATCGGGATCCGCGGGATTTGCCCCAACACGGTTGTCCCGGTGTGTTGTTCCAGGACTTCCGCGGTGCGGAAGCCGTTGTGCAGGACCTGTCGCAGCAGCACCATGCCCGATCCGATCACCAACCCCAGGACGGTCGTCAGGGCCATGATCAGGGACTTGCGCGGCTCGACATGGCGGCCATAGACGGCGGGCGACAGGATGCGCGCATCGGCTTCTTGCAACCCACGCTGGACGGTCGTCTCTTTCTGCCGGGTCAGGAAGGTTTCGTAAAGAACCCGTGTCGCTCCGGCGTCGCGTTCCAACTGCTGCAACCTGACCAGATCGGCGCTTTGTGCCTCGATCCTGCGTTGGAGCTCAGTATAGGAATCGTCCAGCGCGGCCGCTTGATCCAACGTGCGCTGAAGACCGTTTGCCTCGCGTTGCAGCAACAGGTCGAACCGGCTGTCGAAAAGCTCTCGCGCCTCTGGTTCACCCTCGCTTATCCGCTGGAAAAGCTGCTTGAGGACCGGGTCAGGAAAGGCGGCCTGCATCGCGTCTGCGTCCCCGGCATCGCGCAATTCCTCGAGTTTGGCTTGCGTCTCGCGCAACTGCGCCGACGTGCCTTGCAACTCTTCAAGTCGCGCACGCAAATCCTTGGCCTGCTGGTTCAGGGCCGCCAACCCTTCGGCGCTGACCAGCCCCGAACCGGCGCGCAATTCCTTCACGGCCTCTTCCTTGGCCTTCAGGTCCGCCTCCAACTCGCTGACGCGTTGCGATAGCCAGGCAACGGCTCTTTCGGTCGCCTCGAACTTCACCGCGATCTGGTCGGCGATGTAGAGTTCGGCCAGCGTATTGGCGAGGAGGACGGATTTCCCGGCATCGACTGTTGTGGCCTCGACATCGAAGATCCGCGTTCCCCGCAGGACCGCTGCCGAAATGCTGCCCAGCACCCGGTCCACCGTCGCATTGTGAATTTGCTCTTCGCTCGACGAAGGAGAGGCAGCCACCTCCATTCCGACCAGCCCCTTGGCCCGTTTGGCCAGTCCCGACAGCGAAAAGGTCGGCGCCTCTTGCAGGAACGGATTGAAGTCGGGATCGGTCGTCAGGTTCAGCTGATCGACAAGCTGTTCGGCCAGCTTGCGCGATTGAATCACCTGCAGTTCGGTATTCATCGACTCGGCATCGGTTGAGACGCCCGACACCACGCTTTGGATATCGACAAGCTGCTGACCCTGTCCCCTCAACATCACCTGAACCGTTGCCGCATACTTGGGAACAGCAACCCCATAGGCATAAAAGGCCCCGACCAACAGAGCGATCAAAGCGCAGACGCCGATCACCCATCGTCCGCGCCAAAGCGTCGCAAGAATCTCTATCAAATCGAGATCGCTGTCCTCCGAGGGCACGGACAGCTCCTTGCGGTCGTTCCTCACGATCTGTTGCATGCCGCCGTCCATTGAAAACTCCTCAATCCCTCCATAGTTCTCATAAAAGAAGTATTTTCGGCAAGACTGTGATCTTGCCACGGGCAAGGGAATACGTCGAAAGTACCGTTTCTTTCAATGGGGGATCAACCTTTTCGACCCAGCGGATAGGCCCATTATGAAACATATGTCTTGGGATGCGACGCCGAGCCCCCGACTGCTTCCAGCAGAAAGACCGGTGATGCACGGTCCACCCGGCTTGGGCGAAAGGCATCCCGGCCCTGCCCCGGGGTGCGCTCCTTGCCGCTCGCAACGCCAGCAACCTCAAGATCAAAGGGCCTTAGTGGCTACGGCGAGCAGCAACCTGTCGACCTGACCCTGCAGATCGGCAAAGAAAAGGAATAGGGAACGGGTACCTGCCGCCGGGATTACGGCCTGATCGCTTGGTGCAGGGCCTGCAGGAATTGATCGTTCTCTGTTGGCAGCCCGATCGAAACGCGCAGCCAGCTTTCGTAACCGGGCTGTTTCCAGGGCTTCACGACCACCCCATGATCGAGTAGCGCCTCGGCCAGATCGACCGAGGGCCGACCCGCGTCAAAGAACAGGAAATTCCCCATCGAGGGCAACACCCGCAGCCCCGCTTCGCGCAGCGCTCCGGCCACGCGGTCCCGCTCCGCCACGATGCGCGCCGCCGCCGTTGCCATGGTGTCAGGGTCGGCCAGCGCCGCCAGCGCGGCAACCTGCGCGAGGTGGTTGGCGTTGAACGGCGTGCGCACCAGATCGAGCCCGCGCCGCAACCCGGCATCGTTGGTCACGCCATAGCCAATCCGCAGCGCCGCAAGCCCCCATGCCTTGGAAAAGGTGCGCAACACCAACAGCGGCTTGTCATGCCCGGCCATCCGGTCCAGCGTCGAAACATAGCGCGCGGAGTCGGTATATTCGACATAGGCCTCGTCGATGCACAGCAGCGTTTCGGGGTGTTGCGCCGCCATCAGTTGGTCCAGCGCCGCCGGATCGAGCCACAGCCCCGCCGGGTTCATCGGGTTCGACAGCAGGATCAGCCGCGCGGGACGCGCCACCGCGGCCAACAGCGCCGGCAGGTCGATCTCGCCCTCGGGGGTCAAGCCGATCCGCTCGACCTCGGCCCCCATCATCAGGGCGTAATCCTCGTGCAGCGGAAACGAAGGGTACAGCGTGATCACCCGGTCGCCCGGCTGCAGCAGCGCCCGCGCCAGCACGTTGAGCAGGTCCTCTGACCCGTCGCCCAGCACCACCTGGTCCGGCGTCACGCCAACCAGCGCCGCCACCGCCGCACACAGATCATGCCCCGACGGATCGGGATAGAGATGCAGCTGGCCCGCGGCCTCGGCCACGGCCGCCTTGACCCCGGGCGCCGCGCCATAAGGGTTTTCATTCGACCCCAGCTTGGCGATCCGCGTCACGCCGGGGCGCGCGGCCACCTCCGCCAGCGTCAGGCCGGAGTTGTAAGGGGCAAGCGCGGCCAGTTCCGGACGCAGGGCAAGCGGGGCATGGTCGGACATCGAAAGGTTCCTTCGGGTCAGAAACTGTTGCGCTCGTGATAGGTGCGCAGAAAGGACTGGATGCGCGGGTCTTCCGGGTGGTGCAGGATATTGGCCGGCGCATCCACCGCCACCAACTCACCCTGCTCCATGAAGGCGACCTGATCCGCGACATGGGCGGCAAAGCCCATCTCATGTGTGACCACCACCATCGTCATCCCCTCGGCGGCCAGCGCCTTCATCACGGTGAGCACCTCGCCCACCAGCTCGGGATCGAGCGCCGAGGTCGGCTCGTCGAACAGCATCAACCGGGGTTCCATCGCGATGGCCCGCGCGATCGCCACACGCTGTTGCTGCCCGCCGGACAGCCGCGACGGGTGATTGCCCATCCGGTCACCCAGACCGACCTTTTCCAACGCGTCGGCGGCGCGTGTCTCGGCCTCGGCCTTGGCCATACCACGCACACGGATCAACCCTTCGGCCACGTTCTGAAGCGCGGTCATATGCGGCCAGAGGTTGAACTGCTGGAACACCATCCCGATGGTGCGGCGCATCTCGCGTAACCGGCGCGACGACATCTTTTTCCCGCCGGCGGTTTCATACCCGATCAGCTCGCCGTCGATCAGGATTTCGCCCGAGTTGTATTCCTCAAGGAAATTGACGCAACGCAGCAGGGTGGATTTACCCGATCCCGAGGGACCGATCAGGCAGGTGACCTTGCCCGGTTCGATGGACATGTCGATGTCCTTGAGCGCGTGGAACGGCCCGTAGAATTTGTTGACCTTGCGGATCTCGACGGAAGAAGCCCGGACCATGTCACGTCCTTTCGATCAGATGTTTGGTGATGCGGGTCTCGAACCGGCGCCCGAGGCGCGAGATCAGTTCGACGAACCCCCAGAAGAACAGGGCGAGGGCCAGGTTGGCCTCGACATAGCGAAAGGTCTCCGCCGACATGCGCTGGACCTGGTACATCAGTTCCGGCACGGTGATGATTGACAGGATCACCGTTTCCTTGGTCAGCACGATGGAGAAATTGACCATCGCCGGAAGCGCCGACACCAGCCCGAGCGGCAGCAGGATCCGGCGCACGATGGAAAACTCGCTCATGCCGATGGCGCGCGCGGCCTCGATCTGGCCAATGGGAACCGAGCCAAAGGCCGAGCGGAAGATCTCGGCGAAATAGGGGCTGCTGTAGACAGACAGCCCCAAGAGCCCCGCCGGCACCGGATCAAGCCGCAGCCCGAACATCGGCCCGCCGTAGTAAAGGAGGAACAGTTGGGCAAGAAAGGGCGTGCCCCGGATCGCCTCGATATAGGCGCGCAGGACCCAGCGAACCGGCGCGATGCTGTATCGCTGGACCAACGCGATCGCCAGGCCAAGCACCATCCCCCCGGCCGTGCCCAGCAGCCAGCAGAACACCGTCATGCCGAAGCCGCGCAACAGGAACGGGCCGTAGTGAGCAAGCAAATCGTTCATCAGACCGCCATCCTCTGTTCGAGCCAGCGTCCCACCCCGGCGAGGCACAGGTTGATCACAAGATAGATGCAGGCCGCCGCCAGGTAGACCTCGAGCGGGCGAAAGGTGGTCGCCGCCTGCGCCTGCGAGGCCCGGGTGATTTCCATGATGCCGACCACGGAGACCAGCGAAGAGGCCTTGACCAGCAGGATCAGCTCATTGATCAGCGCCGGCAGCGACATGGTAACCGCCTGCGGCAGGATGATGCGCGTCCATTGCGCCAGTGGGGCCATGCCGATCGCCTTTGCCGCCTCGGTCTGGCCACGTGGAAGCGCGTTGATCGCCCCGCGCCAGATTTCCGAGATATAGGCGCTGGCGCAGATCGCGACGGTCACGACGGCGGCCACCAGCGCCGGCACGTCGATGCCGATCACCGGCAACAGGAAGTAGATGAGCAGCAATTGCACCAGCAGCGGCACACCGCGCAGGAAACTCACCCAAAGCGCCGCAAAGAGGCGCAAGGCTTTCATCGGCGACAGCGCCGCCGCACAGATCAGCGCGCCGATCACCAGCCCCAACGCGATCCCGAGGCCCGAGACGAGCACGGTAAAACGCGCGGCCCAGAGCAGCGGAATGAAACTCTCCCAAAATGTGGTCCAGGAAAACACGGCAGCCCCCGTTCATGGTCGTGCGGGCCGGGATCGGTCCCGGCCCGCAGTCAGGATCAGTCTTGCGGCACTTCGCGCGGCAGGTCGGGATTGACGCCCAGCCATTTTTCCTGGATCGCCTTCATGCGGCCGTCATCGGTCATTTTCAGCAACGCGGTGTTGACGGCTTCGACGAAAGAGGCGCTCTCGGCGTCCTTGCGCATCGCCCAGGCAAAATACTTCGGCTCGCCGAAGGTGGCGGGCTCGAGCAGGGCAAAGGTTTCGCTGCGTGCGTTGACCAGATAGGCAAGGTTCGGCAGCGAGCCGGCCACCGCCTGAAGACGCCCGGCGGCCAGGTCGGCATAGGCCTCGTCGGTGGTGCCGTATTCCTTCATCGTGATGCCGCCGATCTTGTCGCCGAACGCCTGAAGCTGCGCGGCTTGCGCCGTGCCCTGCTGAACGCCGACGGCTTTGCCCTTGATGTCTTCGGGCGCCTTGGTCTCGCTGTCGTTGGCGCTGCGGATCAGGCCGACGGTCGCATCGGCGATCGGCAGGCTGAAGGCATAGCGTTCCAGCCGCTCGGGCGTGATCGTTACCGGGGCGATGATGATGTCGAATTTCTTGACCTCGAGGCCGGGCAGCTCTGCCGTCCACGGAATGTCCTGATAGACCGGCTCGACGCCCAGTTCCTTCGACACCTCGTCGAAGATGTCCTTGGTGATCCCTTGGTAGGTGCCGTCAACGATCATGTCGAACGGGGCATAGTGCATGTCGGTCGCGGTCACGATCTTGCCCGCGGCCTTGATGTCGGCAAGCTGGTCGGCAAAGGCCGGCGTGGAAAGCCCGAGGGCGGTCAGGCCGAACAGGGCAGCCTTCAGCGTGTTCTTGATAGTCATGCGGTTCTCCTAGTTGGGTCCGGGGGTACAGGCCGCGCACCGTCCCCGGAACGGTGCGCGGATTTCGCTCACAGAATCGCGGGCAGGTTCAGGTTGTGCTCCTTGGCGCAGTCGATCGCGATCTCGTAGCCCGCATCGGCATGGCGCATCACGCCGGTTGCAGGGTCGTTCCACAGCACCCGACCGATGCGCGCATCGGCCTCTTCGGTGCCATCGCAGCAAATTACCATCCCCGCATGCTGCGAAAAGCCCATTCCGACGCCGCCGCCATGATGAAGCGACACCCAGGTCGCACCTGATGCCGTATTAAGCAGCGCGTTCAGCAGCGGCCAGTCGGATACGGCGTCAGATCCGTCACGCATGGATTCCGTCTCGCGGTTGGGAGAGGCAACAGAGCCTGAATCAAGGTGGTCACGCCCGATCACCACGGGCGCTTTCAGCTCGCCATTGCGCACCATCTCGTTAAAGGCAAGACCCAGCTTGTCGCGCTGTCCCAGCCCGACCCAGCAGATCCGCGACGGCAGGCCCTGGAACTCGATCCGTTCGCGCGCCATGTCGAGCCAGTTGTGCAGATGCGGATCGTCGATCAGTTCTTTCACCTTCTGGTCGGTCTTGTAGATATCCTCGGGATCGCCCGACAGCGCGGCCCAGCGGAACGGCCCGACCCCGCGGCAGAACAGCGGCCGGATACAGGCCGGCACGAACCCGGGGAAGGAAAAGGCCCGCTCCAGCCCCTCTTCAAATGCCATCTGGCGGATGTTGTTGCCGTAATCGAGCGTCGGGATCCCGGCGTCGTGAAAGCCGACCATCGCCTCGACATGGGCGCGCATGGATTTGCGCGCCGCCGCTTCGACGACCTTGGGTTCGCTTTCCTGCCGGGCGCGCCATTCGGCCACGCTCCAGCCCTGCGGAAGATAGCCGTGCACCGGATCATGCGCCGAGGTCTGGTCGGTGACGATATCGGGTTTCACCCCGCGTTTGAGCAGCTCGGGGAACACATCGGCGGCGTTCGCGATCAGCGCCACGGATTTCGCCTCGCCGGCGGCGGTCCAGCGGTCGATCATCGCCAGCGCCTCGTCGAGATCGTGGGTCTTCTCGTCGCAATAGCGGGTGCGAATGCGGAAATCGGCGTGATCCTCGTCGCATTCGACCGCCAGGCAGCAGGCCCCGGCCATCACCGCGGCCAGCGGTTGTGCGCCGCCCATCCCGCCCAGGCCGCCGGTCAGGATCCATTTGCCCTTGAGGTTGCCGTCATAGTGCTGACGCCCGGCCTCGACAAAGGTCTCATAGGTGCCCTGCACGATGCCCTGCGCCCCGATATAGATCCACGAGCCAGCGGTCATCTGGCCGTACATCATCAGGCCCTTCTTATCGAGCTCGTTGAAATGATCCCAGTTGGCCCAATGCGGAACCAGGTTCGAGTTCGCGATCAGCACGCGCGGCGCATCCTTGTGGGTGCGGAACACGCCGACGGGCTTGCCCGACTGGACCAACAGGGTTTCGGTTTCCTCGAGGTTTTTCAGCGCCTCGACGATCAGGTCGAAATCCTTCCAGGTTCGCGCCGCGCGCCCGATGCCGCCGTAGACGACCAGCTCATGCGGGTTCTCGGCCACGTCCGGGTGCAGGTTGTTCATCAACATCCGCAGCGGCGCCTCGGTCAGCCAGCTCTTGGCGTTCAGCTCGGTGCCGGTCGGCGGAAAGATATCGCGGGTGTTATGACGGGGATTGGTCATCTGTGTCTCCCTATGCACTGGCCAGCATCTGGCCGGAAATGATGATGCGTTGAACTTCGCTGGAGCCCTCGTAGATGCGCATGATGCGCAGATCGCGGGTGATCCGTTCGACCGGGAAATCGGCGGTATAGCCATAGCCGCCGTGCAGTTGCAGGGCGGTATCGGCGATCTTTCCGGCGGCCTCCGAGGCGGCCAGCTTGGCCATCGCCGCCGCCAGCGAGAATCGCCCGCCGGTGGCATGGGCCATGTCGCGCTGACGGGCCGCATCGAGCGACAGCAACAGCGCCGAGCGCCATGCCACCCCCATGTCGGCAATCATCCAGCGGATGCCCTGCCGTTCGGTCAGGGGGTCGCCGCCGATGACGCGATCCTTGGCATAGGCAATCGCGGCCTTCATTGCCGCGTCGGCCAGCCCGAGGCACTGCGCCGCCACTTCGATCCGACCGTTGTCGAGCACCTTCATCGCGGTCTTGAACCCGGCCCCTTCGGTGCCCAGCAAGGCATCTTCGGGCAGATCGACATCGATATTGAGGGTAAAGACATGGCCACCGCGCAAGCCCATCGTGCGTTCCGGCGGGCCGGCCTCGAACCCCGGAGTGCCCTTGGGCAGCAGAAAGGCCGAGATCCCGCGATGCCCCTTGTCGGGATCGGTGACGGCATACAGAACCACGAAATCGGCTACCCCGCCGTTCGAGATAAAGCATTTGGTGCCCTTGATATGCCAACCCGTCTCGGTGCGCCGGGCGCGGGTTTTCATATCGGCGGGATCAGAGCCCGCTGTCGGTTCGGTCAGGGCAAAGGCGCCAAGCGCGGCGCCACTCGCAGCCTTGGGCAGCCAGGCGCGTTTCTGCGCCTCGGTGCCGCCCAACAGGATCGAGTCGGTGGCAAGGTAGTGCGCCGTCAACGCCGAGGCGGTCGAGCCGCAGGCCGCCGCCACGATCGACACCGCGCGCAACAGCGCCGGCGCGGACACGCCGCTGCCCTCATATTCCTCGGGCAGGTTGGCGCCCATCATCCCGGCCTCGGCGAGCGTGGCGAGCTGGTCATGGGCAAATGTTCCCTCGGCATCGGTGCGCGCCGCCAAGGGGGCGATCTTGTCGGCGCACAGCCGTTCCAACACGTCGCAGAACAGCGTTTCCTCTTCCGAGAGCATGTGCCAGGGGTTATCAAGCGCGCTCATTCCGTCTTCTCCAATCCGAACTCTTCAAGGATCGCCTCCAGATCGCCGCCCAGACGCGGGGCAGAACTCTCGGCGAGGGGTTTTTCGCCATCAAAGCGCACCGGCTGGCCTACCACCGGCGCGTGGCCCAGAACCGGATGCGGCAGGTCGCTGACCAGACCGCGCGCATCGGCGTGCTCGCTGGTCCGGGCCTGCGCGATGTCCCAGATCGGGGCGGTCGGCAGGTTCACCGAACTCAGCGCCGCGACCGCCTCTTTTGTGGTCAACTGGCTCGACCAGCCCTCGACCAAGGCGCGCACGGCCGGTTCATGTTCGGTGCGGATCTCGTCGCTGGCGAACCGTGGGTCGTTGATCGCCTCGGGGTGCCCGATCAGCTCGGCCAGCCGGGCGAACTGCCTGTTGTTGAGCACCGCGATCACCACCTGTCCGTCGCGGGTCGTGAAACAGCCGAACGGGGTCGACAGCGGATGGCGATTGCCGACCCGTTCCGGCAGGACACCGGCATACAGGTTCAGCGCGTGGCTGGTGGTCAGCATAGAGAACAGCGCGTCATACATCGCCACATCCAGCGCCGCGCCCTGCCCGGTCCGGTCCCGCTGCACCAGCGCGGCCATGATCGACCAGCTCGCGAACAGCCCGGCTATCAGATCGCCCAACGCCTCCCCGGTCTGGAGCGGCGCGCCGCCCTCTTCCCCGGTGGCCGCCATCAGCCCGGACATCGCCTGAACCACGACGTCATAGGCGGGCAGATCGCGGAACGGTCCCTCCTGGCCGAAGCCCGAGATCGAGCAATAGATCAGACGCGGGTTTTTCGCGCGCAGGGCGGCAGCCCCCAGCCCCAGCCGTTCAGCCACGCCGGGGCGGAAATTCTCCACCACCACATCGACCCGGCCCGCGATGGCCTGCGCCAGCGCCAGATCGGCGGGCGCCTTGAGGTCCAGCGTCATCGACCGCTTGCCGCGGTTGTTCAGGGTGAACAGCGCGCTTTCACCCTCCTTGAAGGGGCCGATATGGCGGTACTCGTCGCCGGCCGGCGATTCCAGTTTGATGACCTCGGCGCCCAGATCGGCCAGAAGGGCCGTACAATAGGGGCCGGAAAGCACCCGGGTCAGGTCAAGCACCCGGATTCCGTCGAGTGGTTTGCTCATGCCCCTGCCCCCAACTCCGGTGCCAGATCCTCCAGCGCATGCAGGATCGCGCCAAGCGGGACGCGCAGCGCCTCGGCCTTGGCCTCATCATAAGCGAAGGGCAGCGCCTCGGCCTCCAGGTGGGTCGATTGCGCAAGCTCCATCTGGATCGCATGCACGCCTTCGCCGGGCTGGCCGTAGTGGCGCGTGGTCCAGCCGCCCTTGAACCGTCCATTCACCGCCATCGTCCGTCCGGTGGCCGCGCAGATTTTTTCCACCGCCGCCTCGATCCGCGGATCGCAGGTGACGCCCAGGTTCGTGCCGATGTTGAAATCCGGCAGCGTGCCCTCGAACAGGAACGGAATATGGCTGCGGATCGAGTGGCAATCATACAGGATCGCAAATCCGTGGATCGCCTTGACCCGCGCGATCTCGGCGGTCAGCGCGGCGTGATAGGGCGCATGCCAATCGGCCAGACGCTGCGCGATCTCGGCGTCGTCGGGCGCCGTGATCCAAAGCGGCTCGCCATCGAAATCGGTCATCGGGACAAGCCCGGTGGTGTTCTGACCTGGATACAGGCTTTCGTTCTCCGGCCCCCGGTTGGCGTCGATCACGTAACGATGGAACATCGCGCGCACCGTGGTTGCCCCCGGAAGCAACCCGTCATAAAGCCGCTCCACGTGCCAATCCGTATCGGCGAGGGTCTGCCCGCGCGGGGTCAGCCGGGCAAAAATCTCGTCGGGGACATAGGTGCCGGTATGGGGCAGCCCAAGGACAACAGGGCTGTCGCCCTGGCTGACAGTAACCGGGGTCATGGGTGCACCTCTTCCAGAAGGGTTTCAGGCAGCGCGTCCAGCAGCGCGCCGGAGCGGATCAGCTCTGCCGCCTGCTCCAGGTCCGGGGCCAGGAAACGATCCTGATCCAGCGGCGGCACCGATTGGCGCAACCGTTCGATCACCGCCGCCAGCGGGGCAGAGGTTTTCAACGGCGCGCGGAATTCCACCCCGGCGCTGGCACAAAGCGCTTCGATCCCGAGGATATGGGTCAGGTTCGCATTCATCCGTCTCAGCCGCCGCGCCCCATGCGCCGCCATCGAGACGTGATCTTCCTGGTTGGCCGAGGTCGGCGTCGAGTCGGTCGAGCAGGGGGTCGCAAGATGCTTGTTCTCGCTCATCAGCGCGGCCGAGGTGACCTCGGCGATCATCAGCCCGCTATTGAGCCCGGGCGCCGGTGTGAGAAAGGCGGGCAGATCGTGGCTCAGCGCGGGATCGACCATCAGCGCGATCCGTCGCTGTCCGATCGCGCCGATCTCGGCAATGGCGAGCGCGATCTGATCGGCGGCAAAGGCGACCGGTTCGGCGTGGAAATTCCCGCCCGAAACGATCCGGTCTTCGTCGATCAGCACCAGCGGGTTGTCGGTCGCGGCGTTGGCCTCGATCTCCAGCGTGCGCGCGGCCTGCGTCAGCAGGTCGATACAGGCGCCGGTCACCTGTGGCTGGCACCGGATGCAATAGGGGTCCTGCACCCGCTGGTCCCCTTCGCGGTGGCTTTCGCGGATCTCCGATCCGGCCATCAGCCTGCGGATCGCTTGTGCCGCGACGATCTGGCCGCGATGGCCGCGCAACTGGTGCACCTCGTCAAGGAAGGGCGCGGTCGAGCCCATGATCGCATCCGTGGCCAGTGCCGAGGTCACCAGCGCGTTGCGCGCCAGGCGAAAGGCCTCGAACAATCCTGTCAGCGCAAAGGCGGTTGAGACCTGGGTGCCGTTGATCAGGGCCAGACCCTCTTTCGCGGTCAGGCTGATCGGCGCCAGCCCGGCCGCCGCCAGCGCCGCCGCCCCAGGCATTTCCTCGCCCTGGAACAACGCCCGGCTCTCGCCCAGCATCACCGCCGTCATATGGGCCAGCGGTGCAAGATCGCCCGAGGCCCCGACCGACCCCTGTTCGGGGATCACCGGCATCACGCCCTTGGCCAGCATGCCCTCGATCAGCGCGACGACCTCGGGGCGCACGCCCGACGCCCCGCGCCCCAGCGACAGGAGTTTCAGCACCATGATCAGGCGCACGGTCTCGGGTTCGATCGGATCGCCAACACCGCAGCAATGCGACAGGATCAGGTTGCGTTGCAACGTGGCGGTGTCCTCGGGGCGGATCTTGATTGAGGCCAGTTTGCCAAAGCCCGTATTGACGCCATAGACCGGCGCCTCGCCCTGCGCAGCGGCGGCAATGCGTGCAGCGGCCTCGATGATGCCGGGGCGGGCACTGTCGTCGAGGCGCACGGCAAGCCCCTCGCGCCAGACCTGTTCAAGATCGGCCAGGGTACACTGGCCGGGTATCAGAACGCGTTCAGACAATTTCGCCTCCGTAAATGCGGGCATGAAGGGGGTTGAAGCCGATCCGATAGGACAGCTCGGCCGGGTGGGCGAC
The DNA here is from genome assembly GCF_040365005.1 of Aquicoccus sp. SU-CL01552. Taxonomy (NCBI): domain Bacteria; kingdom Pseudomonadati; phylum Pseudomonadota; class Alphaproteobacteria; order Rhodobacterales; family Paracoccaceae; genus Aquicoccus; species Aquicoccus sp. SU-CL01552. The sequence continues at coordinate 41,543 of NZ_BAABWV010000010.1, read as the reverse complement.
ATCCCAGACGGCCAGGTCGGCGCGCTGACCCGGTGCGATGACACCGCGATCTGACAGACCCAGCGCCCGGGCCGCGTTGCGGGTGATGCCGCTCAGGCAATCCGAGGGCGTCATCCGAAACAGGGTCGCGCCCATGTTCAGCGTCAGCAGCAGCGAGGTCAGCGGCGAGGTACCGGGGTTGCAATCGGTCGCCAGCGCAATCGGCACACCGGCCGCGCGCAGCGCCTCGACCGGGGGATATTGGGTTTCGCGCAGGGTATAGAAGGCCCCCGGCAGCAACACCGCCACCGTGCCCGAATCCGCCATCGCCGCGATCCCGTCGGCGCCGAGATATTCCAGATGGTCCACCGACAGCGCGTGATGCCGCGCCGCCATCGCCGCACCGCCCAGATCGGACAGCTGTTCGGCGTGGAGTTTCACCGGCAGGCTTAGCGCCGCCGCGCGATCAAAGATCTGCGCCATCTCTTCCGGGCTGAAGGCGATGCCCTCACAGAACCCGTCGACCGCGTCGATCAGCCCCTCGTCATGGGCACGCTCCATCCCGGCGATCACCACGTCGCGCAGATAGGCGGCGCGATCCTCTGCAAATTCCGGCGGCAGCGCATGGGCGGCCAGCCACGAGGTCACGACGGTTACCTTGCGCTCGCGCCCGATCCGGCGCGCGGCGCGCAGCATCCGCAGCTCGGCCTCCAGCTCCAGCCCGTAGCCGGACTTGATTTCAAGCGTGGTGACCCCCTCGGCCAGAAGCGCATCGACGCGGGGCAGTGCGCTCGCGACCAGCGCATCCTCACTTGCCGCCCGCGTCGCGCGCACGGTCGACAGGATGCCACCCCCGGCGCGCGCGATCTCTTCGTAGCCGGCCCCTTCGAGCCGCATCTCGAACTCGCGCGCCCGATCCCCACCGAAAACCACATGGGTATGACAGTCGATCAGACCCGGCGTGACCAGCCGCCCGCCAAGGTCATGGCGCGGGGCCGCCGAATAGGCGTCGGGCAGATCCGCCTCAGGTCCAACCCACGCGATTCGATCCCCGTCGGTGACCAGGCACCCTGCCTCGACGATCCCGTAACCACCGGAATTCTCGTCCATTCTTGCAATTCTTGCATTGCTGAAAATCTGCATGGCGCCTCATCTCCGATTGCATCTTTCGCAAATATGTCTAGTCTTAAATAAAGACAATGTCTAAACGTATTTTGGCCCTCGAGAGCGGAATCCGGGGCCGTGAACCGGGAGAACGTGAAAAATGACGGTGATTTGGGCAGAACGGGCGCTGTTGCCCAATGGCTGGGCGGAAAATGTACGGGTTGGAGTGGATAGCGCCGGGCGCATCGCCGAAATCACCCCGGACGCGCCCCCGGACGGGCAGCGACTCGAGTTGCTGTTGCCGGCGGTGGCGAACGTGCATTCGCATATCTTCCAACGCGCGATGGCCGGGTTGTCCGAGGCGCGCGGACCGCAGCCGCGCGATACCTTCTGGACATGGCGGCAGATCATGTACCGGTTTCTCGACCACTTGACGCCCGACGACGTGGAGGTGATCGCTGCGCTGGTGCAGATGGAGATGCTGGAGGCCGGCTATGCCACCAATGTCGAATTCCACTATCTGCATCATCAGCCGGGGGGCGCGCCCTATGCCAACCCCGCCGAGATGTCCGAGCGCATCGCCGCCGCTGCCGCGCGCAGCGGGATCGGCCTGACACTGTTGCCGGTGCATTATCAGTTCGGCGGTTGTGATCACCGCCCGCTCGGGCCCGGCCAACAGCGGTTCGGCACCACGCCCGAGGCCTTCGCGAATCTGCTCGAGGGTGCAGAGACAGCGTTGAAGGGGCTGCCGGCGGACGCCGGGATCGGCGTCGCACCGCATTCCCTGCGCGCGGTCTCGCCCGAGGCGTTGGCGTTTTGTACAAAACTGCGCCCGGATCGTCCGCTTCACCTACATCTGGCCGAGCAGATTCCCGAGATCGAAGAGGTGCAGGCCGCCTATGGCCGTCGTCCCGTCGAATGGCTGTTGGAGAATTTCTCGCCCGATGCGCGCTGGACGCTGATCCACCTGACCCACATGACCGAGGACGAGACCCGCGATCTGGCCGCGACCGGGGCGCTGGCCGGGCTCTGCCCGATCACGGAATCGAGCCTGGGCGACGGCATCTTCAACGGTGTCACATGGCAACAGGCCGGCGGGCGGATCGGCTTTGGCTCTGACAGCAATATCCGCATCTCTCTGTTCGAGGAGTTGCGCACGCTGGAATACAGCCAGCGGCTGCGTGAACATGCCCGCGCCATCCATGCCACGCCCGACCGCTCGACCGGGCGAGTTCTGTACGAGGCCGCGCTGAACGGCGGTGCGACCGCGGCAGGCCGTGACACCGGGGCGATCGCCAAGGGCAATTGGGCCGATCTCTGCGCGATCTCCTGCCGCAACCCGGTGATGGTCGGACGCGAGGGGGATACCCTGCTCGACAGCTTGATCTTCGCAGGCGGTGACGGATTGGTCAGTGATGTCTGGGCCGCCGGACGTCATGTCGTGCAGGGCGGGCGGCATATGGACCGCGACCGCATTGTATCCGATTATATGACCTGTATCGGCAAGCTGCAGGAGAGATTGTGACAGAGCGCGACGCGATTCCGAGTAGCGGCAAGGCCGCCTATATCACCGAGATGGTGCGCCGCCGGATCTTTGAAAAGGAATGGCAGCAAGGCGACCGCATCCCCGACGAGGCCGAGCTGGCCGCTGAATTCGGCGTGGCGCGGGCCACGGTGAACAAGGCGTTGCAGCTTCTTGCCGACGAGGGGCTGCTTGACCGTCGTCGCCGCGCCGGCACCCGCGTGGCGATCAACCCGGTCCGCAAGGCGACCATCTCGATCCCCATCGTTCGCGAACAGATCGAAGCCGCGGGCAAGCGCTACAGCCATCGGCTGATCTCGCAAAGCCACAGGCCGCTGCCGGCGCAGCACGCCAAGAAACTGGGCCTGTCGGCGGGCGAGGTTCTGATCCATCTGCGCGCGGTCCACTACGGCGACCGCCAGCCGTTCCAGCTCGAAGACCGCTGGATCAATCCCCGCGCCGTGCCGGGGATCGAAGAGGTGGATTTCCACCATCTCAATGCCAATGAATGGCTGGTTCGCAACGCGCCCTATCTGCGGGCCGACCTGACCTTTTCGGCCTGCAACGCCGGGGCCAACGATGCCCGGCTTCTCGAAACCGAACCGGAACAGGCGCTGTTGATCCTGAACCGCACGACATGGAATGACATCGGCCCGATCACCACGGTTCGGCTGGCCTTCCATCCGGGCTATGCGATGTCGGCGACGACCTGAGGCGCGGCCGGGAAAGGGCCCCGAGTTGGTTTGGACGGGCTGAAAAAGGACCGGTGGACGCCCTGTGCGCCACCTTCCCTGCCTATCTCGCGCCGTCGGGGGCGACGGTGCCGCGGTTGGCCTGGAACGCCGGGGAAATGGCGTTGGCGGCATCCTGAAGCTTTGGGATGATCTCGCGCTCGATCGCCTCGCGTGTCCAGGTATGGGCCGAGACCGAGCATTGCACCGCCGCAAACGCCCGCCCGTCATGTCCGGTAATCGGGGTCGCGACGCCGATCTCTTTCAGGATCATCTGCCCCTCGGATATGGCAAAGCCCTGCTGCGCGGCGCGTTCGATACTGTCGCCGATCTGCGCGCGGTCCAGGGTGGTGGCCGGGGTGTGCCGGATGACCGGCCAGGTCTCGACGGCGTTGCGGCGTTCTTCGGGGGGAAAACTCCCCAGCATGGCGCGCCCGGCCGAGGTGCTCAGCGCCGGCAGACGACGACCAATGATGCTCGCGGCGAACTGGGTGCGCTTACACGGCAGGCGACTGACGTAGACGATATGATCGCCAGACAATTCGGCCAGGTTGACGGTTTCGCCCAGGTCCTGCGACAGGCTGATCAGCTTGGGCATGGCCTGCCCGACCAGGGGGTCGGACCAGTAATAGGCATAGGCCATTTGCAGCCAGGCATGCGACGGACGAAAGCGCCGCGTGGCGGGATCCTTGTCCAGCATCCCCTCGACATGCAGCGTGTTGGCCAGCCGTTGTGTCGCGCTCTTGTCCAGACCGCTGCGCTGCGCCAGTTCCGACAGGGACATTTCGGTATGGCTCTCGTCGAACGCCCTGAGCAGTTGCAGCCCTTTGGCCAGAGATCCGACGTACAGCGTATCCTGCTTTGTTTTCATGCGCTTCCCGGTGCCTCTCCGCTCGAAACGATCAAGGGGGGTTGACGCAGCCAGCCACGTCAGAATTAATAATCATATTAAGATGCTGCGTATCATATTATGATACAAGCCATCAAGCTGCAAATGACCACGGATATCGTTACTCGCGACCGACCAAGACAGGGAGACACCCAATGAAGACTTCATGGCTCAAGACCTCAATCGCCAGCCTTGCACTGATCGCCGCCTCGGGGGCCGCCATGGCCGAAAAGGCCAATGACAGCCTGCGCGTGGCCTTCACCAAGGAGCTGGAGAACGTCGACAGCTACTTCAATTCCTCGCGCGAAGGCGTCGTGTTGCAGCGCGCGGTCTGGGACGGGCTGATCTATCGCGATCCGATCACCAACGAGTACAAGGGCAACCTCGCCACCTCGTGGAAATGGATCGACGACACCACGCTGGAATTCAAGCTGCGCGAGGGTGTGACCTTTCACAATGGCGAGCCGTTTAACGCCGATGACGTGGTCTATACCGTCAATTTCGTCGCCAAGGAGGAAAACGGCGTCAAGACCCAGCGCAACGTGAACTGGATGAAGTCCGCCGAGAAGGTCGATGACTACACCGTGCGCATCCTGCTCAAGGAAAAATTCCCCGCCGCCATCGAATTCCTGTCGGGGCCGGTGTCGATGTATCCCAACGAGTACTACGCCGAGGTCGGCCCGAGCGGCATGGGCCTCAAGCCCGTGGGCACCGGTCCCTACAAGGTGGTGTCTGTGGTTCCCGGCCAGCATTTCGTGCTGGAAAAGAACGAGAACTACCATGACAGCCCCAAGGGCCAACCCGAGATCACCAACATCGACATCCGTACCATTCCCGATGTGAACACCCAGATGGCCGAGCTGTTCAGCGGCTCGCTTGACCTGATCTGGCAGGTGCCCACCGACCAGGCCGAGAAACTGGCCATGATGGACCAGTTCACCGCGATGAACGAATCCACCATGCGCGTCGGCTACCTGGCGTTCGACGCGGCGGGCCGTTCGGGCGACACCCCGTTGACCGACGTGCGCGTGCGCCGGGCCATCAACCATGCCATCAACCGCGAAGAACTGGTGGGCGCCCTGCTCAAGGGGAAATCCAAGGTCATCTCGACGCCCTGCTTCCCCAGCCAGTTCGGCTGTGTCGAAGAGGCCGCGGTCAGCTATGACTACGATCCCGACAAGGCCCGCGCGCTGCTGGCCGAGGCGGGCTATCCCGACGGGTTCGAGATCGAGTTCTATGCCTATCGCAACCGCGAATATGCCGAAGCGATCATGAGCTACCTGAACGCGGTCGGCATCAAGACCGATTTCAAGTACCTGCAGTATTCCGCGCTGCGCGAACTGAACATGAAGGGCGAGGTGCCGCTGTCGTTCCAAACCTGGGGAAGCTACTCGATCAACGACGCCTCGGCCATGGTCAGCCAGTTCTTCAAGCACGGCTCGCTCGACACCGCGCGTGACGATCAGGTGCTGGCAGATCTGAACGTGGCCGACAGCGCGACCGATCCCGACACCCGGATCGAACACTATACCGCGGCCATCAAGCAGATCACCGATCAGGCCTATTGGGCGCCGATGTTCTCGTACAACACGAACTACGTGTTCACCAAGGAGGTGGATTACACGCCGACCGCCGACGAGGTTCTGCGCTTTACCACCATGACGTGGAACTGATCCGCACCGACACGCCGGAGCAGGGGTCGCATGGCGCGGCCCCTGCCCTGTTGCTCCCTTCTTTCCGATCCACTCCGCGCACGCGGCTTGCGTGCGGGCGATGACGCAAAGGTACCCCCCGTGCTGACATTCATCCTGAAACGATTGGGCCTTGCCGTACTGGTGGCCTTTACCGTCTCGTTCATCAGTTTCAGCCTGTTGTTCCTGGCCGGTGATCCGGCGGCGGCGCTGGCCGGTGAAACCGCCAGCGGCGAAGATATCGAAACGTTGCGCAGGCTCTACGGTTTCGACCGGCCGATGCTGGTGCAATATGGAGATTGGCTGTTTTCGGCCCTTCAGGGGGATTTTGGCGAAAGTTACTATTTCCGCCTGCCGGTCGCGTCCCTGATCGCGGAACGGCTCAGCGTGACGATGATACTCGGGGCCTGCGGCATCAGTTTTGCCCTGCTGACGGCGGTGCCGCTTGGCGTGGCCGCCGCGATCCGGCCCAATTCGATCATCGACCGTGTGGCGCTGTTCCTGTCGGTGGCCGGTCAGGCGATGCCCAGCTTCTGGTTCGGGCTGATCCTGATCGTGATCTTCGCGATCAAGCTGGGCTGGCTGCCGCCGTCCGGCGCCTCCTCGCCCTTACATTTCATCATGCCGACGATTGTGCTGGGTTATTACGCGATGCCGGCCATCATGCGCCTGACGCGGGCCGGGATGCTGGATGTGCTGTCCTCGGACTACATCCGCACCGCGCGGGCCAAGGGCGCCCCCGAGGGCCGCGTTCTGTTCCGCCACGCGCTGCGCAATGCGATCATTCCGGTGGTCAGCCTTGCCGCGGTGCAGATGGGCTTCATGCTGGGCGGCTCGATCGTGGTCGAGTCGATCTTTGCGCTGCATGGCGCCGGCTACCTGGCCTGGGAAAGCATCGCGCGCAACGACCTGCCCACCGTGCAGGCGCTGATCCTCGTCTTTTCGATGTTTTACATCGTTTTCACCTTTCTGGCCGACGTTCTGAACGCCTGGCTTGACCCCCGTATGCGGAGTAGCTGACCATGGCGCACACCGATACCACCGACCCGCTGCTGCAAGAGATCACCGGCCCGACTCCGGGCCAGATGCTGCGCCGGCGCATCCTTGGCCATCAGGGCCTGCTGATCGGCGCCGTGGTGCTGGCGATCCTGCTGGTCGTCGCCGTTTTCGCGCCGCTGCTGGCCCCGCATGACCCCTATGCGCAAAGCCTGATGCACAGGATGGAGCCGCCGGTGTTCCTGGGCGGCACATGGGATCACCCCCTTGGCACCGATCACCTGGGCCGCGATTACCTGTCGCGCCTGATCTACGGGGCCCGCGTCTCGTTGATGATCGGCACCATTGCCGCGCTGATCTCGGGTGTGATCGGCACCGCCATGGGGGTGGCCGCGGGCTATTTCGGCGGGCGCGTCGACATGGTCGTGACCTTCCTGATCAACGTCCGGCTGGCCATGCCGGTGGTGCTGGTGGCGCTGGCCGTGGTGGCCATCATGGGCGGGTCGCTGCAGGTGGTCATCGCGGTTCTGGGCCTGCTGTTGTGGGATCGCTTCGCCGTGGTCATGCGCGCCTCGACCCTGCAGGTGCGCCGACGCGAATACGTGGCCGCCGCGCGCGCCATTGGCGCCTCGACCCCGCGGGTGATCCTGTCGGAGATGATGCCGAACATCGCCAACAACCTGATTGTCGTCGTCACGCTGGAAATGGCCCATGCCATCCTGCTCGAGGCGGCGTTGTCCTTCCTCGGGCTCGGGGTGCAACCGCCGACGCCCAGCTGGGGCCTGATGGTCTCGGAAGGCAAGAACATGATGCTGTTCGAGCCGTGGCTGGTGCTCATCCCCGGGGCGGTGCTGTTCCTTCTGGTGCTTGCGATCAACCTCATGGGCGACGGTCTGCGCGACGTGACCGCCCCGGAAAACCGGAGCTGAGACAATGGAAAAACCTCTGCTGAGCGTCCGTAACCTGACCATCGACATTCCCGTCGGCGGCGGCACCCTGCATGCGGTGCGCGGCATCGACTTTGACCTGAACCGAGGCGAAACCCTCTGTATCGTCGGCGAAAGCGGATCGGGCAAATCGCTGACCTCGCTGGCGGTGATGGGCCTGCTGGGCAAAACCATTCGCCGCACCGCCGATCGGATGGACTTCGATGGGACCGACCTGACCCGCGCAAACCCGCGCACCATGCGAACCCTGCGCGGCGCGCGGATGTCGATGATCTTCCAGGAACCGATGACATCGCTCAACCCGGCCTACACGATCGGCGATCAGCTGACCGAGGCGCTGTTGCTTCACAAGCCGGTGGGCCGCGAGGCCGCCCGAGCCCGTGCGGTCGAGCTGTTGGAAAAGGTCGGCATCACCGCCGCCGAAAGCCGCCTGTCGCAATATCCCCACCAGTTGTCAGGCGGGTTGCGCCAGCGGGTGATGATCGCCATGGCCCTGATGTGCGAGCCCGAGCTGATCATCGCCGATGAACCCACCACCGCGCTGGATGTGACCATCCAGGCCCAGATCCTGCGGCTGCTTTACGATCTGGGGCGCGAGATGAACATGGCGATGATCCTGATCACCCACGACCTGGGCGTCGTCGCCCGCGTGGCCGACAAGGTCGCCGTGATGTATGCCGGCGAGCTAGTCGAAACCGGGCCGGCGGCAGATGTGTTCAACACGCCGTCGCACCCCTACACACGTGGTTTGCTGCGCTGCATTCCGCTGCCGGGCAAGACCGAGCGCGGCAGCAAGCTCGGCACGATTCCGGGCATCGTGCCATCGCTGGTCGGCGATGTGCAGGGCTGTGCCTTTCGCACCCGCTGCCCCTATGCCGAGGATGCCTGCCGCGGCGATATCCCCCGTTACGGCAGCGCGGGGCACGCCTTTCGCTGTATCCACGAGGACGGCAAGCGACACGTCGAGGAGGCCACAGCATGACCGGGCAAACACCGCAATCCTCTCCCGTTCTGGAACTGCGCAACGTCGCCAAGACCTACAGGGTCAAGCAGGGCCTGTTCGGCAAGACGAAACCGTTGACGGCCGTCAACGATGTGTCGCTGTCGCTGCCGCGCGGCGAGGTCCTGGGCCTCGTGGGCGAATCCGGCTGCGGCAAATCCACCCTGGCCAAGATCCTCTTAGGACTCGAGGCGCCGACCAGCGGCCAAGTCCTGGTCGACGGACAGGAGATCGGCGCGCAGGACCGGCTGAGCCTTGCGCGGCGAATCCAGCCGATTTTCCAGGATCCCTATTCCTCGCTCAATCCGCGCAAGAGCATTTTCGACATCGTGTCGCTGCCGCTGCGGGTGCATGGCATCGGGGACCACGCGCAATGGGAAAAACAGGTGCGCGAGATCCTCGATATCGTCGGTCTGCCGGCGCGGGTGATGAACACCTATCCCAGCCAGATGTCCGGCGGCCAGCGTCAGCGGGTGGCGATCGCACGGGCGCTGATCATGAAACCCGAGATCGTGATCTGCGACGAACCGACCTCGGCGCTGGATGTCTCGGTGCAAAGCCAGATCCTGAACCTGCTGGGCGATCTGCGACGCGAATTTGGGCTGACTTATCTGTTCATCAGCCACGATCTTGCCGTGGTCGAGCACCTGGCGACACGCGTTGCGGTCATGTACCTGGGCCGGATCGTTGAAGAGGCCGACGTGGCGGGCCTGTTCGATCACGCGCGCCACCCCTATACGCAGGCGCTGCTTCAATCGGTGCTGACGCCCGAACCGGGGCTCGGCGTACCCGATACCCAGCTTGGCATGGCCTATCCCAACCCGATCGACCCGCCGTCTGGCTGCCGGTTCCATCCGCGCTGCCCGCTGGCCACCGACCATTGCAAGGGCCACGCCCCCCGCCCGGTGCGAACCGATCAGGGGTTGGTGGAATGCCATCTGCACGATCCGGAAAGTCCAATGTACAACGAAAAGGCCGCCTGAAATGTCCGTGAACCTGTCGCGTAGCGCGCAGACCCGCAAAACCGTCATCGAAACCGAACATGGTGTTGTCGCTGCTCAGCACCGCCTCGCCGCCCAGGCCGGGGCCGAGGTGCTGGCCGCCGGGGGCGATGCGGTAGACGCGGCGATTGCCACCTCCTTCGCCATCGGTGTGCTGGAGCCGTGGATGAGCGGGCCAACCGGCGGCGGGGCGTTGATGTTGTGGCGGGCCGATACCGGCAAGGTGCAGGCACTGAACTATGGCATGCGCGCGCCCAAGGGCCTGAATCCGGCAGATTACCCGTTGAGCGGCGAGGGCGTGGCCGGCGACCTGTTCCCGTGGGAAAAGGTGGTGGACGACCGCAACGTGCAGGGGGCCACGGCGGTGGCGGTGCCCGGTCTTGTGGATGGCATGGGCCAGATGCACGAGCGTTTCGGCAAGATGCCCTGGGCCGACCTGGTCGCCCCGGCCATCGGCTTTGCCCGCGAGGGATTGCTGGTGGACTGGTATGCGGCGCTGATCATCGCCTCGGCCACCCGTGCGCTGTCCGCCGATCCCGACGCGGCGGCGCTGTTCCTGGAGGATGGGCAATGGCCCACGATCAGCGGATGGACCGCGCTGGCAGAAAAACGGCTGGATCAGAACCGCATGGCCGACAGCCTGGAGCAGATCGCCCGTGGCGGCGCGCGGGAATTGTACGATGGCGACCTCGGCGCGGCGCTGGTGGCGGATATCCAGGCCAAGGGCGGCTGTCTGAGTCAGGAGGATCTGCACACCTATCGCGCCCAGTTCAGCGACCCGTTGAGCTTTGATTACCGCGACGCGCGTTTCCACGTGGCGCCGGGGCTGACCGCCGGGCCGACCTTCCGCGATGCGATGGCCACTGTGGAACAGGCCGCATTTAGCGATGCACCGGACGCCCGGGCCTTTACCGCCTATGCCGATGGGTTGCGCAAGGCCTATACGAACCGGCTGGCCAACATGGGCGACACCGGCGAGACCGAGCCGAATTCGGGCTGCACCACGCATTTCTCGGTCGTGGACCGGCATGGCAACATGGTGGCGCAGACGCAGACCCTGCTGTCGATCTTCGGATCGCGGGTGGTGTCGCCCTCGACCGGCTTGCTGATGAACAACGGCATCATGTGGTTTGATCCGGTGCCGGGGCGGCCCAACTCGCTGGCGCCGGGGAAACGGTGCCTGATGAATGTCTGCCCCATCCTGGGCGAGAGCGGTGACACGCGGTTCGCCTTCGGGGCCTCGGGCGGGCGCAAGATCGTCTCGGCCATGGTGCAGATGGCGTCGTTCGCAACCGATTTCGGCATGGGTATCGGCGAGACCTTTCATCACCCGCGCATCGACCTGTCGGGCGGCAAGACCATCGTGGCGGATGAGACGCTGCCGCCCGAGGTGCTCGCCGCGCTTCAGGCCGAACTTCCGGTGCATACCACCAAGCGCAGCCCCTTCCCCTATGCCTTTGCCTGCCCCGCAGGCGTAATGCGCAAGGGCACGACCAACAGCGGCTGCACCGAGATCATGTCGCCCTGGGGCGACGCCGTCACTGAAACGCAGGTGAATTGAGCATGACACGAGAAACCGCGATTGACCGCATTTCCACCTATTTCGACGAGGGCCGGTTCCAGGCCGACCTCGCCGATCTCGTGGCCTATGAAACCGAAAGCCAGAACCCCGAGCAGGCGCCGGAACTGGTGCGTTACTTGCGCGAGGCGATGATCCCTCGGCTCGCCGGCCTCGGGTTCGAAACGCAACTGCATGACAATCCCGAGCCGGGCGCGGGTCCGATCCTCGTGGCCGAGCGGCACGAGGGCGACGATCTGCCCACCGTGCTCACCTATGGGCATGGCGATGTGATCCGCGCGCAAACCGACCAATGGCGCGAGGGGCTGCACCCGTTCCGCCTGACCGAAGAGGGCGACCGCCTGTATGGGCGCGGCACGGCGGACAACAAGGGCCAGCACCTGATTAACCTTGCCGGGCTCGAGGCCGTGTTGAAGACGCGGGGCAAGCTGGGGTTCAACTGCAAGGTGGTGATCGAAACCGGCGAGGAAACCGGCTCGCCCGGCCTGCACGCCTTTTTCGAGCAACACAAGGACGCGCTGAGCGCCGATGTCCTGATCGCCTCGGACGGACCGCGCCTGCAGCCCGAAACGCCCACCATGTTCATGGGATCGCGCGGCGGCACCAGTTTCGATCTGGTGGTAGATCTGCGCGAGGGCGCACACCATTCGGGCAACTGGGGCGGGCTTCTGGCCGATCCGGCGATGATCCTGGCACAGGCGCTGTCCACCATCACCGACGCGCGTGGTCAGATCCGGATTCCTGAATGGCGGCCCGACAGCCTGACCGACGCGGTGCGCGCGGCGCTGCGCGACCTGCCGATCGAGAGCGGCGATGGCCCGGCAATCGATCCTGATTGGGGCGAGGAAAGCCTGACCCCGGCCGAGCGCGCCTATGGCTGGAACAGCTTCGCGATCCTGGCGATGAAAAGCGGTGTGCCCGAAGCCCCGGTGAACGCGATTTCGGCCCATGCGCGGGCCACCTGCCAGCTGCGGTTCGTGGTGGGCACCGACCCTGACGACGTCCTGCCCGCGCTGCGCCGCCACCTGGATGCGCATGGCTTTGAGGCGGTCCAGATCGTGCAGCATGACCGGGGTTTTTTCCCCGCCACGCGGCTGAATCCGGATCATCCCTGGGTGACTTTCGTGGCGACGTCGCTGGAGCGGACAGCGGGTCAGCCACCGCATGTCCTGCCCAACCTGGCCGGATCGCTGCCCAATGACGCCTTTGCCGATATCCTTGGCCTGCCGACCGTCTGGATTCCGCATTCCTACCGGAGCTGTTCGCAGCACGCCCCGAACGAACATGTGCTCAAGCCGGTGTGCCGCGATGCTTTGCGACTAATGGCCGGGGTGTTCTGGGATATCGGCGCCGGTGGCTGCCCGCGCTGAGGCCTCCGGAGGGCAGGCGCGGATTCGGCTTGCGGACACGATCGGATTGGCCGAAGCTTTTCGCACGGGTGGCAACCCGATGTTCGTAGGTCCCGTTCCGCGCGGCGATTTTCCGGCACCGATGACAGCCGGGGCGAACCGCGTGAAGCGGTCCTACCGGGCTTGAGCCGACGCCCCCCCCCTAAGGCACAACCAGACAGAAAAGCCAATGACCAGATTTCCCTTTTTCGACGGCCATAATGACCTGCTGCTGCGCCTGTTGCGCGGCAAGGTGACTGCCCAAGGCGTGGCCTCGGGCCTGCCGGATGGCCATATCGACAAGCCTCGCGCACAGCGCGGCGGGTTCGGCGGGGGCATGTTCGCGATCTTCGTTCCCAGCCCCAGCGATAATTCGCTGAGCCACGACGAGATGCGCCACCCGCCCTATGACATCCCGCTGCCCGCGCCGGTTTCCGAAGAGGAGGCCGTCGGCTGGACAGAACGCGGCTTTGCCGCGCTGGACGATCTTGAAAGTGCGGGGGCGATCCGGCTCTGCCGCACCGCCGCCGAGGTCGAGGCCGCCCTGCCCGCCGAGGAAATGGCCGCCGTTGCCCATATCGAGGGCGCCGAGGCCATCGACCGCGATTTCGAACGTCTGCATGCCTGGCACGCGCGCGGGCTGCGCTCGCTCGGACCGGTCTGGAGCCGCGACACGGTCTGGGGCCATGGCGTGCCCTTCCGCTACCCCTCCGATCCGGATATCGGCCCGGGCCTGACCGAGGCGGGCAAGGCGCTGGTTCGGGAATGCAGCCGGCTGAAGATCGTCGTGGACCTGTCGCACCTGAACGCGAAAGGGGTCGAGGACGTCGCCGCGATCACCGACGCGCCGCTTGTCGCCACCCATTCGAACGCCTGGAGCATTTGCCCCCACGCGCGCAACCTGACCGACCGGCAGCTGGACATGATCCGCGACAGCGATGGAATGGTGGGCATCAATTTTGCAAGCGCCTTCCTGAGGCCGGACGGATGCATGGACGCGGAGTTTGGTCTTGACATATTGCTCCGACATTTTGACCATCTGGTCGAAAGACTGGGCGAGGATCGCGTTGGTTTCGGATCGGATTTCGACGGGGCGCTGGTCCCTGATCCGATCACGGATTGCGCCGGCCTGCCCAACCTGACCGAAGCGCTTCAATCGCATGGGGTGGACGATGGCCTGCTGGCCAAGATCACCCATGGCAACTGGTTGCGGGTCCTGCGCCTGACGTGGGGCGAATGAAACCGAAAACGGGGAGAACGACAATGAAACAGACCTTCGTCGCGGCCGCGGTCGCAGCCACGCTGGCCATGGGGACCGCCGTGCCCGGCTTTGCCGAAACGCCGCCGAACATGCTGGTGATCGCCAACCGGATCGACGACATCAAGACCTTCGATCCGGCCGAAAGCTTCGAATTCGCCGGCGCCGATGTCAGCCGCAACGTCTATGAAAAGCTCGTCAACTTCGACCCGCTCGACCTCGACGCCGGGTATCAGCCGCAGCTGGCCGAAAGCTGGGAAATCTCCGAGGACGGCAAGACCATCACCTTTACCATGGCCGAGGGGCATGTCTTTGCCTCGGGCAACCCGGTGACGGCGAAGGATGCTGAGTTTTCGCTGCGCCGCGCGGTGCAGTTGAACAAGACACCGTCCTTCATCCTGACGCAGTTCGGCTTCACGCCGGATAACGTCGAACAGACGATTGTCGCCACCGACGACAAGACGCTGGTGCTGACGCTGGACAAACCCTATGCGCTGTCCTTTGTCCTGAACTGCCTGACCGCCACCATCGGCGGCATCGTCGACATGGAAACCGCGATGGCCAACGAGGTCGACGGCGACATGGGCAACGCTTGGCTGCGCACCAACACCGCCGGCTCGGGCCCCTACAAGGTGGTCAGCTGGAAGCCCAGCGAAAGCGTGTTGATGGACCTGAACCCGAAATACGGCGGCGAGAAACCGGCGATGGAGCGGGTGATCGTCCAGCATATCCAGGAAAGCGCAACCCAACGCCTGCAACTGGAACGCGGCGATATCGACGTTGCGCGCAACCTGTCGACCGAGGACGTCGCCGGGCTCGAAGGTGTCGATGGTGTCAAGGTGATCGACGAGTTGCGCGGCCGCCTGATGTATTTCTCGGCCAACCAGAAAAAGGAAATGCTGGCCGATCCGAAGGTGATCGAGGCGCTCAAGTTGGCGACCGATTACGAGGGCATGTCGAACTCGTTCCTCAAGGGGCAGTACACGGTGCACCAGGCCTTCCTGCCGCTGACCTTCCTCGGCGCGCTGGACGAAAAGCCGTTCTCCTACGACATGGACGCCGCCAAGGCCGCGCTGGCCGAGTCCGGCTTTCCCGACTGCGGGCCGATCAAGATCTCGGTCCGGGACGCGCAGGAGCGGATCGACATCGCCCAGTCGCTGCAGAACACCTGGGGGCAGCTCGGCTGCGATGTCGAGCTGATCGTGGGCACCGGGGCGCAAACCTTGGACCGCTATCGTGCGCGTGAGCATGACATCTATCTCGGCGCCTGGGGCCCGGACTATCCGGACCCGAACACCAACGCGGGCACCTTTGCCTTTAACCCCGACAACAGCGACGAGGCGGGCGCGACCGGTCTGCTGGCCTGGCGCAATGCCTGGGGCATCCCGGAGATGAGCGAAAAGACCTTGGCCGCCGTGGTCGAGAACGACACCGACACGCGTCGCGAGATGTACCTTGAGTTGCAGCGCGAGCATCAGAAGGTCAGCCCCTTCGGCGTGATGTTCCAGAAGATCGAGCAGAACGGGATGCGTGCGAACGTCGAGAACTTCGTTGCCGGCGGCGCCACGACGGCGGTCTCCTACTGGGTGATCACCAAGTAGATGGCCAATGCCCCTGCACGTGGCGAAGGACGGCTTGTGCCGTCCTTCCCTCCCTGGCTGAAAAAGACGCTGGCCACGGCCGCGACCGTGGCGGCGACGATCCTCGGCCTGCTTTTCGTGACCTTCATGATCGGCCGCGTGATGCCGATCGACCCGGTCTTGGCGGTGATCGGCGAACGGGCGACGCAGGCGCAATACGATCAGACCTTTCGCGACCTCGGGCTGGACCAGCCGCTGCTGGTGCAATTCGGGATCTACGTGAACGACGTCCTGCACGGCGATTTGGGCAAGTCGATCCGCACCGGGCAACAGGTCACGACCGACATCGCGCGCGTCTTTCCCGCGACACTTGAATTGGCCACGCTGGGGACGATTTTCGGTGTCGTTCTTGGCGTTCCGCTGGGGGTGCTGGCCGCCGTCCGGCGGGGCAGCTGGATCGACCAGCTGGCGCGTTTCGTGGGCCTCATCGGGTATTCGATGCCGATCTTCTGGCTCGGTCTCGTGGGGCTGCTGATCTTCTACGGCATCCTCGGCTGGGTTGCCGGTCCCGGTCGATTGGGCATTTTCTACCAGGGTGTCGTCGAACCGATCACCGGCATGTTGCTGGTGGATAGCGCGCTGCGCGGGGAGTGGGCCGTTTTTCGCGACGCCTTCTCGCATATCATCCTGCCCGCCTCGCTGCTGGGGTATTACAGCCTTGCCTACATCAGCCGCATGACGCGGTCGTTCATGCTGGAGCAGCTCGGCTCGGAATATGTCACTACCGCGCGGGTCAAGGGGCTGGGCGAATGGCAGGTGATCTGGGGCCATGCCTTTCGCAACATCCGCATCCAGCTGGTGACAGTGATCGCGCTGGCCTATGCCAACCTGCTCGAGGGGTCGGTGCTGACCGAGATCATCTTTGCCTGGCCGGGCCTGGGGCAGTACATCACCACCTCGCTGCTGGCCAATGACATGAACTCGGTGCTGGGCGGCACCATCGTGATCGGGACCATCTTCGTGGGGATCAACATCTTTTCCGACCTGCTTTACCGCTTCTTCGACCCGAGGGCCAAATGACAACCTCTCAAGGACTGCGCCAATGGCTGCTCAGCGAAGAGCCCACGTCCCGCCGTCAGGCGCGGTTCGCGGCGTGGTACAAGGGGTGGCTGACCTTCCGTTCCAACACGCTGGCGATGCTGGGACTGATGGTGCTTGCCATCCTCATTCTGGCGGCGATCTTCGCGCCGCTCCTCGCCACCCAGGATCCCTTTACCCAGGACCTCGGCCAACGTCTGCTGGCGCCAGGTGAGGGCAACCATCTTTTCGGCACCGACAGCCTCGGGCGGGACATCTATTCGCGCCTGCTCTACGGTGCGCGGATCTCGCTTTATATCGTGGCGCTGGTGGTCATGGTGGCGCCGGTCGTCGGGCTGATCGTCGGTACGGTCGCGGGCTATGCCGGCGGCTGGATCGACGTGTTGCTGATGCGGATCACCGACATCTTTCTTGCCTTCCCGCGACTGATCCTGGCGCTGGCCTTCGTCGCGGCGCTGGGGGCGGGGATCGAGAACGCGGTGCTGGCAATCTCGCTCACCGCCTGGCCACCCTATGCCCGTATCGCGCGGGCCGAGACGCTGACCATCCGCAATTCCGACTATATCCACGCGATCAAGCTTCAGGGCGCCGGGCCCCTGCGCATCGTCACCCGGCATATCTGGCCCCTGTGCATCTCGTCGCTGGTGATCCGCGTGACGCTCGACATGGCGGGCATCATCCTGACGGCGGCGGGCCTCGGGTTCCTCGGCCTTGGCGCGCAACCGCCCAGCCCGGAATGGGGGGCGATGATCTCGGAGGGACGCAAGTACATCCTCGATTCCTGGTGGGTCGCCACGATCCCCGGGATCGCGATCTTCGCCATCAGCCTGGCCTTCAACCTGCTGGGAGACGGGTTGCGCGATGTCCTCGACCCCAAGGAGGGTAACTGATGACGCAGGCACCGCTTCTGGATGTCGAAAACCTCTGGGTCCGGTTCCAGACCCGCACCGGTGTCTTCGATGCGGTGCGCGGCGTGTCCTTCACGCTGGGCCGCGAGCGTCTGGGCATCGTCGGCGAAAGCGGCTCGGGCAAGTCGATGACCGGCCGCGCCGTCCTGCGGCTGATCCGCCCGCCTGGCATGATCGAGGCCGACCGGCTGGAGGTTCATGGAGAGGATATCCTGACCGCACCCGAGAAACGCATGCGCCAGCTGCGCGGCGGGCGCGTGTCGATGATCATGCAGGACCCCAAGTTCTCGCTGAACCCGGTGATGACCGTGGGCCAGCAACTCGTCGAGGCCTTGCGCGCACATGAACCCGTCTCGCGCGGCGAGGCCCGCAAGCGCGCCCTGGAGATGCTGGACGAGGTGGCAATCCGCGATCCCGCGCGGGTTCTCGACCTCTACCCGCACGAGGTCTCCGGCGGCATGGGACAGCGGATCATGATCGCCATGATGCTGCTGCCAAATCCCGAGATCCTGATTGCGGATGAACCGACCTCGGCGCTGGACGTCTCGGTGCAGCTGCAGGTGCTCGACATCATGGACAAGCTGGTGCGCGACCGGGGCATGGGATTGATGTTCATCAGCCACGACCTGAACCTCGTCGCCAAGTTCTGCGACCGCATCGCCATCATGTACGCCGGCCGCATCGTCGAGACCTGCAAGGCCGGCGAGTTGCGCAATGCGCAGCATCCCTACACGCTCGGGCTGCTGAACTCGGTGCCCGACCTGGAACATCCCCGCGCCCGGCTGGAGGTTCTGAAACGCGACCCCGCCTGGCGCGAGGCCCCTTCCGTGAGTGCCCGGACATGAGCGCCATCGACATCCGCAACCTCGACGTCTGGTTCGGCCATGGTGCCGACCGCTCCGATGCCGTGCGCGACGTGAGCTTCCAGGTGGCCGACGGTGAAAGTTTCGGCCTCGTTGGCGAAAGCGGCTCGGGCAAGTCCACCATCCTGCGTGCCATCGCCGGGCTGGTGCCGACATGGTCCGGCCAGATGACGGTGGCGGGCGAGGCCCTGGGTGCACGGCGCAGCAAGGCGTTCTACCGCAAGGTCCAGATGGTATTCCAGGATCCCTATGCCTCGCTGCATCCGCGCCAGACGGTCGACCGGGTTCTGTCCGAGGCGATGGCCCTGCACGGCGTGCAGGACATCGACACCCGCATCGGGCGGCTGCTGGACGACGTCGGCCTCGGCCCCGGTTTCCGGTTCCGATATCCGCACCAGTTGTCAGGCGGCCAGCGGCAACGCGTCGCCATCGCACGCGCCCTGGCCTGCGATCCGGCCATCGTGCTGCTGGACGAACCGACCTCGGCGCTGGACGTCTCGGTCCAGGCCGAGATCCTGAACCTGTTGACCGACCTTCGCCAGGAACACAAGCTGACCTATGTCATGGTCTCGCATGATCTGGGCGTCGTGGGGCATCTGTGCGAACGCATCGGCGTGATGCAGGAAGGCCGTTTCGTCGAGGTTCTCGCAGTGGACGACATGCGCCGCCAGAAGGCGCGCGAACCCTATACACGGCATCTTCTGGAAAGCTCGATCAACTCGATCCGGTGACGGGGCCACGCGCACACCCGCCAGCCCCTTTGCCCTCGACAAGCCCCACGGGCGACGGGGTGGTTCCACCACGGATCGGACAAGGTCATGGACGAATCGCGGTGGAATCTGTATAGAAAATTTTTTGCGCCGCACGCGCGGCCCGACGCCCAGGAACCCCCCCGAATGACCAAACCGCTTCTCGATGCGCTCGCCGCACGTGGATATGACACGTTGACCGATGTACAAACGGCGGTCACCGCTGCCGAATACGCGCAGTCCGACCTGCTGGTATCGGCGCAGACGGGGTCGGGCAAGACCGTGGGATTCGGGCTCGCCATCGCGCCCACCCTGCTGGGAGAGGCTGACATCCTGCCGCGCGCCGCCGCGCCACTGGCGCTGGTGGTGGCACCCACGCGGGAACTGGCCCTGCAGGTGCAACGCGAACTGGCCTGGCTGTACGAAAAGACGCAGGCGCAGGTCGTGTCCTGCATCGGCGGCATGGATCCGCGCAGCGAACGCCGCACGCTGGATCGTGGCGCGCATATCGTCGTGGGCACGCCGGGGCGGTTGCGCGACCATATCGAACGCGGGGCGCTGGACCTGTCGTCCCTGCGGGCGGTGGTGCTGGACGAAGCGGACGAAATGCTGGACCTGGGATTTCGCGAAGATCTTGAATTCATGCTGGGCGCGGCGCCGTCGGATCGGCGTACCCTGTTGTTCTCGGCCACAGTCTCCAAGCCGATCGCGGACCTGGCCACCAATTACCAGCGCGACGCCGTTCGCATCACCACGCTGACCGGCGGGAAACAGCATACCGACATTGAATACCGGGCGATCCAGGTCGCCCAGAAGGATGTCGAACATGCGATCATCAACCTGCTGCGGTTGCATGATGCGCAAACCGCCATCGTCTTTGCCAATACCCGTGCCGCCGTCGCGCGTCTGACCGCCCGGTTCTCCAACCGGGGATTCGCGGTTGTCTCGATTTCCGGTGAGCTGAGCCAGGACGAACGCAGCCATGCGCTTCAGGCGTTGCGGGACGGTCGGGCCCGGGTCTGTGTCGCGACGGATGTTGCCGCCCGGGGGATCGACCTGCCGAACCTCGAACTCGTGGTGCATGCGGATCTGCCGACCAACACCGAAGGGCTGTTGCACCGGTCCGGGCGGACCGGTCGCGCCGGGCGCAAGGGGACCGCGGCGCTGATCGTGCCCGACAAGGCCGTGCGCAAGGCGGAGCGCCTTCTCAAATGGGCGAAGATCGAGGCGACCTGGGGCTTTGCCCCCACCCCCGAGGAGATCCGCGAAAAGGACGAGGCCCGCCTGTTGGCCGACCCGGTCTGGACCGATCCCGCAACCGACGAGGAAACCGCCTTTGCCAACCGCGTGCTGGCGGGTTTTACCCCCGAGCAGATCGCCATCGCCTGTCAGCGGCTCTACCTCGGTGGGCGTTCCGCCCCGGAAGAGTTGGGCGCGCCGCCCACCCGCGCCGCAGACCGTGCGCCCCGGGTGGAGTTTGGCCCCTCCGCATGGATCAAGCTGTCGATTGGCCGGGACCGCAACGCCGAACCGCGCTGGCTGCTGCCGCTGCTGTGCCGCGCTGGGAACCTCGACAAATCGCAGATCGGCAAGATCCGGGTGTCCGACAGCGAAAGCTTCGTCGAATTGTCCGAGTCCGCGGTCGCCGGATTCTTTGACCAGCTTGGCCCCGACAACGTGCTGGAGGATGACGTGACCGCCGCCGCCGTGGACGGTGTACCGGAGGCCGCGCAAACGCGTCCGTCCTTTGACCGGGACAAGGGCAAGGGCCGGGGCAAACCACCCTTTGATCGTGACAAATCCTTTGGCAAGGGCCCCGGCAAACCGCCGCGCAAACCCAAAGGGCCGGCAGGCGACGCGCCCCGGCCAGACCGCCGGCCAGAAGAGAGGCCTGCGAAACCGGAGCATGCAAAACCGCCCCGCGCGGAGAAGCCCGCCCCCAAATCGCCGCCCCGACCTTCGGGAACTCTCGTGGTCAAGCCCGCCCGTCCAGCCGGTGCAAAGGCGGTCTGGGGCCGCCCTGGCAAAGAAGCCGGCGGCAAAGGGGCGCCGAGATCCAATGCGAAATCCGATGCAAAGCCCGGTTTCAAGGGCAAGGCGGGCAAACCCAAGGGAAAACCCGGCGAGCCGGGGCCCAAGGGCGGGGGGCATCCGCCGCGTCGCAAGGGATGAGCCTTGGCGGGGGCATCGCCAAGCCGATCGCGTTCCGCGTCTTGTACGAAATCACCCGTGTTTTGTACGAACGGTTGGGAGCGTTGATTGCTACCAGCGCCCTAGCTCTCAAACCCTGACGATTTCAGGCGCGCGGTGCGCAGGTGAAGGCGCCCGTCCTTGTCCGACCCTGCGGCATCGCGCGATTGTTCCGGCTCCACCTCTGGCGGATCGAAACCCTCTTGCGCGGTCGCGCCATCATCGCTGGGCGGCGAGGAAAAGCCGGCGCAGCAGCGAAAGCTCTTGAACGCATCGCTCATGGCATCGCCTCGGGCGTGATTCGAGCGGTGCCTTGCAGGGCGTGCCGGGCTTGCGTGACCCTTTCGCGTCCGCGCGTGGCGGCGAGAGGAAAATTGCGGATCACCTTCGCCCCTCCCCTTCCAACCATTGGCGCAGGTAGTCCCGTAACACGATGGCGTTGTTGTGATCCTCGTCCTTCGAGGCATAGAGCAGGGTGACGACATCATCCTGCGCATACCCGGCAAGTGCCCGGACCAGATCGCACCGTGTGGCGAGTTCCGCGCGGTAGCGGGTGCTGAATTCCTGCCACTGACCGGGATTGGCATGAAACCAATGCCGCAGCGCGTCGCTTGGCGCGATGTCCTTGTACCAGTCGAACAGCCGGGCGCGGTCCTTGGCCACGCCGCGCGGCCAGAGGCGGTCGACCAGGACCCGCTTGCCATCCGAGACCCGCGCCGCACGATAGATCCGCTTGATGCGGATGCGCTCGGCGGGGGTGTCGGGGACGGGCGGTCTGGTCGGCATCAGCTGTCCTGCTTGTCCGCGCCGTCCATCAGCTCCACCGCCTTCAGGGCATCCGACCCCACCGGCGCGTTGCGAATGGCGGGGAACAGGATCAACTCCTCTTTCTTCATGTGCCCCTCCAGCTCGCCGATCATCCGGCGCAATAGGTTGGCCAAACCGGCAGGAACATCCTGGACGATTTCCACCTTTTCCGACTGGGCCGCCAGTTCGGGCAACTGGGCGCGGTGTTTTGCGTGGTATTCGACTTCGATGAAGCGGATCAGATCTGCCGGATCTTCTGGGGGTGTCAGTTGCGTCATGTCAGTATCCTCCGATCAGAGCGGGGAGGTTCCGGGTTTTGCGCCCTCGGCCGCCATATGGAGCGCGCGACCCGCTCGGCGCGTTCGATGACATGCGTTGCGCCATATCGTCCCGGTCGCAGCGGTCCGGTTCCGGCGCGCAAACATGACCTGCAACTCGGCGGATGGCATCGAATCCCCAAGGATTTGAACTTCGCATCATGTTATATTCCCGCAATCGGCATTGCAAATACCCATTACAGAGGCGCGGGTCGACAAAGCCGTCACCTTCTTTGCCGACTGCGGGCTGCAGATGCTGGTGCTGATGGCCACGGGCGTTTTGGCAGCGTGAGAGAGGCGGTGGCGGCTGCAGTAGATCGGCGATGTCGCCACCACAACCGGCCGCGACCATGCTGAAATGCGCTGACCGAAACACGGTCACGGTGACACCGCGGGAACCTGCGCCCCTGCCGCAGGTCTAGGTCAGTGAGAGACCAGCACGGATTTGAGACGCATCAGGCGGCGCCTTACCGCGCGAAAACGGCGCACCAAGGCAAGGCGGAAGCCGACATAGCCAATGATGCAGACAACGAAAGACAGGAACCCCAGCAGGTTGTTCTGCGCAGTCAGGACCGCCAGGACGGCGGGTGTCACGAACAAGGGAAACATCAGCGCGGTCGCAAGCGAATTCGCCACCACCAGCCGGTGCTGTACCGGAAAATTCGCCAGGATCAGCCGCATCATGACATGGTGAAAGTGCATCCGGTCCGGCGCGTCGGTCGGGGTGCGGTTGATCCACCGACGCAGGATTGCCGCGAACGTATCCATCACCGGCCAGAACGCCGTCAGCAGAACGGCCCAGGGCGAAACCTCTGGGTTGCGGGCCATCAGCATCACCGCCAACCATGCGATCAGGTGCCCGATGGTATAGGCCCCGCCGTCGCCCAGGAACAGCCAGCCGAAAGGATAGTTCACGACAAACACGCCCAGAACGCAAAGGATGAAGGCTGCGGCGATGCTGACCAAGACGCTATCGCCGACCGAAGCGGCGATCACGCCAAGGGCGGTCGCGGACACCACGGCGATACCCATGGAAAGGCCGTTCAACCCGTCAACGAGATTGTAGGCATGGGACACACCAGCGGTCGCGAAGACTGTGAACGCGATCCCGACCGGCGCGAGCGCCACCAGATTGTCGATACCGGGCACGCCGACGGCGGAAATCCGATAGCCAGACAGCAAGATCATCATCGCGCTGCTGAGCATCGCTGCCATCAACCGGATGCGCGGGGAGGCGCCGAAGTTGAGGTCTTCCATCATGCCGGCGAGAAAGACAGGCAGGCAGGCGAAATTTGCAAGCAGCAAAAGGTCCCTGACCTCGCCAGAAGAGAGCGCCACCGAAAGAAGAAGGCCGAGCATCAAGGCGAGCCCGCCGATGCGGGGCGTCGGGCGCGCATGGGTGCTTTGGATTTCCTCGCCGGCGTGTCCGCGTGCCGTTCGCCCCAGGTGCAGCCCCCGGGTTTGAACGATGGCGAGAGAGACCCCCAGGCTCAGCAGGCCTGCAGCCATGAAATGACTGGCATCGGTCAGAAGATCCATGGTGAATACCCCGAAAAACACAAAGGCATTGATTTCAAATCGGACACATCAAACCGTCTCAACAGACGGCATGGGCGTTGCAGACGACGCCTCACGAAAATTCTTTTCGGCTCAATTTGGAACACCATGCGCCGATATGATCTCCCTAAAGAGTATTTCGGTGACACCTTAGCAACCCTTCTGGTATCAATATGATACGCAAAATGGAAATGGAATCTTATCAGGGCCAAACTTTACCCAAATCGCCGCAGGAATCTTTTTGTCTCATATTGGAATACGAAGGAATCCGGCTGACGGGGTCAGTACAGAGGGTCGGCAGAGCTACGTCAGGGGGCAGGCAATGCTGGAAGACGGGCAGCCCTGATATGGATCACGGGCTGTTCCGGGGGGCAGTCGGGGTTTTGGTTCCACGCGCCCCGGGTCCGTCCCCCCTCACGCGGTCACTTCGGCGGCATGGTCGGTTTGCGGACGATACGCGTCAGCCGCGGCGTGGCCGCAGGATCCTGCGATAATGCGGGGACGGCTTTTTCATGGGAGGATGAAACCTCCCGCGCATGGCGGAAGGATTTGGGATGACCCATGCGCTGACCGGACATGGCTTGTCCGCAAACCAGGACGCGGGCCTTCTCTTGGCGCCCCGTGTGCCGATGTGATACCTTGGGGATGGCTGCTCGCCCCCGGGTGTGGCCGTGGATGAGGTGCGATCAGATACCCGGGTGGCCGCGCCGGAGTTGCGCAGCCTGTCCGTCACAATGACCGCTCAGCCTCCCAGTCGGTGCGCGGCGGTGCTCAGCGCGTGCCACAGTGACAGCGCGAGGGATCGCATCCCGACCACGGCCAGTCGATCCTCGGTGCGGCGCACCAGAAAGACGGTCATATGGTGCAGCCCGGTGCGCGTGGCGCTGCCCGGCGGCAAGGCGGCTGGGTCGATGTTCACCAGCTTTTCCATCAGCGCCTCGATGGGGGCTGCCCCCGCCTGCGAGGTGATCTCGAACTCGGTGAACCCGTCGGTCTGTTCGGTGACGGAACACCCCGGCGCCTGCGATTTCACCTGTGCGGCGAAATCGGTCGCGCCCTGCCCCGGCGCTTCGATCATCCATTGATCGGGGGCCGACCAAAAGGCCGAGACCCCGTCGCCAGATACGACTCCGCCTGCCTGCGGAAGAGTCAGGCCGAAGGGTGCGGGCGCGTCTTGCCCCTTGCGCAACGTCAGCGAGGCAAGCGCAAGATCGGTGTTCTCGGTCACGCTCAGCGAGCCGAAGGTCTCATTGCGGGCGGTCTCCGCGCCAAGGGCGGTAAGCGGTGTCAGGTCAGTCACGAAGACACACTCCTTCCGGGTCGACGAAATGGGCCGGGACGACTTCGACCTCGAAGGTCTGCCCCTCCAGCGGGTTGGTCGCGGTGATCACCTCGCCCATGCGGGTGTCGCCGTTTTTCAGGTATCCAAGGGCGATATGGCTGCCCACATGCGGGGAATAGCAGGCCGAGGTCACCCAACCCTCGTCGCTCTCGAGGTTTTGCTCGGCGCCCCTGGCAAAGAGGTGACAGCCCGACGGCACCAGCCGCGCCGGATCGACCGGCTTCAGCCCGACCAGGCGGCGGGTTTCCTGCGCCAGCCCCTCGCGCCGGGACATGATCGCGCCGATCGAGTCCTTCTTGGCCGAGACCATCTTGCCCAGGCCCAGCATCTGCGCCGTGGTCTGACCGGTCAGTTCGGCCCCCGCCGCGTGGCCTTTTTCGATTCGCAGCACGCCCAGGGCCTCGGTTCCATAGGGCGTCGCCCCCAGATCCCCGCCGGCCTCCATCAACCGCGCCATCAGCGCATGACCATAGCGGGCAGGCACCGCGATCTCATAGGCCAGTTCCCCGGAGAAGGAGATCCGGAACAGCCGCGCCCGCAGCCCCCCACAGATCGTCAGATCGGCGCAGGCCATAAAGGGGAAAGCCTCGCTCGACAGGTCCTGATCATCCACGATCCGGCCAAGAAGCTCGCGCGAATTCGGCCCCGCCACTGCGATCTGCGCCCATGCGTCGGTGGTCGAGATCAACTGCACGTCCAGCTCGGGCCACAGGCACTGACGCGCGAATTCCATGTTGCGATAGACCGCGCCAGCGTTCGCCGTGGTGGTGGTGACCACATAGTGATCCTCCGCCATCCGCGCGCAGGTGCCATCGTCGTAAAGGTGGCCGTCCTCGCGCAGCATCAACCCATAGCGCACCCGCCCCACCTTGAGCGTGCCCATCATGTTGGCGTAGACCCGGTTAAGGAACTCGCCCGCATCCGCACCCTGCACATCGACCTTGCCCAGCGTCGTCACATCGCACAGGCCCACGCCCGCGCGCACCGCCTTGACCTCGCGGTCGACAGACTGACGCCAATGGGTTTCACCCGGCTGCGGAAAATACTGGGCGCGCATCCACTGCCCGACCTCGACAAAGGCCGCGCCCCGCGCCTCGGCCCAATGATGGGTCGGGGTCAGGCGGGTCGGGCGAAACTGCGGGCCGGTATCGCCCCCCCCCAGAACCGAGAGCGAAACCCCCGTGTAGGGCGGGCGAAAGATCGTCGTCCCGGTTTCGGGGATCGTCGCGCCGGTCAGTTCGGCCATCACCGCCAGCGCCGAGATGTTCGAGGTCTTGCCCTGGTCGGTCGCCATGCCCAGCGTGGTCCAGCGTTTCAGATGCTCGACCGAGCGCATGTTTTCCTTGTGCGCCAGTGCGATGTCCTTGACCGTCACGTCGTTCTGGAAATCGACCCAGGCGCGTTTCTTGCCCGGCATGTGCCAGAAAGCGGCCTGTGCCTGCGAATGGTCCTCGGCCTCCGGCAGCGCGATCTCGGGCGCGGTGAGGCCCAGGTCGGACAGCGCCGCGACCGCCGCGCGCCGCCCGTCAGCCAGCGCCATCGCGGTGCTGCCCTTGCCCATGGCCGCACCGGCGGGGATCAGACCCTTTGGGCCGTCCTCGCCGGGCACGAAGCCCAGGATATCGTCGTTCCAGACCGGCCGACCGCGATGGTGCGAGGCGAGATGGACATTGGGATTCCATCCCCCCGACACGCCAAGCGCGCCGACCTGATGCCAGCTCGCCTTGCCGCCCTGGGTGATCTCGATGGCGTTGACACCCTTGCGCCCACGCGTGCCGGTGACAGTTGCCCCCGCGAACACCTCGTAGGCCCCGAGTTTGGGTGCGTCCGTCCGCGTATCGACAACACCCAGCACCGGCACGCCCTTGGCGATCAGGTCCAGCGCGGTGCGGTGTCCGTCGTCGCCGTTGGTAAAGATCGCGACCGGATCGCCGCCCTCACGCACCGGGGCCGCCGCCCAGCGGTTGGCATAGGCCCGCATCGCCCCGGCCAGCATGATGCCCGGCCGGTCGTTGTCGGCAAAGGGGATGTGCCGCTCCAGCGCGCCGGCGGCCAGCACCGCGCGCTTGGCGGTGATCCGCCACAGGGTCTGGCGCACTTTCGTCGAGGGCGCGGGGAGGTGATCGCTCACCCGCTCGACCGCGCCATAGATGCCGTGGTCATAGACACCGAACACCGTGGTGCGCGGCAGGATCCGCACGTTGGGCAGCGCGTCCAACTCGTCGTGAACCCTGGTCACCCATTCAGAGGCGGGCGCGCCGTCCAGCGGATCGCTTTCCGACAACAGCCGACCGCCCAAGCGAAAATCCTCATCCGCAAGGATCACGCGCGCACCGGCACGCCCGGCGGTCAGGGCCGCCGCAAGTCCCGCCGCACCGCCGCCGATCACCAGCAGGTCGCAATGAAGGAAGCCTTTGTCATAGGCATCAGGATCGGGCAGCATCGACAGCGCCCCAAGCCCCGCCGCCTTGCGGATCGCCGGTTCGTAGAGCTTTTCCCAAAAGGCGCGCGGCCACATGAATGTCTTGTAGTAGAACCCGGCCGCGAAGAAGGGCGAGAGCAGATCGTTGACCGCCAAGAGATCGCGTTCGAGCGGCCCCATATGATTTTGCGAGCGGGCAGAGAGACCGCCGAACAGCTCGGCCACCGTGGCCCGCGTGTTCGGCTCGGCCCAGGCCCCGTCCCGCAGGGCGACAAGCGCGTTGGGCTCTTCCGACCCGGCAGACAGGATGCCGCGCGGGCGATGATACTTGAAGCTCCGCCCGACGAACTGCACACCGTTGGCCAGCAGGGCCGATGCCAGCGTATCGCCCGCATATCCCTTGAGTGGCTTGCCGTTGAACGTGAAGTTGAGCGGGGTGTCGCGGTCGATCAGACCGCCGGTCAACCGTGTCATTTCTCGCCTCGCTGCTTGACGTCCGTGGCCAGTTCGGCGCCCAGGATTTCATGGGTCAGGGTGTTGCGCGTGACCACCAGCCAGGACCGGTCGCCCTGTTCGTGGAACCAGAGCTCGCGGTGCACACCCGCCGGGTTGTCGCGCAAAAAGACATGGTCGCAGAACGCGCGCTCGGCGTCCGGTGCCTCCGGGTCCGGGCGATACATCAGGGCGGCATCCCCGAGATAGGTGAATTCCTGGCTGTCGCGCAGGCCGAGGAGCGGATGAGGGATCAGCATGTCTCTCTCCTCAATGCAGGTTGGGTTGGGCGCCGACGCCCTTTTCATCGATGACGTAGCCGCGTGCGAAACGGTCCATGCGATAGGCGGTCGCGGTCGGATGCGGCGTATCGGTGGCAAGCAGATGCGCAAAGGCATAGCCCGAGGCCGGTGTCGCCTTAAACCCGCCGTAGCACCAGCCCCCGTTGAAATAGAGCCCGTCGATATCGGTGCGGTCGATGATCGGCGAGCCGTCCATCGACATGTCCATGACCCCGCCCCAGCCGCGCAAAAGGCGCGCGCGCCCGATCATTGGCATCAGGGCCATGCCGCCCTCGACCACGTCCTCGACCACCGGCAGGTTGCCGCGTTGTGCATAGGAATTGTACCCGTCGATATCGCCGCCGAAGACCAGCCCGCCCTTGTCGGACTGGCTGACATAGAAATGCCCCGCGCCAAAGGTGATGACCCCTGGAATGGCCGGCTTGAGCCCCTCGGACACGAAGGCTTGGAGCACGTGGCTTTCGATTGGCAGGCGCATGCCCGCCATCGACATCACCCGCGAGGACGAGCCGGCCACCGCGACGCCGACTTTCTTGGCGCCGATGTACCCGCGCGAGGTTTCCACCCCGACCATCGCGCCATCCTCGATGCGAAAACCGGTGACCTCGCAGTTCTGGATCAGGTCGACGCCGCGCAGGTCCGCCGCGCGGGCATATCCCCAGGCCACCCCGTCGTGCCGCGCGGTACCGGCGCGTTTCTGCATCAGCCCGCCCTTGATCGGGAACCGCGCGTTGTCGAAGTTCAGGAACGGGACCATTTCGCGCAGGTCCTTGTCCGACAGCAGCGTCCCGCCCGCGCCCGAGAGATGCATCGCGTTGCCGCGTCGCCGAAAGGCATCCCGCTGGCCGTCGGAATGAAACAGGTTGATGATCGACCGCTGGCTGACCATCGAGTTGAAGTTGAGGTCCTGCTCCTGGTTCTCCCAGAGCTTCATCGCGAATTCGTAGAACGGCTGGTTGCCCGGCAGCAGGTAATTCGACCGGATGATCGTCGTGTTGCGCCCGATGTTGCCGGAGCCGAGCCAGCTTTTCTCGACCACCGCGATGTTGGTGATCCCGAATGTGCTGGCAAGGTAATAGGCGGTGGCCAGCCCATGGCCGCCGCCCCCCACGATCACGATGTCATACGCAGGTTTCGGCTCGGGATTTCGC
This sequence comes from Aquicoccus sp. SU-CL01552, assembly GCF_040365005.1. Lineage (NCBI taxonomy): Bacteria > Pseudomonadati > Pseudomonadota > Alphaproteobacteria > Rhodobacterales > Paracoccaceae > Aquicoccus > Aquicoccus sp. SU-CL01552. The sequence goes on along the minus strand of NZ_BAABWV010000010.1, from coordinate 11,680 downwards.
CACAGGGGTTTCCACCCCTTGTGGCCGGTCAAAGCCTCTTTCAGCACTTTGAAGCCTGAGAATTTCATCGGATCTCTCCTTCGTCTTGGATCTGATCTTATCGGGAAGGTCTGGTCATGACTTCTTTAATTCCGCCGCATACTTCTGTAATAAGGCCATGAAACAACGCGTATCGGAGGCGCGCCCACATGCGCCGAATCGCCTTTCTCCTCGTCGATGGCTTCGCGCTTTTGTCGACCGCCGCCGCGCTCGAGCCGTTGCGTGCAGCGAACCTGTTTTCCCCGACGAAAGCCTATGAGGTGACGCTTCTGACGACCGGGGGGGCGCAGGCGACGGCCTCGATCGGCGCCCGGTTCGAGGCCCGGAATTTCCACGACGTGGCCCCGGATTTCGACATGGTGTTCGTGGTGGCCGGCGGCGATCCCGCCCGGTTCAACGACGCCGGGGTGTTTGCCTGGCTCCGTCAGGCCGACCGTGCCGGCGTGGCGCTTGGCGGCATCTCGGGCGGGGCGGTCATCCTGGCGAAAGCGGGTCTGTTGGAGGGGCGCCGCTTTACCGTCCACTGGCATCATTACGGCGATTTCGACACCCTTCCCGGCCTGTGGCTGCTGGAACGGCGGCTCTTCGTGATCGACCGGGACCGCTATACCTGTGCCGGCGGCTCGGCCCCGCTTGACATGATGCATGCGATCATTGCCCGCGACCACGGCACCCGCTTTGCGCAGCGGATCTCGGACTGGTTCATCCAGACGGAAATCCGGGGGGCCGACGCCCCGCAGCAGGCCTCGATCTCGTCGCGCTACGGGGTGTTGCCCAAGGCGGTGGCGGCGGCGCTGGACCTCATGGAATCCCATATCGCCGACCCGCTTGGCCAGGACCAGATCGCCACGCTCGTCGGGCTGTCGACCCGCCAGCTTCACCGGCAATTCGTCGCGGCACTGGGGCGTTCGATGATGGAAAGCTATCGCCGCATTCGGCTTGAAACCGCGCGCGAGTTGATCGGGGCCAGCCGCCTGCCGCTGTCCGAAGTGGCGCAGATGACCGGCTTTTCCAGCCAGACCCATTTCTCTGACGCCTACCGGCGGTTCTTCGGCGAGGCGCCGTCAGCGTCCAGACGAAAAAAGGCCCGGCAGAACGCCGGGCCATAGGGAGATCCGGGGCGGGAAACCCACCCCGGAGGGGGAGAAACCCGATCAGATGTCGAGCGTGTTGTCCTTTTCCCACCGGGAGAAATGCGAAACGAACGCGTTCCATTCCTGATGCTTCATCTTCACGTAGGAGGCCGAGAAGTCCTTGCCCAACTTGGACTTGAGTTCATCGTCCTTGTCATAGGCGCGGATCGCGTCCAGCATGTTGAGCGGCAGTTTTGGCGCATCCGTCACCGTGTGGCCCTCCGCGTACATGTCGATGTCATGGCGCTTGCCCGGATCGGCCTTTGTCGAGATGCCGGAGAGACCGGCAGCAATGATCACAGCCTGCAGCAGATAGGGATTCACCGCGCCATCCGGCAACCGCAGCTCGAACCGGCCCGGACCCGGCACGCGGACCATGTGGGTGCGGTTGTTGCCGGTCCAGGTCACCGTGTTCGGCGCCCAGGTGGCGCCCGACATGGTGCGCGGCGCATTGATCCGCTTGTAGCTGTTCACGGTCGGGTTGGTGATCGCGGCCAGCGCCTCGGCATGTTTCATGATCCCGCCAAGGAAGTAGCCACCCTGTTCGGAAAGGCCCACCTCGCCAACCTGGCCGCCGGCATCGCCGGCAAAGGCGTTGACCTTGCCGTCCAGATCCCAGACCGAAATATGCGCGTGACAGCCATTGCCGGTCAGCCCCTCGATGGGCTTGGGCATGAAGGTCGCGCGAAGCCCGTGCTTTTCGGCCACGGATTTCACCATGAACTTGAAGAACGAATGCCGGTCGGCGGTGACCAGTGCATCATCGAATTCCCAGTTCATCTCGAACTGGCCGTTCGCGTCCTCGTGGTCGTTCTGGTACGGGCCCCAGCCCAATTCCAACATGTAGTCGCAGATCTCGGCGATCACGTCGAAACGGCGCATCACCGCCTGCTGGTCGTAACAGGGCTTTTCCGCGGTATCGTAGGGGTCCGAGATCCTGTCGCCCTCGGGCGTCAGCAAGAAGAACTCGGCCTCGATGCCGGTCTTGACGCGCAGCCCGGCCTCGGCGGCCTCGGCCACCACCTTCTTCAGCACGTTGCGGGGGGCTTGATCAACCGGTGTCCCCTCCATGACGCAATCGGCGGGCACCCAGGCCACCTCGGGCTTCCACGGCAGTTGAATCACCGCATCCGGGTCCGGCACGGCCAGCATGTCGGGGTGCGCCGGGGTCATGTCGAACCAGGTGGCGAACCCGGCAAACCCCGCCCCGTCTTTCTCCATGTCCGCGATCGCGGGCGCCGGCACCAGTTTGGCGCGCTGACCACCGAACAGATCGGTATAGGAGATCATGAAATACTTGATGCCGTTGTCCTCGGCGAATTTGGCAAGTTTGCTCATCGGCTGTTTCCTGTTCCCTGTCGGAGAAAGAGGGGCGCGAAGGCCCCTCTTGGATCGTCATGTCTCAAAAGCCGGGCTTGCCCGGATACCAGTTGGTGCCGGCCAGAGGGATCTGCGCCATTGCCGCCGCTTCCATGGTCAGCGCGCAGAGATCCTCGGGTTCGAGGTTGTGCACGTGGTTGTGGCCGCAGGCCCGCGCAATGGTCTGGCATTCCAACGTCATCACGTTGAGATAATTGCGCAGGCGGCGCCCGGCGGCGATGGGGTCAAGCCGTTTCATCAGCTCGGGATCCTGCGTGGTGATCCCGGCCGGGTCGCGGCCCTCGTGCCAGTCGTCATAGGCCCCGGCGGTGGTGCCGAGTTTTTGGTACTCGTCTTCCCATTTCGGGTCGTTGTCCCCAAGCGCGACCAGCGCCGCGGTGCCGATCGAGACCGCGTCGGCGCCAAGGGCAAGGGCCTTGGCCACGTCCGCCCCGCTGCGGATGCCGCCGGAAACCACCAGCTGCACTTCGCGGTGCATCCCCAGGTCCTGAAGCGCCTGAACCGCCGGCCGGATACAGGCCAACGTCGGTTGTCCGACATGTTCGATGAACACATCCTGTGTCGCGGCGGTGCCGCCCTGCATCCCGTCCAGAACCACCACGTCGGCCCCGGCCTTGACCGCCAGCGCGGTATCGTAATAGGGCCGCGCGCCGCCGATCTTGATGTAGATCGGCTTTTCCCAGCCGGTGATCTCGCGCAGTTCGAGGATCTTGATCTCGAGGTCATCGGGACCGGTCCAGTCCGGGTGACGACAGGCCGAGCGCTGGTCGATGCCGACCGGCAGATCGCGCATCCCGGCGACCCGTTCGGTGATCTTCTGACCCAGAAGCATCCCGCCGCCGCCCGGTTTGGCGCCCTGTCCGACGACGACCTCGATCGCATCGGCGCGGCGCAGATCGTCCGGGTTCATGCCATAACGGCTGGGCAGGTATTGATAGACCAGCTTCTCGGAATGGCCGCGCTCTTCCTCGGTCATGCCGCCGTCACCGGTGGTGGTCGAGGTGCCAGCCATGGTCGCGCCCCGGCCCAGGGCCTCCTTGGCGGTTCCGGACAGCGCGCCAAAGGACATGCCGGCGATGGTGATCGGGATCTTCAACTCGATCGGTTTCTTCGCGAACCGCGTCCCGAGGGTCACCGAGGTGTCGCATTTCTCGCGGTACCCTTCGAGCGGGTAACGGCTGACCGAGGCGCCGAGAAACAGCAGGTCGTCGAAATGCGGCACCCGCCGTTTCGCCCCGCCGCCGCGAATGTCGTAGATGCCGGTATCGGCAGCACGCCGGATCTCGGAATTGATGTCGTTCGAGAACGTCCAGGACTGACGCGGCAATGTTTGATGTGGCTTGGACATGGTCCGCTCCTCAATAGGCGTCGACGTTGTCGATCTTGAAATTGTACAATTGCCGGGCCGAACCGTACCGTTTGAATTCCTCGGGCTTGGCATCTGCCCCGGCCCGCGCCAGCAGGTCCGTCAGGATCTCGATATGCTCGGGGCGCATCTCTTTCTCGATGCAGTCGGCGCCCAGCGATTTCACCGAACCGCGCACGAAGAGCCGCGCCTCATAAAGCGAGTCCCCCAGCGCATCGCCAGCATCGCCCAGCACCACCAAGTTGCCCTTTTGCGCCATGAAGGCACACATGTGGCCGATGTTGCCATGCACCACGATGTCGATCCCCTTCATCGAGATGCCGCAGCGCGACGAGGCGTTGCCCTTGATGTTCAACAGGCCGCCGTGCCCGGTGGCACCGGCGTATTGCGACGCGTCGCCCTCGATGACGACCTCGCCGGACATCATGTTCTCGGCCACGCCGGGTCCGGTCGAGCCGGTCACCCGGATCGAGGCGTCCTTGTTCATGCCAGCGCAGTAGTAGCCGGTCGATCCCTGCACGGTGACCGAGAGCGGGCCGTCGAGACCGACCGCCACGGCATGGCTGCCGCGCGGGTTGGTGATTTCAAAGGCCTCGTTGGCCTGCGACTTGGCAGCGGTTTGCAGGGTCTCGTTGACCTGGCGCAGCTCCATGGAAGACATATCCAGTGTCGGCATTTCAGCGCTCCCAGAAGTAGACGGTTGCGGGTTCCGGCTCCCAGACGCGGGCGGCGTCGATCCCCGGCAGGTCGGCAAAGGCGCGGTATTCCGAGGCAAAGGCGACGTAGTCATCGGTCTCGGCCATCACCGCCGGCTTGCAGGCAATCGGGTCGCGCACGACGCCAAAGCCGTTCTTGGTGCCGGTGACAAAGGTAAAGAACCCGTCCAGATCCTCGATGGTGCCTTCCAGCGCCTCGCGCAGCGAAGCCCCCTCCGCGATGCGCGACGAGATATAGGCGGCGCCGACCTCGGTGTCGTTTTCCGAGCGGGTGAACACGCCCTTCTTGGCCAGTTTGCGCCGCATCTGGTTGTGGTTGGACAGCGACCCATTGTGCACGAGGCATTGATCGTCGGCGGTCGAGAACGGGTGCGCGCCCATCGTGGTCACGGCGGACTCGGTGGCCATGCGGGTGTGGCCGATGCCGTGGCTTCCGCCCATGTCACGCAGACCGAAGCGCGCCGCGACATCCTTGGGAAGGCCGACCTCCTTGTAGATCTCCATCGACGCGCCGGCTCCCATGATGCGAAGCCCCTGCTCCTCGAGAAAGGCGATGGCCTCGGCCTCTTTCTCTTCCGGCAAGCTCAGAACGGCGTGGGTGTCGACCACCTTCACGCCGGCCTTGATGCCACGAGCGCGGTTCAACCCGGCCTCGAGATCCGCAAAAGCGATCTCGGGCGTATCGGACTGCAGGGTAATCTTGATGCGACCTGCATCCTCATCGCCATAGATCGCAATGCCCGCGCTGTCGGGACCACGATCGGTCATGGTGATGAGCATATCGGTCAGCATATCGCCCAGCTTCGGGCGAAGGTCGTCCTTTTTCAGGAACAGGCCAACAATGCCGCACATGAGAGGCTCTCCTTGTGACTGTGCCGAGACGCGATCTGCGTCGTCGCACCTTCATTAGCGAGAAAATGAGTTTCCCTTCAAGAAACTTTCTGTCCCGCATGGAAAACCCGACGTAGTCGGGTCGAGCTGCCCGTTTTGCAGGCGCCCCATCTCCTTTCGCGCGAAATTTGATGAAAGATTAGGCAGGCCGCGTATGGATCAACGCGCTTGCGGGTAGGTGATGATCGAAAGATAGCGCAGCGGAAGGCCCACGATCTCCTCCGGCCCGTGCGGCGCGTCCGAATCGAAGAACAGCGAGTCCCCCGGTTCGAGGAGGTACTTCTGATCCCCGTGGCGGTAATTGACGCTGCCCTCGAGGATATAGAGAAACTCGATCCCTTCATGCTGGAAGGTCTGGAAATGCGAGTTCGCATCCAGGGTGATGAGATAGGGTTCCACCACCACGCCCGAATTGTTCGACCCGATGTGCCCCAGCAGGTTGTACTGATGGCCCGCCCGCGTGCCCGCGCGGTCGATTTCGGCCCCCTCGCCGGCCTTCACATGCATGCAGCCGCGGGTTTCCTCATACCCGGAGAACAACTGGACCAGCGGCACCCGCAACGCGTGGGCCAGGGCCGAGATGGTTTTGAGCGACGGCGAGATCAGCCCGTTCTCGATCTTGGACAGCATCCCCACCGACAGCCCGGTCCGGTCGGCCAGATCGGCGCCGGTCATCCGCTGCCGCTTGCGCAGGTCACGCACCTGCCGTCCGATGGCGACCTCGAGGTTCTTTTCGCGCTGCTCCTTGACCGCATGGGGGTTCTGACGAAGCGCCGCATCATCTGTTTTCTTGACCACCTGCCGACCTGTCCTTTTCTGCTGTCGCTCATCCTCCTGCGCGCGATCCCGTCGCGCCGGGCCTGTTCTGTGCGTACCAGAGTTGACAGACCCATGCCGCGTCCGGGCGTTCCGATCTGCCAAGATCAACGTCTATTGCGAAATTGGCCCCTGGTCCATGCCGACGGTTGTTTCCGATCGCCGGGCATCCGGCTGGGTTGCGCAAGCAACTTTGAGCTGCTGGTGGCCCACACGGCCCGTCTGTGTCCCGCAGATCCGGCATTCAATCCAGACCCGATCCCCTGGCAATACCGTTTCGGGCCATGCAATCCACGGGAGCCCGACCGACGCTCTGCACCCGGTTCACGTTACCACTTCAATCCGCCGTATACCCGAGCGCGCGCGAGATTGCCTGTGCGGCGGCCACCACATGGGGTGCAAAGGCATCCAGCTCTGCTTGCTGCACCCGCGTATCGGGCCCCGAAACGCCGATGGCCCCGGCAAGATCCCCCAGCGGGCCACGGATCGCACAGGCACAAGCCGCGATGCCGCTGCGCCACTGTCCGTGCAGAACCTGCGCATAGCCCTTCTGTCGCACCTCCTCGATGTCGCGATAGAGCGCATCCATGGTGGTGACGGTGTGCCCCGTGAACGGCTGCAGCCGGTTGCGATAGCGTTCAAGATAGGCGTCGGGCTGAGTCGAGAGCATCGCCTTGCCGGTCGCCATCGTATAGGCGGGCGCCCTTTGGCCGACGCTCGTGTGGGCGCGGATATGGTGGCTGCTGTCGATCTTGTCGAGATAGACCACGTCCTCGTTTTCCAAAAGCGACAGGTGCACCGTCTCGCCGGTCAGGGCCGCGAGACGCTCCATGGCGGGGCGCGCAACCCTGGTCAGATCGAGCCGGCCGACCACCTTGCCGCCCAATTCCCAGAGTTTCGTGGTGAGCTCGTAGCCGCTGCTGTCCGGGTCCTGCCGGATGTAACCATGGGTGGAAAGCGTGGTGAGCAGGCGGTGGACGTTGCTCTTGGTCAGGTCCAGTTGCCGGGAGAGGTCGGTCACCCCGCGCGGGCCATCGCTGGCCGCCATGGCCTCGATAAGCCGCAATCCCTTTACGAAAGCCTTGTCTGTCATTTGTTCCACATTATAGAACGACAGCCCGTATTCAATACTTTTCGAAAGAACTACATCTGCCAAGACCTGACGTTCCTTGGCGACCGCTGCGGAAAGACGGCGTCACTTGAGTGATTGACAGTCCTTTATCCCGCCTCCTATGCTTAATTCCGGGTATATGTTCCATATTATAGAACACGCGCCGGGAGGGGCGCGGAGGGAGGAGGACCCCATGCAGAGCGATCTCGGCTCCATCGTCGCCCGGTTGCGCAGCGGGATGCGCATTGCCGTTCCGGTGGATTACGCTGGCGTCTCCATGGCGCTGACCCGTCCGATGATCGCGGCGGGCCTGCGCGATCTCGACCTGGTCTGCGTGCCCACCGGCGGACTTCAGGTCGACATGCTGGTGGGCGCGGGCTGCGTCCGCTCGGTCGAGACCAGCGCCGTGAGCCTTGGCGAGGCCGGGGGCGCCCCGCGCTTCAACGACGCCGTCAAGACGGGCCGCATCAAGGTCATCGACGCCACCTGCCCCGCCGTTCACGCCGGGCTTATCGCGGCACAGAAAGGGTCACCCTTCCTGCCCCTGCGCGGCCTGATCGGAACCGACGTGCTGGCAAATCGCCCCGACTGGGTCGTGATCGACAACCCCATGACCGAGGGCCGGGACCCGGTGGCCCTGATCCCGGCGATCCACCCCGACGTGGCGATCTTTCACGCCCCCCTGGCCGACCGCCACGGCAATGTCTGGATCGGCCGCCGGCGCGAGTTGGCGCCGATGGCCTATGCCGCCCAAGAGACCTTCGTAACCGTCGATCGCATCGTCGAGGGCAACCTTCTGGCCGACGAAAAGACGGCTGCCGGCGTTCTGCCCGCGCTCTACGTCAGCGCCGTGGCCGAGGCCCCGCGCGGCGCCTGGCCCTATGGGCTCTGGGGCGAATACCCCGCCGACGTGGACGAGCTGAAACGCTATGCCGCCGCCGCCCGCACGCAGGAGGGTTTCGACGCCTACATGGCCGAGACCGCGCAAGTGGGAGAACCGGCATGAGCAATATCCTGCCCCGCGAGGTCCTGATCGTCACCATCGCCCGGCTACTCGAGGGCGTGCGCCACGTCGCCGTCGGGGCCTCTTCCCCGATGCCGGCCGCGGGCGCCATGCTGCGCCGCGCGCTGGACGAGGGCACGCAGGAGGTCCGGCTGTCCATCCTCGGATCGGTCGACCACAACTTCTTTACCAACGGATCCTGCGAACTCTTCGACTGCGCCGGCCAGGGGCGGATCGACGCCTTTTTCCTCGGCGGCGGGCAGATCGACGGGCAGGCCAACGTCAACCTCGTGGGCGTCGGTGACTACCCGCAGGTCAAGGTCCGCTGGCCCGGTTCCTTCGGCTCGGCCTATCTCTATTTCACCGTGCCCCGGGTGATCCTGTTCCGCGAGGAACACAGCCCCCGCGTCATGGTCGAGAAGGTCGATTTCATCTCGGCCCCCGGCGTCTCGGACCCGGAGGTCTACCGGCCCGGCGGCCCGGTGGCGTTGCTGACCGGCAAGGGACTTTTCTCCTTCGACAAAGCGCGTCCTGGTTTCACGCTGGAAAGCACCCACCCCGGCGAAAACCTGTCCTCGATCCGGGAGGCGACGGGCTTTGCCTTCGATCACCCTGGAAGCGTGCCCGAAACCCCCGCCCCCGATGCCGCCACGCTGGCCCTGCTGCGCGGCCGCGTTCTGGACGAACTGGCCGAGACCTATCCCGCCTTCGCCGCCGATTGGCGCCGGGATCTCGCCGCCCTGTCGCAACCCGCCTGAACCGCCCCGAAACGAACCCCGGAGACGCCAATGACTGCCCCTCAAGGGTCCCTTTCCAACCTCAAGGTCATCGACGCCAGCCGCGTGCTTGGCGGGCCCTATTGCGGCCAGATCCTCGCCGATCACGGCGCCGACGTGATCAAGCTGGAACCGCCCGCAGGTGACGAGACCCGCGGCTGGGGACCGCCCTTTCTCGACGGGGCGGCAAGCTATTTCCAGGGCCTCAACCGCAATAAGCGCGGCATCGCCGTGGACCTCTCGCAGGAGGCGGGCCGCGCCCTGCTGCTGGAGCTGCTCGACAGTGCCGATGTCTTCATCGAGAACTTCAAGACCGGCACTCTGGAACGCTGGGGTCTGGGTACGGAGGAGTTGCAGGCGCGGTTCCCGCGGCTGATCCACTGCCGCGTCTCGGGCTTCGGCGCAGATGGCCCCATGGGCGGGCTGCCGGGCTATGACGCCGCGATCCAGGCGCTCTGCGGGATCATGAGCGTCAACGGCGAGAAGGATGGCACCCCCACCCGCGTGGGCCTGCCCGTCGTTGACATGGTGACCGGGCTGAATGCAGCGCTCGGCATCTGCATGGCGCTGAACGAGCGCGCGCAAAGCGGCAAGGGCCAGTTCGTCGAGACCACGCTTTACGATTGCGGCGTCTCGCTGCTGCATCCGCATCTGCCGAACTACTACCTGTCGGGCAAGGTGGCGCAGCCCACCGGCAACGCGCATCCCAACATCTGTCCCTATGACACCTATCGGACGAAGGATGCGCCGCTGTTCCTGGCCGTCGGCAACAACCGCCAGTTCGCCAAACTCTGCACCGTGCTGGACCACCCCGAGATCGCCGAGGACCCGCGCTTTGCCTCCAATTCAGACCGGCTGGCCAACGCCGATGCGTTGAAGGAGGCGCTGGAGGCCGCCATGGCGGCCCACGACTGCGCCACCCTGTCCGGGACCCTGATCAGGGGCGGTGTCCCCTGCGGCGCGGTACGCAGCATCGACGAGGTCGTCGCCGATCCCCACACCCGCCATCGCGAAATGGTGGTGGACATCGGCGACTATCGCGGCACCGGCAGCCCGATCAAGCTGTCGCGCACGCCCGTCAGCTATCGCGCTGCCCCGCCCCGCTTTGCCCAGCATACCCCCGAGGTGCTGGCCGAATACGGCCTTGCCCCGGATCGGTATCGCGAGGTGTTGCCGGGGCTGGACCCGGACAAGACGGATGAGCCTGACTGACGTGGCGACCCTGTCCACGCGCGCCACCAGGCCCCTGCGGGCAACACGAGCTAGACCTATCAGGCGGAGCGTCTGACGACCGCCGCAGTTTGAGAAAGGACCACCATGACCAAGACCCCGATCAGCCGCTTTCCGGTACCGGAGATTGCCGACCTGCCCGAGGACCTGCGCGAGCGCTTTCTTGCCGTGCAGGAGAAGGCCGGTTTCGTGCCCAATGTCTTTCTGACGCTGTCGCACCGACCCGACGAATGCCGCGCCTTCTTTGCCTATCACGACGCGCTGATGGAGAAGAAGGAGGGCCTCACCAAGGCCGAGCGCGAGATGATCGTGGTCGCCACCTCCAACGCGAACCAGTGCCAGTATTGCGTGGTGGCCCATGGCGCGATCCTGCGCGTCCGCGCCAAGGACCCGCTGATCGCCGACCAGGTGGCGGTCAACTATCGCAAGGCGGATATCACCGCGCGGCAAAAGGCCATGCTGGATTTCGCCATGAAGGTCTGTGACCGGGCCTACGAGGTCGGCGAGGAGGACATCGCGACGCTGACGGGCCACGGGTTCTCGGAAGAGGACATCTGGGACATCGGCGCGATCACCGCCTTCTTCGGCATGTCGAACCGGCTGGCCAACCTGACCAGCATGAAACCCAACCCCGAATTCTACAGCATGGGGCGCTAACAGATGGCGAAAGGCTACAAGCAGATGCTCGCAGAGGCTGACGCGCTGGTCGTTTCGGTCACCGCCGAAGAGATGGCGGGCAAGCTGGAGGACGACAGCATCGTTCTGGTCGACATCCGCGATCCGCGCGAACTGGAACGCGAGGGCATGATCCCCGGCGCCAGGCATGCGCCCCGCGGCATGCTGGAGTTCTGGATCGACCCGGAAAGCCCCTATCACAAGCCGTGGTTCGCGGAAGACAAGATCTATGTCTTCTACTGCGCCTCGGGGTGGCGCTCGCTCCTGGCCACCCGGGTCGCGCAGGAGATGGGCCTTGACGCGCAGAACCTGCGCGGCGGCTTCAGCGGCTGGAAAAAGGACGGCCACCCCACCGCCGTGAAGGAAAAGCGCAGGACTTGAGGCGGCGCAATGCCCCGGTTGGTGACACGGATATAGCCTAGTAGGATGGGGGTACGCCCCCCGCCCGGCACCGGGCGGGGGGCTTTTGATCATCCGCCTGTGCGGATCAGAACAGGAAATCGTTGGCCGACAGGTCGGAGACCGCGATCCCGTACAGCGTGAT